>SKYV01000272.1 GCA_007127745.1 Balneolaceae bacterium
AGAGTTGAGAGATTCCATCATAGATGAAATGGATGATCGCACTGCGGCCGTTATGCTCTCCCGGGTTTATTTTGAAACGGCCGAAATCAACACCAAACTTACTGAAATTGCACAACATACCAACGATACCGGGGTTCCGCTAATGATTGATGATTACCACGGCACAAACGTGGTTCCTCTATCACTGACGGATGAAAAATTGGAACATGTTTACCTGTTGATAGGCGGCTACAAATACTTGCAATGGGGTGAGGCGAACTGTTTTCTGCGTTATCCGCCAAATTGCCAACTGAAGCCCGTCATCACCGGGTGGTTCTCTGCATTCAATCAGCTTGATCAGCCCCGGAAAGATGCCCCCATTCAGTTTGATGATAATGATCAAAAATTTGCAACGGGTACATACGACCCGATTTCCCAATTCAGAGCTGCTGCCGTCGTGGAGTTTTTCGGCGAAAGAGGCTTGACGGCAGAAATTCTACACAAACAGTACACCGCCCAGGTTCAATATCTCCGGGATCTGTTTGATGAATTCAACGATCAGAAATCCCATATTCAACACGCAAACAATCGCCCCTTACATGAAACCGGGGGATTCTTGGCACTGCGATCTCCCCATGCCCGGAAATTGAGGGCCATGCTACTCGACAAGGGCATTTTCACCGATTCTCGCGATAATATTATCCGAATTGGCCCGGCTCCTTACACAACATCCAAACAATGCGAAAAAGTAATTGCAGAACTATTCCAATGTCTGTCGGCCGTTCAACAATCTGCGCAACTTTAGCCCATTACTCCATTAATTTGAACAAATTCGGCAAAATTTTTTGTAAGGTTTTCGGGTTTTGCCGTTCATACAGTTGATAACCTTTTTAAAATATTTTTGTAAGGAATCCGCAAAATTTGGTTCGTACATATGTTATACATATATTCATTTCAGGGTATCAGAGGGAGTGAAAATGTTATATTTTAGGGTGACATGATGCAGGCACGCCCGCTTCTTTTATTTCAGAAAACAATTTATAATCACTAAACATTATTTACGCTATGGCAGCTTCCAAAGACGACAGATCAAAAGCAATTGACATCGCAATCGGACAGATTGAAAAACAGCACGGTAAAGGCGCTGTAATGAGGTTGGGCGATCAGGCAGCCAACGAAATTGCCACCATATCCACCGGCTCCATCATGGTAGATTACGCCCTGGGTGTGAACGGGATACCGCGGGGACGAATCACCGAGATTTATGGACCGGAAGCCAGTGGTAAAACCACACTCGGCCTTCAGGTGATTGCCGAAGCACAAAAAGCGGGCGGTTATGCAGCCTTTGTGGATGCCGAGCACGCATTCGACCCCAAATATGCACGTGCCCTTGGCATCAATACTGATGAACTGCTGGTTTCTCAGCCCGACAGCGGTGAACAGGCACTTGAAATCACAGAAACACTAATCCGCTCCGGAGCCCTGGATGTTATTGTGGTTGACTCTGTGGCCGCACTGGTCCCCCGCGCCGAACTGGAAGGTGAAATGGGAGATTCGCACATGGGATTGCAGGCACGCCTGATGTCACAGGCGCTGAGAAAAATTACCGGGGTGGTGAGCAAAACCCGGACAGGGGTTGTGTTTATTAACCAGGTGAGAGAAAAGATCGGTGTGATGTTTGGCAATCCCGAAACCACTACCGGCGGCCGCGCACTCAAATTTTATTCCTCTGTCCGGATCGATATTCGCCGCATCGGCTCCATCAAGAAAGGAGATGAAGTGCTTGGCAATCGCACCAAAGTAAAAATTGCCAAAAACAAAGTAGCGCCTCCTTTTAAAGTGGTCGAATTCAATATTTTATACGGAAAGGGAATTTCCAGAATTTCTGAAATCCTTGATCTTGCCGTGGAAAATGACATCATCGAAAAACGGGGCAGCTGGTACCGTTACGAAGGTGAACCCATCGGACAGGGAACTGATGCTGCCATGCAATTTCTTGAAGAAGACCCGGAACTTTGCAAAAATATTGAAACCACTGTACGCGAAATTCTGATGCCGAAAGTCGATGAGAACGAATCCAAAGCGAAGGAGGACAAAAAGAAAGAACCCGCTAAAGCTGATGAATAAATACACAGAAAGCGGCCGGACTCCCGATGATATTCCGGACGACCTGCCGCTGACCATTACGAATATTTCCGTTCAAAAGAAAAACAAGGAGCGTTTCTCACTTTATCACAACAACCGTTTTTTGATCGGAGTGAGCAACCAGACTCTGATGGAATATTCACTGCAAAAAGGCGTCGTACTGACGCCTTCTTTGTATCAAAAACTTAAACAGGCAGAAGAGTTAAGCGCCGTTAAAGAGAGTTGTTACCGTTATCTCAGCCGAAGAGATCACGCCTCGTCTGAGTTAAAGAAAAAACTGATCAAAAAGGGATTCGGTGAACAAATCATCACCGATGTTTTGCATGAACTTGCCGAAAAAGGCTACCTCGATGATGAACAGTTTGCCCTGAAATTTGCCAATGAAAAAGGAGAACTGAACCGTTGGGGCCCCAAAAAAATTAAATCGGCACTCTATAAAAAAGGCCTTTCAAAAAATATCATCGAAAAGGTGGTAAAAACTGTCTCAGACAATTTGCCGCAAGATCAGATTTGCGTAGATTTGGTTTTAAAGCGAAAACGCCATTTTTTGCGGGAAGAAGATCCGTATAAACGAAAACAGAAAATTTATATGTACCTGGCCGGCCGTGGTTTTCCGGGATCTGTAATCAACCAAAGCATGCCAAAAATTGAAGCACGATTAGATGCTTAAAAATTTAACGTTAGAGAAAATTGTAAAATCGGCCCTGTTTATTGCCGGTTTGCTGGTTGTTGGTGTCATTGTTTACAATTACAGCAATCTTGCTGTTTATGCATTTATAGCTCTGATCTTCAGTTACCTGCTCGACCCGTTTGTGAACCGCATGCAGGCAGCCGGCATAGACCGAACCCTTTCCATCACAATTATTCTTGCTACTGTTTTGCTGGTCGTTATCTGGATCTCAACAAGCATCATCCCGATAGTTGCCAACCGTATGGCTATTCTTACCCGGCAATTGCACACCGATAATCTGATTATGATTGCCAATCAGATCGAAATTCATCTTCGGGCCAATTTCGATTTTATCCCACAGGGTTACCTGCGTGATAATGTGGCTGTTTTCGTTGAAGATCTTTTCAATTTTGGCAGACTCTCGGATGTGGTGGGTGACCTGATCGGCATTTTCACCAACCTGTTCGCTGCTTTTTTGGTGATTCCATTTGCCACCTTCTTCTTTTTAAAAGATGGGCACAAAATCCGTAGAGATCTTTTACAGCTCGTACCCAACAAATATTTTGAAACAACTCTCAGTCTCGTCCACAAAGTTGAAACACGCCTGGGCTACTATTTCCGCAGTGTATTGATTCAATGCACAATCGTTGGGATTGTATCCTGGCTGACCCTCTCTGTGGCCGGCCTAAATAATTCGGCCTCGGTCGGGATTGCCATTGGAGTGGCCAACTCCATCCCCTATTTCGGGCCGATTATCGGATATCTGCTCTCCATTGTGGTTTCCATTATCGAAACCGGAGATTTTTCATTGATTATTCCCTGCATCCTTGCAGTTATGACGGCTCAAATTTTAGACAATGTGGTTCTGCAGCCGCTTATTTTTTCAAAATCCGCGGATATTCATCCCGTTGCCATTCTCTTCATTATTATGATTGGTGCACAAACTGCCGGAATTCTCGGAATGCTGGTTGCCATTCCAATTGCCACCGTCATCAAAATTACGGTGAACCAGATCGCATGGAGTTTTAATAATTACCATGTTTTCAGAGCCGGCCAGATACACACCAAAAAGACTCCAAATTAATTTTTTACTCTCGTTCCTGTACAATTCTTTTAAAATTTTGGGTTCGGATTTCACTATCTTTTACGCGAATTAAACACCGCAATCTATATACCGTGTGAAAAAACTGGTAATTTTTGCTTCCGGTTCCGGCAGCAACTTTCAGGCTATTATTAACGCAACTAAAAACCAAGACATTCATGCAGTAATAGCCGGGCTGATAGTAAACAAAAAAAATATCGGTGCGGTTGAACGTGCTCAAAAACATGATATTCCCGTTGCACTGCTCACTCCGGATGACACGCATCAGTTTGAACAGCAACTTGAGAAACAACTGCATAAATGGAACCCCGATTTAATTGTGCTGGCCGGATTTCTAAAAAAAATCCCTGAACGGATCATCAGAAAATATCCGGACAAAATTATCAACATCCATCCGGCACTGCTGCCGAAATACGGAGGAAAAGGATTTTACGGACTTCGT
Source organism: Balneolaceae bacterium (assembly GCA_007127745.1). Classification (GTDB taxonomy): domain Bacteria; phylum Bacteroidota; class Rhodothermia; order Balneolales; family Balneolaceae; genus Rhodohalobacter. The sequence goes on from SKYV01000272.1 coordinate 4,339, forward strand.
GTACACAAAGCCGTTATCGAAGCCGAAGAGTCTGAGTCGGGTTGTACCGTTCATTATGTGAACGAAGAGTACGACAAAGGCGATATTATCGCTCAGAAAAAAGTACCGGTTCAACCTTCCGACACCCCGGAAATACTTGCAAAACGTGTTTTAAAAGAGGAACATAAACTTCTTCCTTCAGTAATTAAAAACATCCTCAACCAAAACAACTGATTTACGTGTCTTTAAAACCTCTATCAACCTTACCCGAATCATCACTCCCGATAAATCGTGCCCTGATCTCGGTTTCAGACAAAACCGGCGTTGCTTCTCTCGCAACCTCCCTTTATAAACAAGGAATTGAAATTCTCAGCACAGGTGGCACAGCAAAAGTTATCCGCGAAGCAGACATACCGGTGAAGGATGTCAGTGATGTTACAAATTTTCCCGAATGCCTGGACGGGCGGGTAAAAACCCTGCATCCCAATATTCATGCCGGTATTCTGGCGAGAACCAGCCATCAACCCGACCGGAGCGAACTGGATACACTCGGGGTAGAGCCGATAGAGCTGGTTGTGGTAAATCTTTATCCGTTTAAGGAAACGGTTTCTTCACCCGATGTAACCCCGGCAACAGCCACCGAAAATATCGATATTGGCGGACCCACCATGATCCGCGCGGCGGCAAAAAACTTTGCCCATGTTGCTGTATTAACCCATCCGAATCAGTATTCTGCTTTTTTGGAAGAGCTTGAAGATACCGGGAAAATTTCTTTCAGCTCCCGAAGAAACTTGGCCCGTAAAGCTTTTGAGCATACAGCAGATTATGATGTGGCAATCAGCAACTACTTCAATACCATTGATGAAATCGAATTACCGGAGCAGCTTTCAATTTCTTTTCCAAAATCGGCCGACTTGAGATATGGAGAAAATCCCCATCAGAAAGCTTCGGTTTACGGGCGGCAATCGGATTATATTCATTGCTTCCACGGCAAAGAGCTCAGCTACAACAATTATCTGGATATTGATAGTGCACTACACCTGATGGCAGATTTTCAAAACGATGACCCAACGGCTGCCATTTTTAAACACACCGTTCCCTGCGGCATTGCCTCCTCCAATCATCTGACTGATGCATACAAACGGGCTTTTGCAACCGATACGGTTTCTCCGTTTGGCGGAATCGTCATCGTAAACCGCCCCCTCGATCTTGAAACGGCAACCTCGATCGATTCCATTTTTACAGAAATTATTTTGGCGCCGGACTTTGAGGAGGGCGTCACCGAGTTTTTAACCAAAAAGAAAAACAGACGCCTTGTTAAGATTCTGAATTACCCGGCCGATACTGATTCCTACAAACTGAAATCCATATTCGGGGGAGCTTTGTACCAACAGGCAGACCTCGCCGCAGTTACCGAAAATGACCTTAAAATTGTTACCCAACGTAAACCAACCTATGCGGAACTATCTGACATGTTATTTGGATGGCGAGTTGTTAAACATGTAAAATCCAATGGTATCGTTTATGCAAAAGGCCGGGCTACCTGTGGAATCGGAACCGGACAAACAAGCCGTGTGGAAAGTTCTGTGATAGCCGTTCGGAAAGCAATGAATGAAGATCTTTCCCTGAAAGGGAGCATTATTGCATCGGATGCGTTTTTCCCATTTGCCGATGGAGTTATTGCCGCCGCACAATCCGGTGCCACAGCCGTAATACAGCCCGGAGGCAGCATCCGTGATAAAGAAGTGATAGAAGCTGCCGACGAATATAATATGGCCATGGCATTTACGGGAATACGCCACTTTAAACATTAATTTATTACATCCATTTAAAACAAATTGTTCGCAAATAGGCAGTTAAAAATGTATTTTTTATAGTCTGTCTGAATGTCTAATTAGTTAAAGCAAATCACCAAATGTCGGATACTTACACGAAAACAAAAAAGAAATCAAAAAACAGCCAGAAAAAAAACGGCCTCTTCGATTTTCTCTATACAGATATAGCAATTGATCTTGGCACAGCAAATACACTGGTGTATGCCCGTGGGCAGGGAGTTGTTCTGAACGAACCATCTATTGTTGCTCTGAATAACAGAAACGAACCTGTTGCCGCCGGTCATGAAGCCCGTTTGATGCATGAAAAAACACACGGTAATATCCGAACGGTTCGCCCTCTCAGAGATGGTGTTATCGCAGATTTTGAAGTTGCTGAACTCATGATCCGCGACATGATCAAAAAAGTAAAAATGAAATGGTATTCAACAACACGCCAAATGGTGGTTTGTGTGCCCAGCGGAATTACCGAGGTTGAGCGCCGGGCCGTTCGCGACAGTGCCGAACATGCCGGAGCAAAAGAAGTATATCTTGTGGATGAACCCATGGCCGCTGCAATTGGAATAGGCCTGGATGTACATGAGCCTGTGGGAAATATGATTGTGGATATTGGCGGCGGAACAACCGAAATTGCCGTCATTGCTTTGTCCGGAATTGTTCATGCGCAATCAGTTCGGTTGGGCGGTGACGAACTGAACGAAGATATTGTCAACTATTTCAGGCGAAACCATAACCTGCTGATAGGCGAACGAACATCAGAAAAAATAAAATGTGAAATTGGATCAGCCGCTCCACTGGATGAAGAACTTGAAATGATCACAAAAGGAAGAGATTTGGTGAACGGGGTGCCCAGAACAAGGCAGGTTACATCAAAAGATGTAAGAGAAGCAATTTCAGAATCAGTAAATTCTATTGTTGAAGCGATTACAAAATCTCTTGAACAGACTCCACCCGAACTTTCTGCCGATATTCTCGATCGAGGTATAATGTTAACCGGTGGCGGTGCGTTGCTAAAAAACCTGGACAAGCTGATTATGGAAACTACAGACCTTCCTGTACACATCGCAGAAGACCCTTTAACGGCTGTTGTTCGGGGAACTGGTAAAATTCTCGAGGATCTGGAGTACTACAAAACAGTAATTACCTGAAAATTCTGCAATACGGTGAATGCGACGAATAGCGGATATTAAAGACTATATTATCACGGCACTTATTCTGCTGCTTGCTGTTGGTCTGATGATAAACCGTCATGAAGGCGGACTTCAAAATATGAGGAAAGCCTCCATCACTGTTCTAAGCTACCTCGAACAGCCACTCTCCAATATCCGGACATACCGGCAGGCTATTTCTACCAATACGTATCTGCACCGGCAGAATATACTGCTTCAGGACGAACTGAGCCGCCTTCGTTCTGTGGAACAGCAAAATCGCGTTCTCAGAAGTCTGCTAAATTTGCGTGAAGAGAGTTCTCATCCCTTGATTCCGGTAAAAATTGTGGCCAAAGATCTTACAAGCCTTAACAGTTTTTTAACGGCCAGTGCCGGTTCTGATGATGGCGTTCAGCCCGGAATGCCCATGATCAACTCCGACGGGCTAATCGGGCAGGTGATTCTGGTTTCAAATCAATATTCACAGATTTTACCATACAACAACTCCATGTTCAGAGTCAGCGCTCAGGTAGAAGGCACCCGCGCTTACGGAATTGTAACCCGCAGCAGCAGAACCGGCCGTGAACTTATTCTCCAGTTTGTGCCTGAAACCATCCCTGTTGAGCCTGGCCAAATTGTGCAGACATCCGGTTTTGGTAACCAATATCCTCCCGGACTCCCCATTGGTGTTGTAACCCATACAGAGCCGGGCCGCGGTGTTGAAACTCAAACCATTTACCTGGAAGCCTTTACCGATCTTAACACACTGGCCGAAGCATTTATCATGGAGTTTGAACCCGACACCACAATTAATAACCTTATTAATGAACAAACAGAACTCTTTTGATCCGGTCTGAAAACATACGATTATTTTTTATCGGTTTAGGGATCGTTACCATACAAATAGTGCTGCTCAGGCATTTTGAGATCATAGGTGCACAGTCTGATCTTGTTCTGATTTTTTTGCTTTGGCTGGCCACAAAAAAATCAAAAACGGAAGTTCTTCTTTATGCTGCATTCCTTGGTTTTTTGCAGGATGCACTAACGGATCTGTGGGGATTGAATATGTTCGCGAAAACGGTGCTGATTTTTATACTTTTCGGCTATTTGAACCGTATTTCTCAAAACAGACTACTTTTCTGGCAAGTATTTTTAATTATTCTGATGGCAGCTTTTATCCATAATGTAATATTTTACGGCCTGAGTCTGTTTACAGAACTCTACTCTCCCGGATTTTTTATCTGGAGTCTTTTAATCATCAGTTCTATGTTTACAGCACTATTAGGCAGTTTTCTACATCTCGTCAGAGAAGATAAATAAGGAGTTGAGTATGGCAGGCAGCAGAAATAACAACAAGATTCAAACATCCATCAAAGTACTGCAGGGAATTGTTGTCATTGGATTTTTTATCTTGATTACCAGAATATTTCATCTGCAGATTCTGGATTACGAAACCTACTCTCCTATCAGCATGCAGAACTCTCTCCGGATGGAAGTTGTAAACCCGGCAAGAGGTTTAATACTGGATCGAAAAGGTACCATTATTGCAGATAATCAGCCCATTTTCTCTATCACCATCACGCCTGCCAAATTCAAAATGGAAAACTTGTCTAAACTGGCAGCTTTTTTACAAATGGACGAAGAGGCAGTGCTTGATCGAATCCAGCAGGCACAAAATTACTCATGGCATCGTACATCCCGGCTTTTTACAGAAGTGCCATTTGATGTTTTCTCCGACATTCAGGAAAACTTATGGCAATTGCCCGGCATTGGCCATCAAATAGAAAGTAAACGCAATTACCCTGCCGGGGTTAACGCCTCACATATTTTAGGATATTTAAGGGAAGCATCCAGAGAAGATTTATTACGCAGCGACCACCTCCGGATGGGCGACAGAATTGGCAAAAGTGGCCTGGAAAGTGTGTATGAAGATTATCTTCGCGGAGAAATTGGCACTCAATATGTTCGGGTGAATGCTTTCGGGCAGGCCCTGGACAGTTACGGAACCGGTGATTTGAATATTGAACCGACCAAAGGTGCCGATCTGATAACTACCATAGATGCAGATTTGCAGGCACTGGCAGAAATATTGATGGAAAACAAGCGGGGAGGCCTTGTTGCAATCGATCCGCAAACCGGTGGAATTTTGAGCATGGTAAGCGCCCCGCAATATGATCTGAGCAAACTTGCAGGGCGTATGGATATTAATTACTGGCAGACCCTTAATTCCGATCGGGACACGCCCCTATACAATCGGGCAATTTCATCCCGGCAACCTCCAGGATCTACATTCAAGCCATTTATGGGACTTGTTGGTCTGCACATTGGCCTGATTACCCCCGAACTTGAGATTTACAATCCGGGTGCCTATTACCGGGGACGTGCTTACAGAGATTTGGCCGATCCCGGGAATTATAACCTTGAACGAGCCATAGCAAAATCCAGCAATACCTACTTTTTCTGGATGATGGATCGGATTGCAAGCCGTGGCCAACTCAATATCTGGTCAGATTTGATTCAGGATTTTGGCATGGGACCGCTCAATCATATTGACCTCCCTTTTGAACGCACCGGAATTATTCCCGACAGTACCTACATGAACCGAACATTTGGAGAACGACGATGGAGTATCGGGGACTTGATGAGCCTGGGTGTGGGCCAGGGCATGGTTTCAGTCTCACCGCTTCAAATGGCAGTTGCTGTTTCTACTCTTGCAAATGGCGGCTACAGGGTACAGCCACACCTGGTTAGTGCAATCCGGGAACCAAACGGAGACATTCAATATACCAGCCCCGTCCTTCAGAAGATAGACTGGGTGGGGGATGATTATCTGGAAACCATAAAATCGGGCATGAAACAAGCACTGCTTGAGGGCGGTTCCAGGTATTATGGTTTTATTTCAGACGTGGAAATTGCCGGTAAAACCGGAACCGCTCAAAACCCTCATGGCGAAAACCACGGTTGGTTCATCGCCTATGCACCGGCTGATGATCCGCAAATAGCTGTAGCGGTACTGGCCGAAAATTCCGGTTATGGTTCTGTATCAGCCACCCCGATCGCTTCTCTTCTCATCGAACAATATCTGACCGGAGAAATTAACAGGCCACACATCTATGATCATGTGATTAATTTCAGGCCCGAAATTACAACTGATGAGGAAGAAGATTAATGCAGGATAGACGGGAATTTAACTGGTTTGTAATATTGATTTGGCTCGGGCTGATAGCATTTGGCCTGACTGCAATTTACAGTGCCACACAAGGCCCGGTCTCTCAGTTTTTGCCCTCCTACATACAGGATAATTTCTACCGGCAGTCTATGTGGATAGCACTTTCAGCAGCTGTACTTATCGGGATTCAGTTTGTGTCGCCCCGAACGTTTTATGAAGGTGCCTATTTCTTTTACGCAATTAGCATCTTTCTAATGATAATAACTCTCTTCTTTGGTACAGAGGTGAGCGGATCAAAAAGTTGGCTGAGGATTGGCCCCCTGAACGTTCAAACAGGAGAAGTCACAAAAATTGCCACTATACTTGCTGCAGCAAGTTATTTAACGAGCCGAAGAGATATATCTTCAGAAAATTTAAAAACAGCACTGACAACTGTTGCCATTTTTTTGCTGCCTGCATTTCTTCTGGTTCTGCAAAATGAGGCAGGGGTTGCTATTGTTTATCTCGGTATTTTACCTGTAGTGCTCTTTTGGTCGGGGCTGCCATACGGTATTTCTGCCTTAATGATTTCTCCGGCAATTATTGGGTATTTTACTGTGTTAAACTGGAAATGGGGAATTATTGCTGCCCTTTTAGTCACAGTCATCATATTTCTGTTGCAGAGACGAACCTGGCTTACCGTGACTTCTCTGGTTTTTGGCCTTCTGGTTATTGTTGGTACTGAAGTAGCTCTGCATCAGGTGCTTCAGCCGCATCAGCGGGCAAGGGTAGAAGCTTTTGCAAATCCCACTCTCGATCCCCTCGGCTCCGGATGGAATGTGTTGCAGGCTAAAACAGCTATAGGGTCGGGTGGCCTTCACGGAAAAGGATTTATGGAAGGCACCCAAACCCAGTTACGATTTTTACCCGAACAGTGGACCGATTTTATTTTTTGTGTGGTAGGTGAAGAATTTGGATTTATCGGTGCCGGAATTCTATTGATTCTATTTGCCCTGCTTTTTTTAAAATTATTGCACATGGCCGCCCATCACAAACATCCGTTTGCGCAGTTAACCATTGTCAGTGTAACGTTTCTCTATTTTGTACACTTCATCATTAATGTTGGCAGTGCTACAGGACTTATTCCCATTATCGGCCTTCCGTTGCCATTTATCAGCTATGGCGGATCTGCATTTTTGACAAATACCGTACTGCTTGCCATTTGTCTCAATCTGGATTTTAATAAACGGTCAATGAGTATTTACAGATAAGCATCAGCCGTTCTTGACCGCTTCTTTTTCATCAAATATTTTTTCAGTTCGTAGTTTAAAA
>SKYV01000086.1 GCA_007127745.1 Balneolaceae bacterium
CAGAACATACATCCTGCGGCTGACGCCACTACGGCAACACCTGTTTTCGAGATGAATTTTTTCCTTGTCATCTTTTCCATAAACCCTCCTTATTTTTTTATGGATTACATATTATGTTCGTTGCTATTTGTCTTTTCTGTTTCTGATTACCAAAGCAATACCAGGTGGGAATAACAGCCATCCTCCGCTTGCAGGCAACACAATTACAATAACCACAGCTAAAATAAGTAGTGAATAACCTAAGGATACGGGAAGCTTGCTATATTCATGCTCTGCCCAGTTAACAAAAATTCCCAACACAATCGAGAAAAATCCAGACATCATAAACCAAAAAGCGGCGGCTCTGTCTTCATGTCCGCTTACTGTATTCCAAATTCCCTCCTGAAAAATTGCTATTAAACCATCCTGGAAAAAAACAAACGTTAGAAGTGCATGAAAAACCCCAATAGCAATCAGGTATCTTCCAATCCATTTTTTCATGTATATCAACCTCATTCCGGGTTTGAAAATGATACTCCTCAATTTATGTAATAATGCCCGACACTGTTTATGATAAAATAAACTGAGATTTTAAAATTTATATGAATGGGCTGTTGTCAAGAGTGGTTATTCAATAATAACGAAATGTTCTGCCAAGCCAATCTTGCTTAAGGCCTCAGGCAGAAAAATGTTTCAATCACTCAGGCAAGGATTTCACCCATCATTGTAGTACTTTGCAGGTTCATATTCTGCTTCAAGTTTGGATGTAAAGGATGAAAATATTACTTACAGGTGCCACAGGTTATATTGGCAAACGGCTTTTATCAGTACTGATTAACAACGGATATGAAGTAGTGTGCCTTGTTCGGGATGCAAAGAGATTCAATCCTCCGGAATCACTCAGGCTAAATATTTCAGTTATCGAGGGTGATCTTTTAGACCGGCAATCGCTCGAAAAAATCCCCCAAGACATTGATGGCGCCTACTACCTGGTTCACTCCATGTCAACGGGCAACGATTATAAATCCCTTGAAGAAACTTCGGCAATCCATTTTCGGGATGCTGTTAGCAAAACGAATGCAAGGCATGTAATCTACCTGGGTGGGATTGTGAATGAGTCGAGCCTTTCCAAACACCTGGAGTCCCGGAAAAATGTTGAGGAGATTTTAAGTGAGGGAGATTATCATTTTACGGCTTTGCGGGCGGGTATCATTATCGGTTCCGGCAGCGCATCTTTTGAAATTATCAGGGATTTGGTTGAAAAGCTGCCGTTAATGATTGCCCCAAAATGGCTAAAAACAAGATGTCAGCCGATTGGAATTTCTGATGTGTTGGCGTTTCTATCAAAGTCATTGTTCAACCCCGAAACCTATGATGATGTTTTTGATATCGGCGGTTCCGATATCCTTACCTACAAGGAAATGCTATTGGGCTATGCCAAAGCCAGGAACTTGAAGCGCAGCATCATCTCGGTTCCGGTGATGACGCCGAATTTGTCTTCTTACTGGCTGTATTTTGTAACATCAACATCCTATAAACTTGCAAGAAACCTGGTCGAGAGCATGAGTGTGGAAGTCATCTGCAGCGATGACAGAATTAACCACATTTTGGATATATCACCCATAGGCTATCAGGATGCTATCCAAAAAGCGTTCCGGCGGATTGAGACGAATGAGATTGAGTCGAGCTGGAAAGATGCAAACGTGAGCAGCGGGTTTGATGCAAAAATATCTGATTTTGTGAAAGTCCCCGAATACGGATGTTTCAAAGATCTGCGAACACGAAAGGTTCGTGATCGTGATGAATGTATTGAAAGAATTTGGCGCATTGGCGGAGATACCGGCTGGTATTATGCAAACTGGCTTTGGGCTTTGCGGGGGCTTGTAGACAAGTTAGCAGGAGGTGTCGGGTTACGCAGAGGTCGTACAAACCTCAACTCCATCAACACCGGTGATACGCTGGATTTTTGGCGGGTACTTTACGCAAACAGGGAAGAAGGGCGGTTGTTGCTATTTGCTGAGATGAAACTGCCTGGTGAAGCGTGGCTTGAGTTCAAAATTTCCGATGGAGAACTGATTCAAACGGCTACGTTCAGGCCGCTGGGTGTGGCAGGGCGGTTATATTGGTACTCCGTTTATCCTCTGCACGGGTTTATTTTTAAAGGGATGATTAACAAACTGACTTCAAAAAAGTCAGCGAGTGAGAATGTTTAATCAAAATTTTTCTGATGGCCCTATTGTCGTATCAATGATAAGATGCCGGGTAAAACCCGAAAAAGTTTCCTTTCTGCATTTATCACTTTCTTAACTTAGGAAAGTTTTAAGGTAAAAAAATTTACGGGTTTCATTTACATGTACAAAAAATGAGCGTTTCAGGGGAATAGCTATGCTTGCGAAACTTTAGGTTTGACACGACACTAAATTGCAGGGTTTTATAAAATGTCGGTAAATTCCAAAGGCGATCTTATATAGAAATATACAGTTCCTGCGGAACCGGTTTGGAGCGTGGCGGTTTATCCTGGGACATTTTCAGTCTGCCAACCAGTAAATGAGTAGCAGTATAACTCACAAGTTTATGCCTAATCAAGATGTGCTTCTGCATGGATGATTAGAAGCAGCCGTTTTCTAATCCAGGTAAATTTTATTCCCTGTTTCAGCCGATTTCCTGGCAGCATCAAGGATTTTTATGACGGTGATGTTGTTTTCAAGGGAAGAGAGGTCGGTATCTTTTACGATTACATCACCCCGAACCACCGCTGCAAAATAGCTGAAGGGATCATCATAGGGATATTCCCGTGGTTCAAGAGTTCTTGTCTCTGTGTTGCGCTGTTGATTTTTTGCAAAACGGAGGGTAACATCGTCATCAGCGTAAACAAACCCGTCCACTCCGTAAACATGGGTATCTTTCCGGTCGTACGGCCAGTTCCATGATGCCTGGATAATTCCCTGTGCTCCGGGGTAGGTGAGGATAATGGTTGCCTCATCATCTACATTTTCGTAAATGTGCGGCTTATGGGTTTGTGTAACGGCCGTAACAGTGAGTGGTTCTTCGCCATCCATCAGCCAGGTCATAAGATTGGCTCCGTAACACCCAAAATCCATGATGGCACCGCCGCCATTTAGTTTTGGATCGATCAGCCATTCCAGAAATTCATCACCCACACCGATCTCTTTGGGGCCGGGATGCCCGTCGTGAATCACCATTTTTCTGATATCGCCAAAATCATCACTGTTCTCAAACATCCTTTTTAATTCGTGATTACTGGCATACCAGGTGGTTTCATAATTAGTGATGAGGTGAACATCATGCAGTTCGGCCAGCTCTTTCATCCGTGATGCATGCTCCATATTTACAGCCAGTGGCTTTTCAACCATGATATGAATTTCCCTGGGTGCTGCAGCTTCTACCACGGCAAGGTGGTCATATGTTGATCCAAAAGCTGTTACAGCCTCGGGGTGAGTTACCTCCAGCATTTTGTCCAGGTCTTTGTACCAGAGGCTGGAGTCCAGATCGTACCACTCTTGATATTGCTGCCAAACAGTCTCGTTCGGTTCATAAATACCGACTATCTCAATATCGTCGATATTGCCTCGACCAAAAATCCAGTGAACGTGGCCGTGTGTGAGGCCCGCCACGCCAATGGTGACCGGATCTGTCTGATGAGCCTCATTTGCTGAGTCATTTAACTGAAATGCCTGAATTGAAAAAAGGAATATTAAGAGGGGCATTAGTTTTGACATGGCGTAGGGGTTAGATTTGGGTTCTAAAATTCGCGGTACGAAATGTGAAAACCGAAGGAATAAACAGAGGTAAGCATTAGCTGACTATACCAGCCGTTGCATCAAATAATAAAAATCAGGCACAGACCGAAATCATCCGGTCTGTGCCTAAAAATATAAGCAGTGAAAAACTGTTACATTGATCTGATCATAAAGTTAACCAAATCAGCCGAGCCGGGTTCTTACCGGACGCCAGTTTTTCACTTTATGAGCTTTATAGATCTCCGTAACGAGCTGGTTTACATTGGCAGCTTCGTTGGCAGAAATCAGAGGAAGATTATGCTGGCCGCTGACTGCATCGAAGAAAAGCTCGATCGGATGTTTATGATCTTCCGGCAAGTCGGTGAATGGCTCAGAAGGATTAATATCCATTTCCGGGATGCGCAGGTACAACTGATTGTTGGTGACCCGTGCATGGCCTTTTGTTCCGGATACTTCGATCTGGTTCGGATTTACGTGATCGACCCAGCCGCCGGCTACAGTAGCCACAGCGCCCGATTCGAACGTAACCATTCCTTCTCCATACTCATCACAGCCGGGATATCTTGCCAGAACCGTATCGATATGGCCGGTGCAAGATTTGGGCTTGTCGCCTTCCATGAACCAGAGCAGCAGATCAAATACATGCGATCCCAGATCGCCAAAAGCACCTACGCCGGCCTGATCCAGATCGGCCATCCATCGCCATTCAGTATCAAACCAGCCGCCTATGGCTCCGCTGTGCACATTGCTCAGTCTCAGGCGGGTAATGTCACCAAGAGTGCCATCCTGTATCAGCGATCTCACTTTTTGGTTCACACCGCTGCTTCTCATGAAATATCCGGTTTGAAAGATGACTCCGGAATTTTCAACAATATCGGCAATTTGGGAGGCTTCGCGCCCATTCATACCCACCGGCTTCTCAATAAACAAATGTTTGCCTGCACGGGCAGCTCCGGGAATCAGATCGGTGTGCAAATTGGTTTGAGAGCAAACCACAACACCATCCACATCCGGATCTTCATAAATCACCGATACATCATCAACGATTTCGCCGCCGGTAACTTCCTGGCGTGCCCGGGCTGTTTCACGACTGGGGTCCCAGATATACTTGGTCTCAACGTGCTCTGCCCGCGACATTCGGTTGGCAAAATCGGGAGCATGGATGTGTGCACCGCCAACCATGGCAAGAGTGATGTTTTGACGCCTCATTTTCTTTGAAGGTTTGGCAGATGCGGCAGAGCTAAATACCAGTGGTGATGCAGCAAAAGCGGCTGCGCCAGTGGCAAGTTGTCTCAGTGCCTGTCGTCGGGAAATCCCGGAATTGGAAGTATTTGAATCAGACATAATTTCAGAAGTGTTTTAATTAAAAATTCTGTTATTCGTTAATTGGTCAGTTTTACACTCTTAATTATAATACTTATTTAAGAGAGCTTCGAGAAATGTTTGAACAAATTTTGTCATTTTTTTTGATTTGACAGATTTTTACAGCACCCGGGAGGTATTAATGGCAATCTGATATTCACACGGTAGCAAAAAAAATGATTGGCAGGTTAACTCGGTGGCCGAAAAAGCTTGTTATAGAGATCAAAAATCACGGTACCGGCCTGAATGACAAATTTTGTGAGAATTTTAAATTCCCTGGTGGAAAAAACTCTGTTTCTTTTGATGATGATAAAACCAAACAATCGGGCTTTTTCGGGAATTTGCATCTTGTTGTTCATTAAAGCCTCCTTGCTGACTTTAAAGAGTGGAATTCCAATTTCGGAACTTAAGCCCATGTGAATAGCTTTATCGGCAAACACCCCTTTGTTTTCCGAGGTGGGATTGTTTGTAAGGTAGGGTTTACGCATAATGGCAATTTTTTTAAAAGCCTGCTCAGAATAAATCTCTTCAGGACCAAAATCTTCGGGTTGCCCGTCTCCTAAAGCTGTAACCAGGCTCGGTTTCATTGCCTGTACCGTCCAGAACGAAACATAGTTGATGTCGAAGGAATTGATCAGGCCAACACCAAGTTTTCGGCAGGCTGAAAAAAAATCACCGGATATGTTTTCTTTCATCAGGGTTTTGATAATTTCTTTAAACTCCGATTTGTAATCAGTGATTGTTGCCGGTTTAATGACCTGATCGGAAACTTTTTGCCGGATAATTTTTAGCATGCTCTCTTTATCATTAAAGAGCTGATTTTTATCAATAAATTTGGTTGCACCCAGTTTTAATGCATTTTTTTCAATCTCTTTGGTAGCTTTTCCGGTAATAATGATGATAGGAATATCCCTGAGTACAGTATCAATCATCAGAGATTCAAGCAGTTCAATTCCGGAAATTTCAGGCATCTGAACATCAAGCAGCACCAGATTGATGGTATTTTCAGACAAAATGTCGATTCCTTCCTGGGCATTACTGGCAAAAAAGAGGCGATACTCTTGCTGCAGTATTGCCTTAATGATGACATGCGTCATCCTCTCATCGTCAATTATTAAAATATTTTTTTTGTCCATATCGGTATGCCGGAAGGCTGATTATACTGGCTTTGTTACATGAATCTACTTATTGGCTTTCGATATTTAAAAAGTGTACTCCATGAACTATTGTAATTAGAGCATATTTCATGTAAAAACAGGATTTTTTTATAGATGCTTCAATGGATAAAATTATCTTGGATGTATTTATCTTAATATACGTTAATATTTGTTAATTGAACATAGGGAATGAGGTGTTTACAATACTGCTTACCCTACCATTGATAGTGTGGTAAAATGATTAAATACCCTTTAAAAAGCCAATCAGACGGTTAATCCAACCCTTTGCTGGGTTCTGCAAAGCTTCCGAAATGAGTGTAATCATACTGTCTGTTTTCTCTTTTTTCATTGTTTAAAGAACCATTTATACCACTCTGTGATGGATTTTGTTTACGGGTGAACTGAATTTGAAAATTGATTCAATTGAGAGCTTTCTGCCCGGCAAAGAGTTTACTATCCTGAATTATTATTTGCCAAATGTAAGCACTTTAACCGGATCGGTTTTTGCCGCAATTCGTGCCGGCAGCCAGGATGCAAGTGCACAAAGCAGAATTGTTACAGCTGCTACGATGAAAAAATCCAGCAGGTGTGGCTCAACAGGTGCTGTACTCATGTAGTAATTTTCCTCGGAAAGCGGAATTATTTCGTACGTGACCTGAAGCCAGTAAAACATCAATGAAATTCCAATACCGATGATGAGACCGGTAATAGCTACAAGAAGACCTTCAAGTAGAAAAATCTGACGGATTTCTTTACTTTTTGCCCCGATGGTTTTCAGGATTCCGATATCTTTTATCCGTTCAAGTACCATCATCAAAACGGTTCCGATCAGGTTGAACGCTGCAACAATAATCATCACACCGATAACAAGTGGAATGGTCTCTTCCTGAAGATCTACCCAGGCAAAGATATTTCTGTATCGCTGAAAAATGCTTTCGGCTACAAAAGGAAATTGTGTTTCCTCGCGGATTACTGAATAGGTTTCTTCAATCTGGTTGGTGTTGGTAACGTTAATTTCTATGGAGTTGGCATGGTTGCTGCCAAGCCCGAATAAAGTGCGAACGGTTTGAATATTTGCAAGGGCAAAGTTGTCATCAAACCGCGCAATTCCGGTCTGATAAATACCGGTAAGTGTATATTGCCGGATTTCCGGGGTGTTGAATGGTGTGGGGAGTCCGTCAATGGCATAGACTGTAACGCGGTCACCAATGTCTGCACCGATGGTTCTTGCCAGGCTGCTGCCGATGATTATTCCATGCAGCCCGCTTTCCTGAACAGCCAGATCATAATCTCCCCGGCTGATGTATGTTCGTAAATTGGTAACATCACCGGCCTCGGGCACTCCTTTGATCAGCGTCCCACTGACATCCCTGGATGCCTGAATCATTACCTGTCCCATAGCAACCGGTTGTACACGGTCTACACCCGGCAGTCGGCTGATGTGAGCTTGAAGTGTATCGGCCCGGAAAATCGGATCGCCTGTATAAGAATGAACTGTGACATGCGGGGCAAACCCGACAATTTTTTCGTTAATTGTAGACTTGAACCCGTGAACGATCGAGAGGGCTATCAACAGACCGCCCGCGCCAATTGCTACGCCTGCAATGGCCATAATTTTGATAAAAGAGAGAAACCTGGATTCTCTCTTGGATCCTTTAAAATACTTGCCGGCAATGTACCAGGTGAATTTCAATGTTCTGGTTGCGGGTTACGGGTTGCTTGTTACAAGGTTCAAGCTACAGGGTTCAGGTTCAATTATTCATGTTTGCTGGTATTTGTACCTGCACCCAGCAACCTACTCTGGCCTCATAAGCGGGAAAAAGAGCACATCACGGATTGATTCGGAGTTGGTCATAATCATAGCCAGGCGGTCTATCCCGATTCCGATTCCTGCCGTGGGAGGCATGCCGTATTCGATAGCTTTCAAAAAATCTTCATCAAGTGTCATCGCTTCCTCGTCTCCCTCGCTTCGCAATCGAGCCTGCTCTTCAAAACGCTGTCGTTGATCAACCGGATCGTTCAACTCGCTGAATGCGTTAGCAATCTCTTTGCCGTTGCAGATGGCTTCAAACCGCTCAACCAGGCCTTCTTTGGAACGGTGTTTTTTCGCAAGCGGACTCATTTCAACCGGGTAGTCGGTGATAAATGTTGGCTGGATGAGTTTTGACTCAACATATTCACCAAAGATTTCGTCAATCAGCTTGCCTTTGCCCATTCCTTCCTCAATCTCGATGTGCAGCTCTTTTGCAATGGCCCTGATTTGATCTTCATCTTTTCCGTAAAGATCATGGCCGGTTTCCTTTTCAATGGCTTCGTACATTGGAATTCTGGGCCATGGGCTTTTAAAATCGATTTCATATTCACCCACGGTTACTTTTGTTGAGCCGTGCAGTTTTTTGGTCACATGCTCAATCATCTCTTCCATAAAATTCATCATCCAGTTGTAATCTTTGTAGGCTACATACAGCTCAACCTGGGTAAATTCGGGATTGTGAAAACGAGAGAGTCCTTCGTTTCTGAAATCTTTCGAAAATTCGTATACACCGTCAAACCCGCCTACTATCAGCCGTTTCAAATAGAGTTCGTTGGCAATGCGCAGGTACAAATCCATGTCCAGTGCATTGTGGTGGGTAACAAACGGTTTGGCTGCTGCGCCCCCGTAAACAGGCTGCAGAACGGGAGTTTCCACTTCAAGATATCCGCGTTCGTTCATAAAATTACGCATGGCCTGAACCATTCGGGTTCGTTTAATAAATGCCTCACGCACTTCCGGGTTTACAACCAGATCCACATAACGCTGTCTGTATCGAAGTTCTTTGTCGCTGAATGCATCGTAAGTTACCGTTTCTCCTTGTTCGTTTTCTACCTCTTTGGGGGTTGGCAGCGGGCGCACGGTTTTGCCCAGAAATGTAAATTCTTCGGCATGAATGGTGGTTTCGCCGGTGCGGGTTTTAAAAACAAATCCTTTAATCCCTACAAAATCCCCAATATCCACCAGCTTTTTAAACACCTTGTTGTACTCCTCAACGCCTACATCATCGCGGCGGATATAAATTTGAATAATGTCTGAGGAATCCTGCAGTGTAAAAAAGGAGGCTTTGCCCATAATTCTTCGGGTCATAACCCGGCCTGCAACAGAAACCCGTGGAGCTGTGTCGGGTTCATCTTTGATAAAGTCAGCTTCGTTAGCCAAAATTTCTTTGGAGGTGTGAGTTACCTCAAAATCGTACGGATAAGGATTTACTCCGAGCTCTCTTAATTGCTCAAGTTTTTCGATCCGTATTTGCTGCTGTTCGTTTAATGATGTTTCAGGATTACTCATTAAAAATGGTTGGATTGTGATTTTATTTCAAACCTTTAAAGATAAAAAAATAAGCACGAAGTTGGCACGATTAGTTTGATGATCTGATTATTGATTGCGAATGGTTGTGCAACCAAAAATTCAGTAAAATTATAATAAACGGTGTGAGGATAGATTCTGGTTTATTCGTGTCTTCAAGCCCGGTATCTTTTATACCATATTTACGTTAGTTTTACTGAATTCAAAAAATGAAACATAAAAGCTGTGCCTGAACGAATTAAACATCCGGATTTACCTGATGAGGTGAAAGTTGCTTTCGAACTGTTCAGTTTTCCCGGCAATGTGAGTGATCACGATCGCTCGGAAAACATCTCGGGGGCGTCGTTACTTCGAAAAATGGCCAAACATCATTATAACTGTAATATTGATGTGCACCTGCTGAAAAATGAAAAGCCGAAGGCATACCTGAATGGCCGAGAATTGTCCGTCAGTTTTTCACATACAAAAAATGCTCTTTCGGCTGTAATTTCTGATAAGTTTAATGTTGGCTGTGATATTGAGTCCATTGAGCGAAACGTGAGCCCGGCCCTGATTGAACGAATGAAAGAATCAGGGGAGAGTAACGATCTGTACAGTTCAACTGACCCGATACGGATCTGGACGATCAAAGAATCGGCACTGAAAATGATCGGCACCGGCTTGAGAAAACCTATGAACAGCATCAAAGTGGATCAGGAGGGAGAAGAACTGTTTTTCGTTGACTTTTTTGATGGAAATAGGGCAAAAATTTGTAGTTTTAAATATCAGGAGCATTGGATAACAGTATGTTACCAAAAACTATGATTGTCTACTTAAATAACTCATCTCATGAATATTACCGCTTATACCCGAAAAAAAATTGAAAAGGGCCTTGAGCAAGCAAAAAAACGCAATGATCAGGACCCGGAAATCGCAAGGCTGCTTTTTGCACCCCGGAAAATAAATGATAAAAATTTCAGTGAAGTCTGCGACATCTATTCCCAAGTTTTAAACGAAGATTTTGATACGGTTGTGATTGTGGAATCACATCCCGGAAGTGCTGAAAAAAAGCTTCCTATGCCTTCGTTTAAGTTCGTAGAAACCAGCCTGGGTATCGTCTATGCCAACGACCGTCTCAGAAATGACTTTGCCGATGAAGATGACGACTTTTTCATCAACGATGATGCCTTTGATGGAGATACAGGCCTTTACGATCAGCTTATGATGCTGCAGAACATACTCGAAAATTTTTCAGTACTCTATATTCAAATGACCGATGAAAGCCCGACCATTGTGAAGGAACTGGCATTTGCACTCGAAGAAATCCTGGCATCAAAACAAGCACTTATCGTATTCTGCTGTGAAATGGTAGAAAACCAGTCTGAAATACTTGAGAAGGTGGTTGAATATCAAAAAGGACAGGATTTAAGCACTTTGATGAATTACCTGAATAAACACAATTCGCTGTTTGATGGAACCGGTACGTTTGCGGCCGGGCTGATTGTAGCCCAAAAATGGGGGTTAAAAGTTCGGTTCAATGCCCTTGAAAACGGCCTTGATCAAACAAAAAATAATCTGAATGGTTTTGCCGTGATGAAGGAACAACCGATGTTTGGATGATGCAGACAAAACCGACTGTTACCATTATCGGCAAAGGCGCAGTAGGGTCAGCTCTTTCAGGATTTTTTACTGAAAATGGCTATCAGATAATCTCTGAATGGACAAGCCGGTCTGGCAGAATCGTTCATGATAGAACGAAAGAGCCGGTTCTGGTTGAAAGAAATCATCCTGAATCTTCGGAGGAAATGGGAGATTTGATTTTCATCACAACGCCGGATGATGAGATTTCTGTTGTTGCCGGGAAACTGGCCGAATTACCGATTACATGGAGTGAAAAATTGGTGGTTCATACTTCAGGAAATATTACCTCATCTGTGCTCAACCCGCTAAAGGAAAAAGGCGCTTCCGTTGCGTCGATGCATCCCATTCAGACATTCCGGAAAGGTGATGGCCCCGGTCGTTTTGAACAGATTTATATGAGCCTGGAGGGAGACCAGGAACTGTGTCTTTTTCTTGAAAAAATGGTGGAGCTGATGAAGGCCCAATCTTTTTTTTTGACTCCGGATCAAAAAAGCCTGATGCACATCGCCGCCGTTTTTTCATCGAATTACGTAAC
>SKYV01000046.1 GCA_007127745.1 Balneolaceae bacterium
GGAATCTGGGGGCCAAAAGTGATGATCATCAATGAAAATGCGGGATCGGGTGGCGACCTGCTCCCCTACATGTTCAGAAAAATGGAAATCGGCCCGCTGATCGGTACGCGAACGTGGGGCGGCCTGGTGGGCACCTGGGACACTCCGCGATTTATTGACGGCGGCGGAATGATCGCACCTCGCGGCGGCTTTTTTGACCTGGACGGTGAGTGGGCAGTAGAAGGCGAAGGTGTTGCCCCGGACATCGAAGTATTTCAGCACCCGGCCGAAGTGCTGAAAGGCAACGATCCCCAGCTTGAAGCAGCGGTAGAAGAAGCGCTCAGGCTGCTGGAATTGAATCCGGTTGAGCTTCAGTCCGAACCGGAACCTCCGGTGCGCTGGAAACGGCCCGACAGGAGTGAATGATTTTATTTGATTTTTGACACTTTAGATTATCGTGATTTCAAGATAAAATCATTGAAATTGGTTATATAAAGGTGTTGTAGTTCAAAAAGGGCGTCATCCCGTGCCCCGACACGGGATCTCCACCTTATGCATAGAAATATCCTGGAACAACGTTTGGAGATTCCTGATCAATTCAGGAATGACGGGTTTTGGCAGGAGATGCCAGCTTGTCCCTTCGAGAGTTCAGGGTCCGGCATGACGAAATTGATTTTGTTTTTTGACTTCACGCCCTTTTTGGATAACCTCAGATTTATTTCCCAAATTCTTATGTCGAACTGACGTTAGATTATTAAAAATGAACCCCGGATTTGGAGGATATTCGGGTTTTTTTTATTGCTGTAACAATGCGGAAAACATTTTCTATCAATAATTTTGGAAATTCCGGATTAAACGGGTTAGGTATACAAAAAGCGTTTGATATTTTTCTTGGGGGTTTTCTCAAATTCCTGGTCCACAAGTTCAATACCTGAAAGCTGCTCGTAGGATGCCACTGCCTTATTAAAAGCCTGACGTGTTTTTTCCAAAATATCATCCAAGTCATCTTCATCTAAACCGGCATTTGTCATCATTTCTGAATCAGGATATATTTTTGCCACCAGCCGGTTATTTCGTTGTATGATCACACATTCCTGCACAATCGGAAAGTTTGTAAGCCGTGACTCCAACTCCTCAGGATACACGTTCTGTCCGCTGGGCCCCAGCAGCATATTTTTTTTCCGCCCTTTAATGTAAATAAATTTCTCCTTGTCAATAATCCCCAAATCTCCTGTTTTCAGCCAGCCATCGTCAGTAAATGCCTGTGCGTTGACTTTTTCATTTTTGTAGTATCCCAGCATAACATTCCGGCCTCTTACCTGAATCTCACCTGCTACCTCATATGGGTTGTTACTGTCAATCCGAACATCCATCCGGTCAACTAATTTCCCCGATGAGCCTTTTTTAGTTTCGTTGTGTGGTGCATAGCTGATGAGTGGCCCGCATTCGGTCATTCCATAGCCAATGGTAAACGGAAACCTGATTTTTCTGAAAAATGCTTCCACCTCAGGGCTCAGGGCCGCTCCGCCAACCACTGCTTCAAGAAAGTTACCTCCAAAACTTTCGATCAGGCTCTTTCGCGTTTTTTTATAGATCAAATTTCTGATTCCCGGAATGGCTAATAAGGTTTTCATCACCGGTTTTTCGAGTGTCGGTACGATTCGTTTTTTATAGATCTTTTCAATAATCAGCGGGACCAGCAAAATGAGATTAGGTTTAACCTCTCCCAGTGCTTTTAACAATATCTGAGGTGTGGGTACTTTGGTCAGAAAGGTAATGTGGCATCCAAGCGTAACAGGAAACATGTTTTCAAAAGCCAGGCCAAATATGTGCGCCATGGGTAGAATTGAAACAATTCGGTCACCGGCTTTAAGCGGCATGTGTTCCCTCGCATAAATAATGTTCGACTCAATACTCCGAACAGGGAGCATCACACCCTTAGAAAATCCCATAGACCCGGAGGTATACGATAGAATAAAAAGATCTTCCTCCTCACGTTTGGGAAAAGAAAAATTCTGTTTTTCTACATTCAGAGAATCATCAATCGCGAATTCAGGGGATGATTTGGATTTTTTGTTAAGGATTCTGAAATCATCAGTGGAAATACAGAGTTTTAATTCCTTCAATTTGGATTTATCCAGATTTGAATAGAGGGAATCTGCCACAAACAACACCTTTGCACCGGAATGCTTCAAGATGTGAAGAGCGTTTTCGGGGGTAAAATCCGGCAGAATTGGGACAACTACTCCTTCAAATGCCATGATTGAAAAGAAGGTTGTAGCCCAATTCGATGAATTTCGCGCATAAATCGCAATCTTGTCGCCCGGTTTTAACCCTGCTTCACTCATGGTGATCTTTAATGCTTCAATCCTCCGGGCCACATATTCGAACGTGAATGTTTCACCCCCATAATCAGTAAACAGGGGTAACTCCCAGTTTTGCTGAAATGAGGTGGTGTACATTTGGTCTAAACGTAATTGAGAATCTGAATTTTTCATCGATGAGATCATAAATTTTGCAGAAGGAATTTTCACTTCATTGAGGAAGTGTTGTACCATAATCAAGGTAAGCACTTTAATACTTTATATCAGGAAAACAGGTGGTTCTGATGCCTATCAAATGGGATTCTTCATACTGAATAACCAAAGCATTTACCGGTAGTGTGGTGTCAAGATTAGAATGTCGAGCATATGAGACTTCGGAAGTCTTTCTCTACCTAATAATCTATAATTAACATAACAGTAGTTTGGTGTGATAATATTTTAGTGATGCCTGAAGTATTGCTTAATCATTTGACTGAATTGAATGAAACATTTTTAATAGTATTAAAAGCTGTATAAGACATGTAAAATTAATATGATATATCTCTTGAAAATTTGATTTATTGCTTTTTAAGGATTATCAATAACCTGTTTCAAATACTGCCATAAAATCAATTTATAAATAATAAAAGTTGACAACCCATGAAAAAGCAAAATTCATCAATATTATTCTCAGAAATTAAATTAAAACTATTCGTTGTCTGCTTTTTGGTGTTCACTGGTTTTTCAGCGTGCGATGACAATAACAATGATATCGGAAATGATCACGACATCGATGAATCAGAGTTTGTCGGAATGGAAACCATTTTTGCCGAGGAAACTCATGAGCTTGAACATATTGACCCTGCAGCGCCCGGAACGGCGGTAGTTTGGATAGATGGTGACGTTTATGAATTCAAGGATTATCCAAATTGCAGATACACAGGCAGCTCAATCACAGCAGGTGCTGAAACGGACCCTGAAGATGCAGTGAATTTTTGGGTTTACATTCACCGGCTGATTCAAGGCGGTGACTTCGAGGCCGGTGATGATTATCGGTTTGAACGCGAAGAGACAACTGTTGAAATTGCATACGGTGATAATCATAATGAGCGCGGCTGGTTGATTTGGGACCAAATGGATGATGAAAATCCCGACTGGCAGGCTGGAAGTGGTAATCCACCGACAATCCGCGCAACAGAAGATGGTGATATTACTATAAAAGGCGAGTTCAGCGGACACGATCTGTTTACGGGTGAGGTTGAAATATCGATGACCTGCGAAGATGGCTGGGAAGAAAATTAATCTCCATCAAGAGGCTGTCCAAAAAGGACGCTCGACAAAATATAATAACTACAATACCGTCATGCCGGACACCGATCCGGCATCTCCTGCTTATAACAAAGAGAGGAGATTTCGCTTCGCGTTCAAAAAATGAGCGTATCGGGCACGGGATGACGCCCTTTTTGGACAGCCTCCTTGATTTTTTATTTCTTTTATAGAGCCTCCGACAACCGGCGGAGCAAGACAAAAGAATGAAGAAAATCGCGAAGAGAATTATTTTAAAAATGGGGTAATTCCTCGTAAGTGATCCTGATTTTTTATGGCATTATCTCCTCAAACTTCTCAGGTACTCAATACTTTCGGGAATCTGTTCCAGGACACGGCTGCTTTCATCCTCAATAAAATAATGGTTAACACCGGCTTCTTTCGCTGCTTTCATAATGCCATAAATATCAATCTCACCGGTTCCCAAAACTACATTGTATTCCGGATCTGTAAGGCCGGTCAGGTCTTTTTCAATTCCCTCTTTCATATCTTTCAGATGCATGGTTTCGAAGCGATCGCCGTGAGTTTTAAGCAACTCAACGGGATCGGCTCCGCCAAACTGAATCCAGAACGTATCCATCTGAAAAGCAACATATTCGGGATCGGTGTTGTCCAGAATATAATCCATCAGGGTGCCATCTTCGTGGGGGCGCATCTCATATCCGTGGAAATGATAAGTCAGCGTTAATCCGTGTTCACTCAAAATTTTGCCGGCCCTGTTAAAAACCTCAACTGCCTGCCGTGCATTTTCATAATTAAAATTGCCTACGTCGTGCGGTATCCAGGCAACCATCACATAATCTGAACCGAGGATTTTGGCACGTTCGGCAACTGCTTCGGGATTATTTACCAGTTCTTCATAACCCGTTCCGGTAGAAGGAATAGTGAAACCACGCGCTTCACACATTTCTCTGAACTCTTCGGCGGTCAG
The DNA here is from genome assembly GCA_007127745.1 of Balneolaceae bacterium. GTDB lineage: Bacteria > Bacteroidota > Rhodothermia > Balneolales > Balneolaceae > Rhodohalobacter. Next base: position 4,540 of record SKYV01000046.1, read on the forward strand.
CCCCTGAGGCACACCACCCTCAATCTCGGTAATGCCCATATCCCTGATTTTATCGAGTGTGGCTTCCAGGCCTATTTCGGGGATAATGTTACGAAATGAGTACATTTGCACCCCAATATCGGAAGAGAACAGCGGTTCACCCTGTTGCTGCGCTGTTGCGGCTTCCGGTTTCGAAATAAGTGCAAAAACAAATGCGGTTAGCAGAATCAAATTCTTCATAAAAATTATTTCTTTCAGGTTATGTATTGATTGCTCAAAAATTCCTGAGCCCATTTCCTTACATAATACTGAACTTTTTTTACAAAAAACTCCGAACTGCTATTTTGGCTGCATATCAACAACCTCTTTCAGGCTGCCTTTTAACTCATTTTCCGTAAATGTGTGGTCGTCCAAAATGCCAGCAAAATAATCCTCATATGCCTGCATATCCACAAAGCCGTGCCCGCAGAGATTGAACAGTATTGTTTTTGATGTTCCCTCCTTTTTGGCCTTTTCAGCTTCGCGAATAACCTGGGCAACGGCGTGTGTTGCCTCGGGTGCGGCGATAATTCCTTCTGATTTTGCAAATTTCACTCCTGCCTCAAAACACTCGAGCTGCTGCAGGGCAACCGCCTCAATCAAACCATCTTTCAATAACTGACTGCAGAGTACACTTGCCCCGTGGTACCGGAGTCCGCCCGCATGAATGGCAGCAGGCCTGAAATTATGGCCCAGTGTATACATCGGCAGCAGAGGTGTGTACCCGGCCGAATCCCCAAAATCATACAAAAACTCTCCCTGGGTCAGTTTCGGACACGAGGCCGGTTCAACGGCCACAAAGCGGGTATTTTTGCCATTCAGCAAGTTTTCTCTGAGAAACGGAAACGATATTCCTGCAAAGTTGGATCCGCCGCCGAGAGGTGCAACAATTATGTCGGGATAATCTCCTGCATATTCGAGCTGTTTGATGGATTCCTGCCCGATCACGGTTTGATGCAGCAGTACGTGGTTCAGCACTGAACCGAGAGAATATTTGGTCTGATCGTCCATCACCGCCCGTTCGATGGCTTCTGAGATAGCAATCCCCAGGCTTCCGCTGGTTTCAGGATCTTCAGCCAAAATTTTTCGTCCGGCCTCGGTTCGGTCACTCGGTGAGGGATAGACATCCGCTCCAAACGTGTTCATCATCACTTTTCGATAGGGCTTCTGATCATAACTGATGCGAACCATGTACACTTCGCATTTTATATCGAACTGGGCACACGCAAAAGCAAGGGCCGTTCCCCACTGTCCGGCGCCGGTTTCGGTAGCAATGCTTTTTACACCCTCCTCTTTGTTATAATAGGCCTGAGCAACAGCTGTATTTGGTTTGTGCGAACCGCTTGGGCTCACACCTTCATATTTATAGTAAATTTTTGCAGGTGTATCGAGCATTTTTTCAAGTCCCCTGGCACGATACATCGGTGAGGGCCGCCAGATGCGATAAATGTCTCTCACCTCATCCGGAATTTCTATATATGGCTCGGCCGACACTTCCTGCTGAATTAATCCCATCGGAAAAATCGGGCTCAAATCATCGGGACCGGCAGGCTGTTTGGTTTTTGGGTTGAGTGGCGGTTTGGGCTTATTGGGCATATCTGCCACAATGTTGTACCAGTGAGTCGGGATTTCTGATTCGTTCAGGAAAATTTTTCTTTCCATAAAAAGCCTGTTGATTTTAGATGATATTAATTTTTGTTGTAGGTGAACACGTTTTATCTAAGCAATCCCGGTTAAAAGTCATTTAACTGGAATTCACATTCATGGTTCTTCAAAACCTGATTAAAATAAGAAAAAATCCTGTAACTGATAGATTGTGAGAGGAGTTTTAACAATCAATATTTCAGACAGAACCCATTACTCAGGTTGACCGAATATTAATGCGAATACTGAACCGAATGTCATGCGTGGTACGCTTAAACGTTCGGGACGATTTTGGCAGAATCTGGCTGAAGGCGTATTCAAAATTGGCCTGAAGTGTTGTTGAAAAACGATATCCGACAACAGCCGATCCGTTGATGCGGGATTGACCGGTGGGCGGGCTTGGATTGAAACTGTATACCGACGGATCTCTCTCAATGGTCTGGCTATCTTGCTGCAAGGCTCGGTCCAGGTCGGCATCCAGCAGAAAACGCTGCTCCGTGTCTTCAATAAAACTGCCGTTAAACGTCAAATCTACATTGCTTGCCGTACGCCGGGAGAATGGAATTCTGAAGTTGCGAACTGTATAAGCCATGGTGAGTCTCAGCCCTTTTGATGTTCGCTCAATTACCTGTGTGTTCGACAGAGACAGACTGGATATATGGCTCGTTTCATACCCAACCTGGGTTCTGAGGCCATTTTCCCACGTAATGTTAAGCTGGGCAAGCGGCGAGAATCGCTTTTCAATATTTACGGAAGAAGGCTCATATTCCGGTCGGAAATCCTCAATCGTGTAAACACCAATTCTTCTTGTAATTAAATCTCCCGGATTGTTGTTCAGGTTCCACCCTGTACGATGCAGTCCGGTGTAGGAATGTGTGATTGTTGCCCTCTGGATATACTCACTTACAAATGGAATCAGGTTTTCCACACCGGTCCAGTTAATTCGCCAGTTGGGCAGCGGAATTGCCGTAAAACCACGTTTGCCAACAGAACTTGATGATCCAAGATAGGCTTCACGGAAATCCTCCTGAAGTTTTACTCTGTTCAGCAACGTATTGTTGTCTCCTTCGGTACCATGAATCACATTTTCCGAATCACTCATTCCTTCAAAGGCCGTTTCAAGCTGATTTCTGAAGAGTTTTTTATACCCGTCACCAAATGCCCACACACTTGATGAAATGTTACCACTTGCCGTACTCACCGAAGAGATCTCATTATCCGGATCCAGTGAAAAGGATTCTGTAAATCGCTCATCCCATTGTGTTTGCCAGTTTAAATCCACCGAAATATTCTGGAACGGATTCATCCGGGTGCTGAGTGTAATATTATCTGAATAGGTATTGGTTGCCGGCAGCTGAAGTGTTGTTTCGCCATCGGGATTCGCAATAAGTCTGTCCTGTGAAATTCGTTCTTCAATTCCAAGCCGATACCGGAAGGATGGTGTGAAGGTATCGCCACCAAACATATCAATGATTCGGGATCCGCCATCGTATCCACTCTGTGCCGATGTTTTTGAATTATTGTAGTTGATGTCGATACTCCCAAAACTGAACAGGGCCAAAGCCATTTTTCGCCCGTAATAGGTAACATGTTCTCCAAATCCATAAATATTTTCAGCCTCTTCAGAACCTCCGTTTTCGGCCTGATTGTTTGAGGCATTTCTTGCTGCCTGCCTTTCGTTTCGCTCTCTGCGGTTGGCTTCTACAGCCCGATCATAAAACGGCAATTTGCTCAACAAACTGCCTGCATCCACGCGCAAAGTATGATCGAGCCTGAATGTATTGGAAACCCGAGCTCCCAAATTGGAACCGAAAGGTGTATTTTCCCACCTGAAACCGCCCGAATACCGGGCATTGTAGGTTAGCCAGTCCAGATATCGTATTTGATTGATGCGTGGCTGCCAGCTCGCCGTATAATTTTCGTTATAGTTGCTGCGTCTTGGAGAGATATCACCGGCTAAAAGATCCCTGTAAACATCGAAAGATGGCATCGGGTCGAACGCGGTGCTGTCTATCCCGGCAAATTCCCCATCTCGCACGGAAACCCTGGCAAGATCGAAGACGGTTTGAGACTGAAATGAGGTGGAAATGGAGCGGGTCAGGTTATAGCCAAACCCGAAGTTTGTATTATAAGTAAAACTGTGAGTCTGTTGCAGCGGCTGTTCAGGTTCACCGGTAAGTATCCTTCGTTTTCGTTCTTCGTAAGAGCGGCGGGTGCTGACCGATGTTGTAATATTATTGGGTGTATAACCAAGCTGGAAACCAGAAATAGCGTTCATTACAGGAACGTCTTCCAGAAATCTGAACGGGCTGAAAAACCGCACATTCCGGATGGCCAGATTGTACCTGACAGATGCATTATAATTCCAGTTATCCTGAAAACTATACTGTGGATTTCTGCTGTCAGTTGTGTTGTAATTATAGTTTAGCGTGGTATTGTCCAGCAGATAACGCGATGCTGCACTGCGGGAATTTCGTTTGGATACATTCGACAGGTTAACGGCGTAACTTTGGCTGAATGTTTCCACTTCACGCTTTTGCTGATCAATCAAAAAATCCTGTTGTGATTCGCCCAAATCATCCCGCGCACGAACGGCTTCCTCAAAATCAGTAAAACGAATGTCACCCTGATTTGGCAGATATTTCGGAACTGAAGTGGATCTCCTTGCCGAAAGGTTCAGCGGAATATTCCAGCCATACCGATCCGGAATAAAACTGTCGAGATTTATAGAGGTATTTACATCATAGGCAAATTCATTACTCACACGCCTTTGGCCAAGCCTGGAATCTATGGCACCAAAGCCCTGGGTTTGCCGGGTAATGTTCGCATCAATTGTGGCAAAATCGGCCAGTTTGAGCGACGACCGGGCATTGGCTGCCCAGCCCTTTTCATTGTCGAAACCGGACACCCTCAGTTCATTCAGCCAAAATTGGGCTCTAAGAACCGGTGTTCCGTTACCGGATGGATCTTCCGGGTCAAACGGATTTCGGATTCCCATCCCGATTTCGGTAACCCGCCCCAGTGAGGGATTTCCTTTGATGGCTACAACAGCTCCCGGAACAGCATCTTCCAAAATGTCCGAGCGTTCATATACATCATCAAAACTGTCGGATGATGCCTGATCGCGAAGCTGCTTCAGCTGATTGAAGGCAGCCAGAACAATATTCATGCTGTTTTCATCATACAACCAGATTCGTTCAGCCTCTTCCATCAATTGGCCAGAGTTTCCGGGATCAAAATCCTGAAATGGAAAATTGGGATCCGACGGTGTTACCGGTTGGCGGTATTCGTAGTAATTATTTTCGAGGTCGTTGCCAAAACGCATCACCATCTCGGCATCACCACGGTTTTCATATCCCTCGCCGTGCACAAACATTCTCATGTTCGAATAATTGAGCAGATTCAAACCGCCCGGATATACCCGTTTGATAAACTGAACAGCCCCCGGACTCAGATTGTCCACATCAAGTACAATTGACTGCTCGTTCTGAAGCGACTGAAGCTGCGTGCCACGATCCTGCGCCCTTATAGCCCCGGCCGGCTGCCGGTAGGGAAACGGCCGACGGTTCGAATTTTCTTCAATATTGATGGTACTGATGCGCAGATCAGCATTGGGATCACTGTTTTCGTTGATGGTTTCGTCCTGACGCCACTGACTTCCCACAAACTCCAGAGTGGCAAACCGCAGGGTAAACGGTTTTTCGTAGCCAGACATCCAGATGCGTATGTAGGTGATATTTTGAAAGTCGTTGATGTCTCCCACTCTTCGTTTAAACTCATCAATCGGGATTCGCACCTGATACCAGCGATCTTCCTGGCGGTTTCCCGGCACACGATCAATAATGTACGTTCCCTCCTCACCGATTTGCAGGCGCGATTCATCTGCGGGGTTCAGGTCAACTTCATATTGAAAGTAGGCATTGGTCAGGTTTACAGTTGAGGGATTCACCAGGCCCTCTGTATCGGGCCGGTTTGTGATGGCGCGTTTGTCACTCTGATCCAGCGGCGTATTGCCTTCGGTATATGCGAGCAGCCTGTGGAAGCGTTCGTGAAGCGGCAAATCCTGAACATCAGACTGTCCATAGAAAAAATATTCATCATTTGACGGATCTTCCAAAATTTGCTGAAATTCCGCACTTTGAGGGCCATATTGTTCCCGCATCGCATCAATAAAATCAGCAAAAACTGTCTGTTCATCCAGCCCGTTAAATCCATTTGATGAAGGCAAGCCATCCAGGCCCACATCTTCCAGTTCACGGTTTACATTTGAAAACTGACCTTCCGGCGGCGGGGGATTTGCAGGCATCGCAGATCTTGGATTTGTTGTGTTATCCAGTATCAGATTTTCCGGATTTAGCGCAAGCCCGTCTTCAGTATTCAGTTTTGAGTTGGGAATTACATCCTCGGAAATCAAACCAATGTCGATGTAGATGGTCCCCTCATAATCTTCAATTGCCGCTGCTGATGGCATTTGACCTCCGGGAAGAATGGGTTGCACCCAAAATTCAAGAAACTCAATATTATTTTGAGTAAAATCTTCCTGTCCGGATGGAAGTACGGCTGTCATCCCACCCCAGGTTCGCTCCGACTCATTTTCGAGCAGGTTCCGAAGCTCCATATTGTAATTATAGGGCCCCCTTTTTGTAGGATTATAAAAAACATCCAGTGTGTTAATAATTTCTTCCTGCGGACTTCGTGTTTCTCTTCCTTCAAACACATCGTTCACATGTACCTGACGTGATTCCGGAGTGTATTCAACATTTTCAAGAATGGATGATATGTTTCGCGGAATGGTGTACCAGGAAAATTTGGAGCGTAGATCGGAACGGTTCAGTCTCGATTGCTGGGTTGAAACCGGCTGACCCGGAAAATCATCCTCTTCGAAAATGGCTTCGTCGGGCTCATAACCCGGTACTGCGGCCGGTGCAGCAGCAAGACTCCAGCGAGTGGCATTCAGCAGGTTGATTTTTATGCTGGCTCCTTCAAAATCATCAATAAATGAGAGCCCCTGTTCTTCATCAGGAAATAATTCATCGTTGCGGATAGCCCGCCTTACTGCCCTGGTTTCCGACACGCCCGGCCTCAGTTGAGCAAATTCTCCGCTGAAACTGAATTCTGAAGATTCTCTTGTCTGAAGTACCGGCAGTGCATCAAGCATGCGGGTAACAAACGGGGTATCGAAACGGGCATTGGCATCAAACCCGATAACAGAATTGCTGATCGGTTCGTCTCCGATTCGTATTTTATCATCCAGGGGCCGTTCACTAAAACGGAAAAGTGTTCCGCCCAGCTGGATATCATTGGAGATCTCATATTCCGCACGCAGCCCGGTAAACGTTCTCTGTTCGATGGAGGTCAAAGACTGGTTTTCGTACTCTATGCGAATATCCTGCCCGGGAGCCGTATATCGGTCATTTAAAATGGTGATACTGCCAAATGAATAATCTACCTGATAATCCACGTTTTCCTGTAGCTGAGATCCGTTTGCATACACGCGTACGGAACCTTCAACAAGTGCAATTCCCAGATTAAAATTATCCTGAACTCCACCGCGGGATGATCCGGTGAACTGGTAGAAACTGTTTTTGGAACTTTGAGCTGCATTCCTCTGGCGCTGTGTGTAGAGTTCGGAATAGGTAAGCCGCTCTATGTCTTCTTCGGTAGCCGGAGAATCTTCCAGAATTTCGCGCATTCTGCTGCCAAACGGTTCAAGGTACGGAAAGATAATCAGTCCATTTTGGGCATCCAGTGTTCCGGTTCCAAAATCGATCTGGTTATCCGGTTCAAGTGCGCCCTGCGAATCCACCCGGTCTAAACCGAGATCTTGCAGTAACGTCGAGTTGCGGCCGGGCAGTCGGTTTCTTGCTACGTTTTCTTCGGTGTATTGTAGCTCAAGTTCAAGTGATTCTCTCGTAATGCCGCTCACACCCAGCGAATAGATATTTCGCATGGTGATGGGAAAAAGTATGTTGTCGGTAGAGATATTTTTGGGCCTGAGCATTTTCAGGTAAATCCGGTCACCGCCGCCCCGGTTGATCTCTCCAACCTCAACAATTTCATTACCTGCGCCACGGTAATTGTATGATACAGCCAAAACCTCGCGTGACCCCAATGCTCTCCGAAGCGATATAAATCCGGTAATTTTATTGATCGTGTAATCTTCTCCCTCCTGAAGCAGTGTAAAATATCCTTCTTCAAAATTTCTGGAATCCTCGATGCCCAGGTCAGAAGCTGATACGCCATCCTGGGGATCGCGAAACTGATCGAGCAGTTCATCAGAAAACCGATCCAGGCGATTATCGGGCGGTCCGTGCGAGCCGTCCGGCTGTTCGTTTACTCCTAACCCGGCCAATGCCACAGCCAGCCTCGAGCCCTCTTCTGCCTGAATGTTTTCCCGTAACACCCATACCTCTACATCAGCAATTTGCAGGGTCTGGCTTTGCTGCTGAGGGTTTGCCATACTGGATTCAAACTGTTGGCGGGTGTAAAAATCAAGGAAAAAGTGCCTGTCGTCACTGTAATCGGCCGGACGAATTTGTATTTGTCTCTCTTGCGATCCTCCGCTAATTGTCTCCACATTGCTTTCGCCATCCTGCTGAGACAGTACGCTGGTTAACCGAAGCGAACCCAGCTCGGCAACCGATTTGATCCCGAAAAGTGCGCCGCTTCCCCGAATCAGAGAATTTCCTGTGTTCATCGTAACATTACCCATTTCAATGCTTTTGATGATCTCATCATCGTAGCCTTCATAAATAATATTCAGCCGGTTTTGATAGTCGAATGTTCGTTCGGTATCCCAATCGGTCTGGATGGTCAGCTTATCACCAATATTTCCCTGTATATTTAGCTGGAGGCTCTGGTCGAACGTCGGGTCAATGCGGGTTTGCTGATCGGGCGGCAAAGAAGGATCTTCCGACTGCTGTATAGAAGCCCCCACATTCATCTGCGCCACACCGTTCACACGCAGGTTCACAACCGGCTCACCAAAAATAGTGGTAAATGCCGACTCGCGGCCCCCGGGTATTTCAAGCCGAAAATCGAGCAGACCTCGCTGTCTCTCTTCCCTCTGGCGGGATTCAAATATCAACTGTTTCCAGTTTTCTTCCACGGCATAGTGTTTATGAAGAGCCGAATATTCTTCGAAACTCATGGACGATGGAGCGCCGGAACGCTGGCCGGCCAACTGTTTTTCGACGTAGAAACCACCATCAAATCGGCGGGCTATATGCACCTCTTCGTGTGGCAGATTGATAAAATAGAGCCGGGGTATGGAGCGCAAAAACGGATAGGAAACTGTGCTGCCATATACCGGCCTGAACGCACGGCTAAACTCAACAGAACGGAGAGTATCGGTGGTATCAGGCTCAGAAACTTCTGAAATTACATTTTCCGAAACTCCCTGAGCACCTGCCACAGTTCCGCCAGCGATGCACAAAATACATCCTAACCATGCAGAAAGAATAAAACGACGTAAATCAGGCACAGATTTTATGACTTTACAAAGCTGAGGAACTATCAATCAGCCAGTAATTTACATTCATGAGGGTTTAAAAATTATAACGTCGTAACGATGTTGCTATAAGAATTGATTAAATTGCAGAGTTGTAAATAGAATATGGATATTTCGCATAATAAAAGATTACACAATATGTTAAAAGTCAGAACCATCTAAAACTTCTCTTTCAATGCAAAAAATCCCTATTCTTTGGCGTTGGAAATTAATGACATGATACATTCTTTACAGGTGAACAGATCATATTATATTCAATGTCGGTTTTGATCCGTTTATTTTAAAATGAAATCTCCAACTCAACAAGTAATCTTCGGATAAAAGCGCTCTGTTCGATCATTTGCATATGCTGAATCACGTTCAAAAAGATATCATAAAAAAGCACTTCGGCCCGTTTTTTTTCTGCTTTTTTACGGTGATGTTTATTCTTCTGATGCAGTTTCTGATACTGCACGTGGATAAACTGGTGGGGAAAGGTCTGCCCATGATGATTGTGATTGAGCTAATTGCCAATAATCTGGCATATATGGTGGTATTGGCTATTCCCATGTCGGTACTCATCTCAACGTTGATTGCCTTCGGCCGTTTTTCTGAATGGAATGAACTCACGGCAATACGGGCAGCCGGAATCAACCCCATAAAATTGATCGCCCCGGTCCTTTTACTGGGATTTCTCCTGTTTCTGTTCACGGGATATTTTTCTAACTACATTCTGCCGGAGGCCAATCACAAAGCACGTTCGCTGTTTATTGATATCCGCACGCAAAAACCGGCTTTCGACCTTCAACCTGCCACATTTTATGACAATATTGAAGGCTATACATTTCTGATACGTGAAATAGATTCAGACACCGATTCGCTTTATGATGTACGCGTGATGCAGGAACCCTCGGACAACCGCAACCGTGCCATCATTAACGCAAAAAAAGGATGGCTGGAAAGCCCCGATGATTATACACTCTCACTTTTTTTACTGGACGGATCCATCATCCGCTACATCCCCGGCCAGGGAGGGCGCCAGGAAACACTTGAACGTAGCTCATTTGAAAGATACCGGATGAGCTTTGACCTGTCTGATCTCTCCTTCTCGCGTTCCAACCCCGAACAGCGCAGCCGCACAGACAGAACTATGAGCGCACAGGCCATGCTCGCCGTTATTGACACCCTGAGGAGCGAACAGCGAAACGAATTCAATAAATTCCGTGATGCCATTTCGCAGCACGAAGCCGTCCCGTTTCACTACGAACCATCCCGGGTGTTTGAGATCAATATCGAGTCTCTGGTTGATACACTTCAATTATATGAATCGGAGTTTTACAGCCTGAACTTCTTGCCAAATCCCAGTACGCAGAGAGCATCACTTAACAGAGCCCTCAGCGCCATTGACCGCTACCGGCCCGAACTCGAAAGCCTCAAATCAAACATCAACTGGCGAGATTTCAGAATTGCCGAATTTCTGGTTGAGGTACATAAAAAACTCTCCATACCGTTTGCATGTATTGTTTTTGTATTGTTGGGTGCGCCCATCGGTATTTTAACACGTAAAGGAAATATTGGTTTTGCCGCCATCATCAGTTCCGTCCTGCTCACGGTCTATTTTGTGGCCATCATTCAAGGCGAAAAATTGGCCGACCGGATGATTATTTCTCCATTTATGGGTATGTGGGGCATCAATATTCTTTATCTGGTTTTCGGGATCATTCTGACCCTGCACGTTAGCACATCCCTTCGAATTACTAATTTGCTCAGACGAAATGAATAAACTGGACCGCTACATTTTTTTCCGGATTCTGACCATCACGGTTTTCATGCTGGTTGTGCTGATCTGCATTTTTATCCTGATCGATTTTTCCGAAAACAGTGATGATTTTGCCGATCAGGGAGCTGCCCTGGCAGAGATCTGGAACCGGTATTATCTCAATTACATTCCCGAAATGACCCGCCTCGTTATGCCGGTGGCTGTTTTTGTGGCTTGCCTCTACTTAACCGGGCAGATGTCTGAAAGAGTCGAAATTATTGCCCTGAAAGCATCCGGGGTTAGCCTGTATCGCCTGCTGATTCCATATATTTTTATCGGAATTTTTCTGGCCGGTATCACAAGCTATCTCGATGCTTACATTATTCCCGAGTCGAATGCCGAACGCATAGAATTTGAAAATGAATATTTGTCGCGATCGGGCGACCGGATTGACCGCGGTGGCATTTTCCGGCAGGATTCTGACAGTACGATTATCAACATCAATTTTTATGATGCCAATGCCGATGTGGGCTATCGTGTTTACCTGATGGAATTTCAGGGAGAAGAAATTACCCGTATTGTACAGTCAAACCGGATGATGTGGATTGACTCTACTTCTCAATGGATTACAGACAGGGCAACCATCCGAACGTTCGGAGACAACAATTCCATCCAGGAGGTAGAAACGGAACGCGAGCGCTTTGATATCAATATTTTACCGCGGGATATCACCCGGCGGACATCCGACATCTACCAGCTCACTTATCCGGATGCATTGCAATATATCGAATCTATAGAACGGATTGGCGCCGGTGGTATTGATCTGCCCAAAGTACAACTATACGGGCGCATGGCTTATCCCATCTCAATCATTACCGTTTGTTTGATAGGGTTTGCCCTTGCTGCTGAACGGCGCAAAGGCGGTAAAGGATTTTATCTCGCCACGGGGTTGGGCGTAAGTTTTATTTATCTTGCAATGATGAAAGTGATTGAACCGTTTGGGGCTGCAGGTACCATTTCACCTCTGTTTGCAGCCATTTTCCCCCATGCCTTTTTCTTGTCGGTTGGAATATTCTTGCTATTGTTTACCAAAAAATAGCACGGGGATCAGGCTTCCGGCTTGGGCCCGCGGTAATTGTACGGAACGTCAAACTTCTCTTTTATGGTAATGGCACCATGCTCAGCTTCGTATTTCCTGATGTTTTCATTCAGTGCATTTGCCAGTCTTTTGGCATGATCCGGGGTTAAAATAAGCCGCTTCACAACTTTAGCTTTTTTTACTGCCGGCATCATCGCAATAAAATCAAAAACAAATTCTGATGGTGAATGTGTGATCATCACAAGATTCGAATAGGTGCCGGTGGCCTCATCTTCTTTCAATTCAATTTCTATCGGTTTCCCTTTTTTGGGTTTGTTCGGTTGATTCATAGCAGTAATAGATATTTAGTGTTAAATATTCAGTTTATATATTCTATTGGCCGTTGCCTTCAGATTCATCATCCAGAAAGCCGTGTTCTCTCATCCAGTCGTCATTATATATTTTTGAAACGTACCGGGTGCCGCTGTCGGGTAAAATCACAACCATGAGGGCATCTTTTCCGGGACGGGCTTTCCGGGCATATTCCAGGGCTCCGTACACAGCCGCACCGCAAGAACCACCGATAAAAAGTCCCTCTTTTTGAGCAACTTCTCGGGTCATGGTCAGTGCATTTTTGTCATTCACCTGAACAACATCATCGATGTAATCAAAATCCACATTTTCGGGAATCAGGTCTTCCCCGATACCTTCTGTAAGATAGGGCTTAATCTCGTCTTTACTGAATTCTCCGGTTTCGAAGTAATGTTTATACACAGAACCTACACTGTCAACCCCAATGACCTGAATATCGGGGTTTTGCTCTTTCAGATATTTTGCGGTGCCGGTAATGGTGCCGCCCGTTCCGATTCCGGAAACATAATGGGTAATTTTTCCTTCGGTTTGCTCCCAAATTTCGGGCCCTGTAGTTTCGTAGTGGGCCTGCAAATTGCTCAAGTTGTCGTACTGATTGGGATAGTAGGAATTTGGAATTTCTTCACTGAGCCGCCTGGCTACTGAGTAATAACTTCTGGGATCATCCGGATCCACATTGGTGGGACACACTTCCACTTTCGCACCGAGTGCTCTCAAAAGGTTTACCTTTTCCGGACTCTGCTTGTCTGTGGTCGTAAAAATACATTTATAACCCCTGACGGCAGCAACCAGTGCAAGCCCCATTCCGGTATTGCCTGAGGTTCCTTCAATAATAGTGCCACCCGGTTTGATAAGACCCTTTTTCTCGGCATCGTCGATCATTTTTACGGCAATGCGATCTTTTACACTTTGCCCGGGATTCAGAAATTCCACTTTTGCAGCAACGGTCAGATCCAGGCCTTCAGTAACCCGGTGTAATCTGACAAGTGGTGTGTTGCCAATTGTATCAATTATTGAATCGTAAATCATACAAATACTTCGTTTTTTATCGCCAAAATTAACTCCGCGTTAAGATAGCAATTTTTGTTACACCTGTTTAATGGAATAATGATGCGCTCAGTAAAACGAAACTTCATGTGCGTAAGATCAAAATAATTTTAATTTATACAGCGTTCAGCATGATCCCGTCATAAATTTGTTACGTTTTTCGCAGTTATTCTTTTTACCTTCAATATAAATTGTATTACATAACCTTATTTGAACAGCATGTTTCTTGATCAGAAAAAACCCAAAGATTTTGATTGCGGCTACAACCTCGATCTGATGATTGATGCCATCCCACGGATTGATGAGCAGGATGAACGCCTGAGATATGCCAAACGTGTCGTTGGGCTAATCAAGCAGAGCCATCCGAACTGGGTTGATAAAAATGGGCAGAGCAAAATGGCCTGGGATTACTATTTTGAACTGGCCGATTACAATCCGAGAGACTACGGCATTGAAAATCCCTTTGACAGCGGACAGCCCGACGACGCCGAATAACCCGAAAGGCCCCACAGTGATAGGTACTTTTCCGCTGCTCTTTCCTGCGAGAAAATTTTAGTTCGGTTATCGGGATTAATTTTTTGGAATGATTAACTTTCAATTTATATTGAAAGTAATGAAAATCAAGTTTACGATTAATATCTCAATATGAGTACTAAGGATTCTGATTTTATTACTCCAACCACATTTATTGAATCACTCGAATCTCCGGCTTTTACCGATTTTTTAAAGTCCATCAACAACCTCCCCGTACCACTTGTTTCTATAACTCTTCCAATTGCAGGCATCGATCCTCTTGCAGCTCTTGAAATTAACAATGAATATCAAGAGAAATTCTACTGGGCGCAGCCTGAACATTCTATCTCTATATCAGCGGCCGGAAAAGTGCGAGAATTGAAAGCTACCGGAGCAAACCGGTTCAGGGATATATCCCGAAAATCTCTTGAACTGAAAGATCAAATTCAGGCCTACACCGCAATTGATCATTCAATGGCAGGGCCTCTTTTTTTGGGCGGTTATTCGTTCAACGATTATAATATCGGCAAGGCATGGAAATCTTTTGGAGCTGCACGATTTGTTCTCCCTGAATGGATGCTTGTTGAAATTGGCCACCTGCATCTGCTTACCCTTACTATCGAAAAAAACGATCGTACAGCTGATCAGATTTATCAGGATGTGATTTCACGCATCACTGACTTTTTAAGTATTGCCGGCCATCTGAATCATTCCAAAGCATCCAAACACAGCAAGCCAAATATTCTATGTACCCTTCAAGCCGCTGAAGATCGTGAACAATGGATTCTCAATGTAAATAAGGCAAAAGATCTCATCCGCCAAAAGAAGTTCGAAAAAATTGTACTTGCACGATCTGCCACACTGGAGTCCAAAAGTGAACTGGAACCCACCATACTGGCACACCACCTCAGAGAAAAATATCCTGCCTGCTATAATTTCCTGATCCAAAAAGATGGGGATTTGTCTTTTATCGGGGCCACACCCGAACGGCTTGCCTCATTTAAAAACGGAACGTTTATGACTGAGGGCCTCGCCGGGAGTATTTCACGCGGACGCAGTGCGTTCGAAGATGCATCCCTTGCCCACTCCCTGATGCAGAGCCGGAAAAACCGGGAAGAGCACCACTTTGTTGTGCAGGCCATCGACAACAGCCTGCGGCCGTACAGCCTGAACATTGATCATCCGGAAAAACCTCAGATAAAAAAACTTCAGAATGTGCAGCATCTGTTCACGCCAATAACAGCATCTATCAAAGAAGATGTGCAAATACATCAGTTGATTCAGGAACTCCACCCCACACCCGCGGTGGGAGGTTTTCCGGGTGAGGCTGCCATTCCTTATATTCAGGAAATTGAACAAATAGATCGCGGCTGGTATTCTGCCCCTGTTGGTTGGTTTAACCTGAATGGCTGGGGTGAATTTGCCGTGGCTATACGCAGCGCACTGCTTCATAAAAACCAAGTAACACTCTATGCCGGTTGCGGAATTGTTTTAGATTCTGATCCCGAAACAGAATGGGAAGAAACTTTGCTGAAGTTCAGGCCGCTGATGGACGCCTTAAACCAGCTTGATGCACATTATGGTTAATCCGCTAAAGTGGACATCACAATTGATTCGCTCTCTTCACCGACAGGGTGTGGAGTATGCTGTCATTTCGCCGGGATCCCGATCCACCCCACTCACTATTGCTGCAGCCATCCATCCGGGAATTCAAAAAAAAGTAGTGCTCGATGAGCGTTCTGCGGCTTTTACCGCACTGGGAATGGCTAAAACCACTGGCAGACCCGCTCTTTTAATTTGCACTTCCGGCACAGCAGCGGCAAATTATTTTCCGGCAGTAATTGAGGCAAAAATGTCTGGTGTTCCCATGATTGTCCTTACATCTGATCGTCCGCCTCATCTTAGAAACCTGGGAAGTTCACAAACCATCGATCAACTGAAACTTTTTGGGAATTACAGTGTGTTTTTTCATGATGCCGGTGAACCGATGGATGATGAAACGGATTTTGAACGACTGAAATATCTTGCCCGGCAGGCTATTGAGATCTCTATTCAAAAAGGTGGTGCGGCACATATCAACCTGTCATTCAGAAAACCACTGGAACCCACAGACGCTCAGATTACAGAAGAGATACGGCTGATTCACGAATCCGGCAATCATAAAGATGGGCCTGAGTACATTTCACGCAGCAAAGTTGAACTTTCGGAGGAGCTTGAAAATCTGCTGTCATCTTCCTCTCGCCCGCTGCTGATTGCCGGTCCGGTCAACAGGCATCACTCGCTGGAGCGCCAATTGGAAAAGCTTGCTGAACAAATGGATGCACCGGTAATTGCAGAACCGGGCAGCCGTGTTGAACTCCCTGTGCATCAAATTCATCGATTTGAACAGATACTGCGTAATACAACCTTATTAAACTCATTAAAACCGGACCTGATCATTCGGTTTGGCGATCAGCCCTTCACGAAATCGCTCATTAACGCGCTGAAATTCTGGAAAAATGTACCGTTAATTCATTTTACTGCACGGCAATCTTTTCAGGATCATGCCATGTCGGTAGATTTTACAGTTCACTGCAATCCGCCTGATATCATTCACTCCGGCAATATCCCCAAAAAAGATCACTCGAAATGGAAAAAGAGCTGGTTTACAGCTGAGGAAGAAGCCACCCAAAAACTGGAGTCGGCTCTGAAAAATGAGCATCAATTAACCGACGGGCATATTTTTTCGTACCTGGGAGATCACATCACGAATAAATGGAATGTAATGCTATCCAACTCTCTGATCCCCAGAGATATGGCCATGTTTGGGAAAAGCCGGAACTTACAATATGTGAACCGTGGAGCAGCCGGAATTGACGGGATCACGTCAACAGCATCTGGTATCCATTTTGCATCAAAAGCACCAACCTGCTGCATTACCGGGGACCTGGCTTTTCTTCATGACAGCAACGCCCTTTTGTCCATCAAACAACACAAACATCCTTTTGTGATTTTTGTGATTAATAATGGCGGAGGCACCATTTTCCGTATGCTGCCGATTTATAGTTCCGACCCCAATCATCTTCTATCAGAAATTTATCCCCGCTATTTTGAAACGCCTCAAAGCACCAACATCCAAAAACTTGCCGAGGCATCCGGGTTGATGTACCAGCGGATTGCGACATTACAGGAACTTCAGGAGATCAGGCTGGACCTGATCAGACAAAACCGGATTATTGAATGTGAGACAAATGCAGATGCCGGTATGAAAATCAGGAACGAGCTCTGGGATTTTTAAATTAAGCTTCAATGAATTTTTTATTTCCGTGTTTCTCTGTGTTTCTGTGACGAGACAAACTTCAGTAAGTTCAAAAATTTATCCGTAAAACAAGATGCAATTCTTTACCGATTCCACCTACTACCATTCCACCATCCATCAGTCCGGCCGTAATCTCCCCTGGCTTTTGATGCTGCACGGATTTATGGGCTCGGAAGAGGTTTATGAACCGATCATTCAGCCACTCTGCCAATTTTGCAACCCTCTAACGATAGATCTTGCAGGGCACGGAAAAACCCAAAGCCCTGTTCGCTCCGAACTTTTTTCTGCAGAAAGACAGTGCAGCCAGCTCCGTTCTATCGTTAAGCGATTACAGCTTGATAATCTCTGGCTTTACGGTTACAGCATGGGCGGCAGGCTGAGCTTTCAGATGGCTGCCAGATATCCCGGATTATTTCGAGGTGTGATTGTTGAAAGTGCCCATTGTGGTATTCTGGACGATAAAAAACGGAAAAAAAGAGTCGGCACCGATGAGGAACGGACTCAGAAAATTGAACAAAATTTTAATCAATTTTTGGATGAATGGCAGAAAATGCCCCTTTTTCAGCACACTCCGAAACCAGAAAAAAACCGCTACGGCAAGATTATGGCTTCTCAAAAGCCGGAGCTGATGGCTGCCTCCCTTCGGGGTTTTGGGGCAGGTATGATGCCACCGGTCTGTGAATCTTTTAGAACATCAAAACTTCCGGCCTGCCTGATCACCGGCGAGTATGATTCAAAATATGCTGAACTACTATCTGATTTGGCTGATACGAGGCCCGATACAGAGCTTAAGATCATCAAAAATGCCGGGCATCGTGTACATGCTGATCAGCCTGAAAAATTGGTTTCCGTTTTAAGAGATTTCACCCGTCTGTGATGTCATTTCGTAAGCCGAGTGCTTTTCTCGGCTTACGAATTACTTACTGATGAATTTTACATTCTCTCCAATAACCGGGGACTCTGTCAGGAGAGGCTGTACTCGATACACTCATTTTTTTGAACGCGAAGCGATATCTCCTTTCATTGTTAAGAGCAGGAGATGCCGGATCGGTGTCCGGCATGACGGTATAGTAGTTATTATAGTTTGTTGAGTGCCCTTTTTGGACAGCCTCACTCTGTCAGGTCGCTCAATCCCTTTTTTTAACCTGCAAATTCCAAATCAAATTGCCAGGAGAATATTTTATATTTTGTGATCAGATCTTAATCACCTTAAACTCTAAATTTTACTCTCCATGGCTGACTGGAATACTGTTAAAGAATTTGAAGATATCACCTATAAAAAAAGAAACGGTGTTGCCCGTATTGCCTTCAACCGGCCGGATGTTCGGAATGCTTTCCGCCCTCAGACACTGTTTGAGCTGGAAGAAGCCCTGATTGATGCCCGTGAAGATACTTCTATTGGTGTGATACTCCTTTCAGGCGAAGGTCCTGCCAAAGACGGTGTTTACTCTTTCTGCTCGGGCGGAGATCAAAAAGTACGGGGCGCCAAAGGATATGAAGGCGGCGATGGCGTACAGCGGCTCAATGTGCTCGACATCCAGCGGCTGATCCGATTTATGAGCAAAGTGGTGATTTGCGTTGTTCCAGGATGGGCTGTGGGTGGCGGGCACAGTCTCCATGTGGTTTGCGACCTGACGCTTGCCAGTAAGGAGCATGCCATCTTCAAGCAAACTGATGCCGATGTGGCCAGTTTCGATGGTGGATTCGGATCAGCACTTCTTGCCCGTCAGGTGGGGCAGAAGCGGGCGCGCGAAATCTTTTTCCTTGGCCGTGATTACTCCGCTCAGGAGGCATACGAGATGGGAATGGTGAATGCTGTAGTACCTCACGATAAGCTGGAAGAAACCGCGTTCGAATGGGCACAGGAAATTCTCGGTAAAAGCCCGACAGCCATCCGCATGATCAAGTTCGCCTTCAACCTGGTGGATGACGGTATGGTGGGCCAGCAGGTTTTCTCCGGTGAAGCCACCCGCCTTGCCTACATGACCGAAGAAGCCGAAGAAGGCCGAAATGCATTTCTCGAAAAACGAAAACCGGATTATAAAAAGTTTCCTTGGCTTTCGTTGTAAAAATGTCGCAGTAACTGCATTAAAAATTGAATGGATGCCACGATAACACGTACAACGGGCAGCCTGCCCTTTACTCATCAGTTGTGCAAAGGAGTTGAATAGTCAGTAGTGCCTGGTTTATGTCGCTGATTTCCAATTGGTTACAAAGGGATGATTCAAACTACGTGAGTGATCACTAGCAAAATAGCTGTTTAAGCGTCATATTCATCTATTTTGCTATTTTAAATTCATACGTAATCGTGAGTGTTTTTACAGTGTTTTGAAAACATTTTCTGTTAATACGAATCTTCAGAACAGTATGTGATCGTTCAAATATACTCAGGATTCAAGTCAATAAAATTTTATATAATTCTTTTATGTTGTCGCACAATGAGTTACATAATATTACTTCTTATTTAACCGGACACTACTGTTGAATAGTGTTTATTGGAACAGGTATTTTTGAGTTTAGATTCTGAAGTAATTCGAAGTATTTCCCTGCCGGACAGGCTGTCCGGCATACATGTACAACGGGCAGCTTGCCCGTTACTCAATATCCAAACAAAATCAACCACCGTCCAGTCAATGACACAAGCGGATGGTTACGCCAGGTCAGGACCACCAAAACCGAACCATAACCCTGTTCCCATTCTTTCCCCGTTCATAATCTTTCCAAGCCGGACAGGCTGTCCGGCGTACAAAAAAAAAGCGGCATCTCAAATCGAGATACCGCTTTTAAATTTAGATGTTCTGGTTGGATTATTACTTCACAAAAAGCATTTCGCGATAGATCGGCAGCGGCCAGTAATCATCCGGGCTGTAGCGTTCAAGGAAGTCTACCGCATCTCTGACTTTTGTCATCGCCGGAATTACTTTTTCCTTGTATTCTATGCTCTGCTCTAAAATGTCGCCGCCCTTCAGTTCTGCCTGAACTTCCGCGAGATCATCGAGAGCTGTTCCCAGGTTGTTTACTGCATCCACCATAGTTTTCAGCATGCCTTCAACCCCGGAATTTTCGATTCCCAGGCCTTTGGTATCACGTACCGCTTCACCCAGCTCATTAATATACCTTACGGCAGCCGGATAGACCATTGTTTTGGCAATCGCCTCGGTGGTGTCCACTTCTATCGTAATATTTGTCACGTACTGTTCAGCCCATATTTCCAGACGGGAATGAACTTCCGCTTCATTCAAAACTTTATATTTCTCAAAAAGTTTGATGTTCTTTTCACTGGCAAGATGTGGCAGTGCATCCGGGGTGGTTTTAAGATTCAACAGGCCGCGTTCTGCAGCTTCTTCCTGCCACTCATCCGAATAACCGTCACCGTTAAAGATTATATTACGTGCTTCTTTCATACTGTCAACAAGCACGTCTTTCAGTGCACTCTCAAAATCTTTCTCTTCAAGAGCGGCTTCGAGTTTCGTGCAATAATTATCAATTGCTTCGGCAACGATGGTATTCAATACCACGGTTGGGAAAGAAACCGACTGACTTGATCCCACAGCTCTGAATTCAAACTTGTTTCCGGTAAATGCAAATGGCGATGTTCGGTTTCTGTCGCCGGCATGCAACGGAATTTGAGGCAGCACGGGTGTTCCCAGTCCAAGTAACCCTTTCTTCTTCGAATTCTTCAACCCGCCGTTAAGAAGCTGCTTGATGATATCTTCAAGCTGCTCGCCTATGTAAGCCGAGATGATGGCCGGTGGTGCTTCGTTGGCTCCAAGACGATGGTCGTTACCCGCATGCCCGATGGATACCCTCAGCAAATCCTGGTGCTTGTAAACGGCATTCAGCACTGCACTAAAGAAAAACAGGAACTGCATATTTTCATGGGGGCTGTCGCCGGGTTCAAGTAAATTCATCCCTTCTTTCGTGCTGATAGACCAGTTCAGGTGCTTGCCGCTTCCGTTGAGTCCGTCAAACGGTTTTTCGTGAAGCAGGCATTCAAAACCGTAACGTTTGGCCGTTTTTTTCAGGATAATCATCATCAGTTGCTGATGGTCGGCCGCAATGTTACAATTTTCAAAAATCGGGGCCATTTCAAACTGGCCGGGTGCCACTTCGTTATGGCGGGTTTTTACAGGCACACCCAATCTGTACAATTCACGTTCTACTTCGAGCATATATGAAAGTACTCTTTCGGGGATGGAGCCAAAATAGTGGTCGTCAAGCTCCTGACCTCTCGGCGGTTTTGCACCAACCAGTGTTCTTCCTGCAGTCATCAGATCGGGCCTTCGATAGAAAAATTCCTGGTCAATAAGGAAATATTCCTGCTCCGAGCCCACTGTTGATGTAACACGTTTCGTTTCCACGCCAAACAGTTTAAGGGCACGTTTGGCCTGTTTGTTTAATGCCTCAACAGATCGCAGAAGCGGAGTTTTATGGTCAAGTGCCTCCCCTTTCCAGGATGCAAATGCCGTTGGTATGCAGAGATACTTTCCGTTTTGGTTTTCAATTAAAAATACTGGTGAAGTGGGGTCCCAGGCGGTATACCCTCGTGCTTCAAAGGTTGGCCTCAGTCCCCCGCTCGGAAAACTGGAAGCATCCGGCTCACCCTGAATTAAATCTTTTCCTGAAAATTCGGATACCGCTCCGCCTCCCTGGTTCGGGGTAATGAAACTGTCATGCTTTTCGGCGGTGGCTCCGGTCAGCGGCTGAAACCAGTGCGTATAGTGAGTGGCTCCTTTCTCCATCGCCCACTCTTTCATAGCCAGAGATACAACATCGGCCACTGTTGAATTCAGTGGCTCTCCTTCAACAATTGTTTTTTTCAGTTCTTTCCAGACAGTTTTCGGCAAACGCTCCTTCAGTTTATTCAATGTAAGCGTGTTTTCACCAAAAATTTCAGTGACCTGCATTTTAAAATCACCATTCTTCAGGGGCGACCAGCTTTTTGCGGCTGCTAATGCATCATATCGTTGTACTGTTTGTGGCATGATTCAAGTAATAGTTAGTAGTTGTTACGGTTTAAGTTTCTCCTTTCAAAAGGATCAGCTACAATATATTGACAACCTTCTTTTTATACAAAATTATTTTAATCGAAAATTTCGAATTAATTAACTGTAAGTAAATAAAGTTTATTTTACTTTAATTTTTTAAAGTGTAAGCGCTTTTTTATTTGATTAAGTTAATTATGAATAAAATATGAAGACACATCCCAAAAATTTTTAGGGTCTTTAATATTCGCTATCTTTCTTTTCTCAAAATAATCACACCAAACAGCGTGAATTTCACTCATTGAAATACTCAAAATTTTTTATTTGGCTGCGTGCTGCGCGTCCGCAAACTCTGCCTGCTTCATTTGTTCCCATACTTGCCGGTGCATCTCTTGCATGGCATCATTCAGTTTTCCGCTGGGATGCCTCTCTTGTTGCACTTTTGTGTGCTCTTCTCATTCAGATCGGTACCAATTTCGCCAATGATTACTACGACTTTCTGAAAGGTGCTGACACTCCCGACCGCATCGGGTTTGAACGTGCCACAGCTGCGGGTCTTGTTACTCCCAATGCCATGTTTCGGGCAACCTATCTGACGATGGCACTGGCTTTTGTCCTCGGGTTGTATCTTGTCTGGATTGGTGGGTGGATTATTTTGATGATTGGCCTGCTTTCTCTGCTTTTTGGTGTTTTATACACTGGTGGCCCGTTTCCACTGGGTTATAATGGCCTTGGAGATCTTTTTGTATTTATCTTTTTTGGCATTGTTGCTGTGATGGGAACCTATTATGTAAATGCCCTGCAGTGGAGTGTGCAATCATTTTGGTTGTCGGTTCCCGTGGGGGCGCTTTGCGTAAATATTCTGGTTGTAAATAATCTGCGTGATATAGAACAGGACAAACAAACCGGCAAACGCACGCTTGGAGTACTTCTGGGAGAAAAAGCCCTGCAGACAGAATACCTTCTGTTAGTTATCGTCTCGTTTTTAACTCCTTTCATTTTTTTCCTGCTCTATAATTTTTCACTCTGGATATTTTTGCCCTTCCTGAGTCTTCCCTTTGCCTTGCAGCTGATCCACCACATCTGGTATCACGATGATAAAAGAGAGCTCAATCAAACACTCGAACGAACTGCAAAGTTTATGGTTTTTTTTGGTGCCCTGCTTTCAATCGGCATACTTTTTCAATAAGCTTGGTTTATGCTGAATTTTTATGAATATAAACTCCCATTTGCCCGGCCGTTCAAAACAGCAAAAGCAGAATTTTCATCCAGAAGAGGAATTATCCTTCAATTCAAAAATCAGAAATTTGAGCTTCTGAGTGAGGCCTCCCCCCTTCCCGGCTTCTCGAAAGAAACGGTTCAGCAAATCAATAAAACTCTCCATCAACACCGGTATACTCTGGATGATTTTTTTCAATCCGGATTTTCCCTGGCTGATCTGAAAATTTTTCTGCATGAAATCCCCCGGTTTCCATCCTTACAATTTGCTATCAGTTATTTGGGGCTGGCCATTTTATCAAAAAAAAACAAACGAAGTATTTCCGACCTGACCGGAATACAGCCTGCCAAAGAGCTTTTTATCAATCAAACGATCGGTCACACAAATGAAAAATCGGTTTTAGAGCAGATTGATGAGGCAGCCCAAAACGGCTTTCAAACAATTAAAATCAAGGCTGACTCAACCCCCAAAAAACTTGCCGCCACTCTTGCTGAAGCTTCGGTAAAACACCCTCATATTTACTTCAGGATTGATGCAAACCAATCCTGGCCCGAAGAAAAAGTTCACGAATACAGCTCCCTTTTCTCCGGGATCAACATTCAATATATCGAAGAACCCACTCCGGTAACAACTCCGGAACATCTGCAAACTATTCAAAAAAAATGTGCCCTGCCGGTTGCAGTGGACGAATCCATCGAAACCCCGCAGCTGTTACAGGCATTTCTTGAATCTGGCCCGGATCTGGTTGTTGTTCTTAAACCGATGCTGCTTGGAAATATTTTTACGCTTTTGGAAACAATTGGAAATAACAGGAGTACGCATCAAAATGTAGTGGTTACCACGGCACTGGAATCAAAAATTGGGCGAACAGCAGTAGCTGTAATAGCAAGCCTGGTCGGTGACCCTGCCACAGCTCACGGATTGAATACCGGTCAACTTTTTGAGCACGACCTGTTCCCTGATTTTCCTTCTGTTAAAAACGGAGTCATCAAGGATCCGGAGGCTGAATATCACCTGTGTACGCTTCAAAACGTCGAACCCTCATTAATCAAACATCTTGAATAAACAATCATGAGCAGGAACACTTTTCATGTTCCGGAATTTTTCCTCCCCGCCAGTAACCTGATCTTTCTGGCTGATGGAGAAAAACGGTTCATTTACGGCGACCTGTACCAACTTGCACATCAGCTTGAATCTGAGGCCAGCCGATTACACATTTCTGAATCGAATCCACTGCTGATATTTTCCGAGCCTTCAGCAGAATCTGTTTTCCTGATTGCCGCGGCATTTCTTTCAAAAACTCCCATTCTGCCTCTGCATCCCGAAACGAGTAACGCTGAGCTGAACAATATTCTGGATTTGATTAAACCTGCTGCATTTTTCGGCTCCGGAGAATCACATCAAGACTTTACAAACAACACCCCTGCTTTAAAAATCAGCCCGGAATTTGACTCTCAAAATAGTGATTCTGAACTGATAAAATTCCAATTTGATGCCCCCGATCAGGTTGCCGGCTATTTTCTGACATCCGGCTCAACCGGAACCCCGAAAATTGTACCCGTAAAGCGGCGCCAGGTGTTTTTTGCAGCAAGAGCATCATCAGAGAACATCAAACCGGTTGAGAATAAATACTGGTTGTTGTGCCTTCCCCTGAATCATGTGGGAGGCATCAACGTGATATACCGCTCACTACTTTACAATTCAGCTATTTATTTGGCCCAGTCGTTCGATGCAGACAGAATTCACTCTCTTTTGAACGAAAATAAAGATTTCGAAGCGGCATCTATGGTTCCAACGATGCTGGATATGCTGCTGGAAAATTCATTTTTCAGGGTCCAATTTAATTTTAAAGGCCTGCTTCTTGGGGGCGGGCCCATTTCGATGGACTTAATCAACCGAAGCCTGACCCGCGGAATTCCTATCGTAACAAGTTATGGCATGACAGAAACATGTGCTCAAATTGCCGCCAACCCTATGCTGAAGCCCCGCGGTGATTATACACCCAAACAGAGTGTCGGCAGAATTTTTGAGCCGAACCAGATCGAAATTCGTACCGAAAGCGGCCAGGCTCTTCCTTATAACGAATCCGGAATTATCTGGTTGAAGGGTCCGCAGGTGTTCGACGGGTATTTGGATGAATCTCACAACAAAGGTGCCTTCGATTTTGATGGCTGGTTAAACACCGGTGATTATGGCCACTTGAATCGAAAAAACCAGTTATTTATTGAAAACCGCCGTACCGATCTGATTATTACCGGCGGAGAGAATGTAAATCCTGCTGAAATGGAAGAATGGCTTCTGAAACAGAATGAAATCCGGGAAGCGGCTGTGGTTGGTATTCCCGACAAAAAATGGGGACAAAAAGTTGTGGCCTTTTTGGTGATTGATCCGGATACGTTTGATATGGATTCACTCAAAATTGAACTTAAAGAACAGGTACGCAGGTATAAAATTCCCAAAGAGATTATTTTGACCCAATCACTCCCAAAAACGGATACCCTGAAAGTAAAAAAGGGAGAACTGCTGAAAATTTATAACAAGCAATTCAACAATGAATCAAGCTGAAGGGCAGTTATATGAAAAATGTAATTATTCGCCGGGATCGTAAACAGCCACCCCGATTCCAGAATCTCCCATTCCAAAATAGAGAAACCATGTTCCGTCAAGTTCGGCAAGCCCTTCAATGAAAACCACATTCGGAATTTGCCCCCCAACCTCAAGATCAGTATCAGGTTCCATAAAAAAATCGTCTGAGCGCTCTAACAGCCTTGTCGGGTCGTTGATATCAAAAAGCGCCTGTCCCGTACGATAAACAAGGTCATCATCAGCAGAGTTGTACAACATTAAAATTCCATGTTCGGTAATCAAAGGTGTGGGGCCCGGCTCCACTAGACCGCTGTCGAACATCCCCTCTCGCGGTTCCATCACCGGTTCCTCAATGGGATTCCAGTTGATAAGATCTTCCGACCAGGCAGACCATATGTTGGTGTCACCGAAGTACATCCAGTATCGTCCGTTAATTTTTTTTGGAACAATGGCTCCGGCTTTTGTCCATCCCAGCTCCGGAAAAATCAACCCGTGACGCTCCCATTCAAACAGGTCTTTGGAGGATGCCAGTGCCTGCCGGGCTGTTTCACCATCGTAAGCGGTGTAAGTAAGCCAAAATGTATCATTAATTTTGGCAATTCTTGGATCTTCTGCTCCTCCGGGCAGCTCCCAATCGTCTGCAGGCTCAAAAACAGGATCGGGATGCCGATCAAAATTAAACCCGTCGGTACTGGTTGCCAGCCCGATGCGGGACGTCCCGTTCCAGTTGCCAATTCCTGTTGAATCTTCTGCTCTGTATAGCATATAAATGGTTTCTCCGTCGGACCAGGAAGCGGGATTGAACACATCTTTTGCCTCCCAAGTATCACCCTGCGGAGTGATAACCGGGTTACCGTCATACTTTACAAACGGTCCCATTTGCCAGTCAGACAGTTCAAAGTCTGCAGAACAGGAAATTAAAGTTAATGAGAGTACGATAATTGAAATGGCAGCCCAGATTTTTTTCAACAGTTCCATAGCAGTTTTTTATTTAGTCAATTGGTTTAGTAAAGACCATTGCAATTTATTTATATCCAAAAGATGAATAATCTGACAATAAAATTACAAAAAAAATTTACTCTGACCTTTTTTATTCATCCTGTTGCTTCTTAACTTTTCATCCTGCAATCAGTGATGCCCGGGTGGCGGAATTGGTAGACGCGTTGGACTTAAAATCATTACGATAAGCCTTAATGCGCTGCAAACGCCGATTTTTGGTAATTTTAGTTACTAAAATAGTTACCAACTCCCTCCTATGAACGTACTTTGGATATAAGAAATCTGCTACGTCCCAAATACGTTTTTTAGAAAAAGGCAAAGTTGTTCTTCGTAATCATTAACCCATAACGAAGACAACATGACGTATAAAATCTATCCCTTTCAACGAGACAACAAATACCGATTCTTTGTTCGGTTTGAAGATGAACACGGAAAAGTAAGAAACCTGTCAACCGGTGTGAC
Source organism: Balneolaceae bacterium (assembly GCA_007127745.1). Taxonomy (GTDB): domain Bacteria; phylum Bacteroidota; class Rhodothermia; order Balneolales; family Balneolaceae; genus Rhodohalobacter. Next base: position 32,009 of record SKYV01000046.1, read on the forward strand.
TTTACCATTGCGACACACCAATAAGCAGCGGAAAAAGGCCGAAAAAAAGGCTCAGAAAGAAGCCAAAAAGCGTGTACTTAAAGCGATGGGCATGCATAACCCTTCCGTACGGCAACAAATTCAAACGCTCCGTGA
>SKYV01000181.1 GCA_007127745.1 Balneolaceae bacterium
GGATCGTTCGGATCCACATCCGACGGGAGTTCAAGGGAAAGCTGATCGTTGATGATTCTATAGCTGCCGGATACACTGACAGAAAATCCGCGGGTAATACGAATATTGAATGACGGATTGAATGTCAGCCTGTTGATGGAAGTGTCATGAAAAAAATGCCTGCCAGACATTCTGATATCTATTCTTCCCCAGCGCTGATCGTAGCGAAGGCGTCCGGAAAGCTCATGAGACATCACCATTTCTGAATCTTTCAGAAAAATCGTTGTATTGTAATATCGTCTGTAGTTGGGAGTAATTTGATATTGCACAACAAACCTTCGTTCCTGAAATTCGGTATAGGGAAAGAAATTATACTCTATCGCCGGAGCTATATAGCTGCTCATCGCAATGTTGTTTACTCTGTTAAAACTGGATCCGGCAAAAAGACCAAACGAGAGGTGATCGTTAACTGAATAAGCTGCCATGCCCCAATAACTGCCCCAGTCTCTGTTCACATTCAGAGTTCTGTCAGTCAGTTCCACATCTCTGCGTCTGATTTCGCCCCGCAGCCTGCTTCGGATTTTCCAGGTGTGTGTGGTTCTTTCGGCCTCGATCCCACTGAAAAGGCCAAAATTAAATTCCCCCTCCTGTCCCCACATATTTGAACGGACATTCACATCAAACACCCAGTTATCCCATGGATCGTAAATTTCCTCTTCTTCGTCAGTCGGTTCATCTGGTTCTTCATAAAAAACATCAAGAGAACGAATAGCAACGGTATTTGTAACAAAAGGAATTAATCCAAGTTTAATGTATCGGTTCAGCTCGATTCGGCGCTCATCATGCGAATCGGTGCTGGACGAAACATATCTGAGTGTATCAGATCTGGGATTTTCAACACTTAGTTCGGAGAATATCAGCTCAAATTCTCTGCCTCCACCGGCTGTTCTCTGATCGTTGATCCGCAAATAGATGGATGCATCTTCCTGATCTCTCACATAATTCACAAATGTAATATTCGACCGGATATACGTTACATCACACCCGCTGCAATCCAGATAAACATTAGGAATGGGCTGAAGCCTTGACCCCTGAGCAAAAACCACTTCCGCTGAGAGCAAAATGAAAACAATAACCGTAAAACTGTGGCGAATCAGGTACAAATTTTGAAGATATTAGTTTATAGTCACAATCTATAAAAGTAATCAATTCGGATATTGAATATCCAATGAATCCGTCTGAGCTTTGTAAAAGAACGCTTTAAGTTTTCAGGAATTCTCCTTAGCATAATGAGATCTTAATTTTACCCATAATCTGTGCAAATCGCAGCCTTTTGAAATATCTCAGTTCACAACTCTCCTATTTCTTCGCAAACCGGCGGACAAAAACCAATGTGCGAAAACTGCTCAAATTTGTTGGTGTATTGTTTGTCGTTTATGTTTTGTACTCAATTTTATTTCACTACATAGCTCTGCACGAGGGACAGGAACATTCCTGGCTGACCGGTTTTTACTGGGTTTTGGTAACCATGTCGACGCTGGGATTTGGAGACATTGTTTTTCATACAGATCTGGGGCGTTTTTTCTCTATGATGGTACTCTTTTCCGGGGTGCTTTTTTTACTGGTGATGTTACCATTTACCTTTATTGAGTTTTTCTATGCACCCTGGCTTAAAGCCATGAATCAGGCAAAAGCACCCAAAATAATTGATGAGGAAATAAAGAATCATGTCATCATTTCTCACCTCAACACCGTTACCGATGCCCTGATTGAAAAACTGGCTTCTTACAAAATCGATTATGTTATTTTAGAACCCGATTTTCAAAAAGCCATTGAGCTGTCCGAACTTGAATACAAAGTGCTGAACCTTGACCCGACTGATTACGACACGTACAATAATGTATCCATCGAAAAAGCATTAATGGTTGTGGCATCCGGCCCTGATACAGTGAATACGAATATTGCATTCACCGTAAAAGAATTTAATCCCAATATTTCAGTGGTAGCCCTTGCTGCTTATAGCGACTCTGTTGACATTCTCCAGCTTGCCGGTGCCAACCAGGTCATTCAAACCGGGAAAATTCTCGGCCGGTCACTGGCCCGGCGCACCCTTGGCGGCAATGCACGGGTTCATATTATCGGACACATCGACGAACTGGTTATTGGTGAAGCCACTGCACAGGAAACACCGCTGATCGGCAAAACACTGATGGAAAGCAGGCTTCGGGAAACAACCGGGGTTACTGTGGTCGGGATGTGGGAGCGCGGCAAATTTAAACACCCAATGCCGGATTCGGTTATAACCGACCGAACGGTACTTGTACTGGCCGGATCGGTTGAACAGCTTAGAAATTACGATGAACTGGTCAGTATTTATCATGTTTCCGATAAACCGGTCATTATAATCGGAGCGGGACGTGTTGGCCGGGCAGCTGCAAAATCTTTAAGTGAACGGCATATCGATTACCGGATTATTGATAAAGATCCCGAGCGAATACTTGATGACGGCAAACATATTTTAGGCGATGCAGCCGACCATGATGTACTGATTAAAGCCGGCTTGAAAGAAGCGCACACTACCCTAATTACCACACACAGTGATGATATTAATATTTATTTGACCATTTACTGCCGCCAGCTATGCCCGACTATGCAGATTATCAGCCGGGCAACATACGAGAAAAACATCAACACGCTGCACCGGGCCGGTGCCGATTTTGTAATGTCGTACGCATCGATGGGGGCCAACTCCATTTTTAATATTATTGAGGGACAGGATGTACTGGTCCTTGCCGAGGGGTTGAATATTTTTAACCACAAAGTAAACAAAAAACTGGCCGGCAAAAGCCTGATTGAGTCAAACATCCGCCAGGAAACCGGCTGTACCGTAGTGGCCATTAAGTGTAAAGATGATGGAATGGTTGTCAGCCCTAAACCGGAACGGGTGTTAGAACTGAACCAGGACATTATTTTGATCGGGTCAGCTCAGGGAGAGATGCAGTTTTCAAGGAAGTATGAAAATGGGAATGGAAATTCTTAAGAATACCGTTAGTTCGATATAATATCGCTGTATTTGATAACCAATATGTGTGGCTGTCAACACAAGGGCGCTCAATACGATAATTCATCGTCGATACCGTCATGCCGGACCC
>SKYV01000101.1 GCA_007127745.1 Balneolaceae bacterium
CCGTAAATAAACAACGTTTCGGAATCGGCCATGGAATGAACCGTTTCAAGCAGTTCGATCCAGCCGGTGATCAGGGCGCCGCCGTCTCTGTCTATAAATGGGTAGAGCCGGTTGAAAAGCAGGTCGCCCATGTGTGCGATGTTGGCCTGTTCAAACCAGATGACCGAATCTCCGTTTGTATGAGCGGGGCCGTAATATTCTGCTGTGATTTTTTCACTGCCAACCGACAATTCAAATTTATGAGCGAACGTGGTTTGGGCGTAAGCCTGGGCATCCTCAGTGTCATTGGCCACGGCAGAGCGGCGCTGTAATCCGGGCACATTATCGTGTGCAATGATACGGTAGCTCTCTTTTTCAAATTTCTGATTTCCTCCGGTGTGATCGCCGTGGTGATGAGTGTTGAAGAGTACTTTTTCGGGCCCTTCGCCATATTGGCCGATACCGTTCAGAAATTCCCTGGCCGGATCGGGAAACTGGGAGTCAATCACAACAATGGCGTCATCTGTTGTGAACCATCCGATGGTGCCGCCCTGCATAGAAAAAATCCCCACGTTATTCCTAAGTGGTGTGAAGGGAGAAGTTTTAAACAGGTTTGAATTCGGTAATGAGATAGCACCAACTGAAAAAAGGCTGAGTGTTTTAAGAAATTCCAGACGGTTCATGGCAGTGGGTTTTTAATCAATGTTCAAGTCATCACGAATCAGCAGTAGAATAGCCCCGTGAGGGACAATCAGAAATTTTTCGTTTTCAAATTCAATCTCATGGGTGCGGCTTTTTAGAAAAATGGCCAAATCACCTTCTTTGGCCTGCATCCCGATATATTTGGCATCCGAAGTGTCACCTTTCCAGGGCTCGTCAATTTCCTGGGAGGGGATGGGGTAGCCGGGGCCGGTTTTAATCACATAGCCGCTGTGTATCTCCTCTTTCTCTTTCACTGTTGCCGGCAGCACAAGCCCGCTTTTGGTGTGGGTTTCCATATCGCGCGGTTTTATCAAAACCCGGTCGCCGATAATGATAAATTTTTCAACAGAATTTAAATATTCTTGAATCATGTAGTGAAAATTAAACGCTTTTTTGAATTCTAATTCTGATTGAACATACATCAAATGCGCATAAAATAACAGATGCGCGATGGATGTTCATCCCAAATACTGCGGCCACCGGGCATTTTATTTGAATAAAGTGTTTGATGGTTGTATCATCAAAAAATCAACTCTCAATGAAACCCGATCGCCATGCGTAAAGTTCTTTCACTATTCACTTCTTTGCTCTTTATTTTTTTCTTCATAAACGAAACAGTACAAGCCCAGATTGACCGCCCCACCGGCGAGCCGTTTCAAACCCGTTCTGAAGTAATAGGCCAGCACGGAATGGTGGCAACCAGCCATCCGCTGGCTACACAGATCGGACTCGATGTTTTGAAACAAGGAGGCAATGCCATTGATGCGGCGATTGCAGCCAATGCGGCCATCGGGTTGATGGAGCCTACCGGCAACGGAATCGGCGGCGACCTGTTTGCCATTCTCTGGCATGAAGAGAGCGGTGAGATTTACGCACTCAACGCCAGCGGACGTTCGCCTATGGGACTTTCTTATGAGCAGCTGCTGCGGGAACTGGAAGAGTTGGAAACCGGGAGAATTCCGCCATCCAGCCTGCTTTCGGTATCGGTTCCCGGAGCGGTGGACGGCTGGATTGAACTGCATGAGCGCTTTGGGTCAGCCACACTTGAAGAAATTCTTGAACAGCCGATTTTCTATGCTGAAAACGGGTTTCCTGTCACAGAGTCCATCGCGAGTGCCTGGCAGCGAAGTGTGCCGATTTTGATTAACCGAGTCGGCGCTTTTGAAGAAACGTTTACCATTGACGGAAGGGCGCCGGAAAAAGGAGAAATTTTCAGAAATCCTGATCTTGGCAACACATTCCGGCTGATTGCAGAGCATGGACGGGCCGGATTTTACGAAGGCGAAATAGCCGAAAAAATCGATGCTTTTATGAGGGAACACGGCGGTTATTTGCGGTATGAGGATTTTTCATCACACCGATCGGAATGGGTGGAGCCGGTTACAACCAATTACCGCGGTTATGATATTTATCAGATTGGCGGCAATAACCAGGGGACGGCCGTGCTGCAAATGCTCAATATTCTGGAAGGATATGACCTGGAATCCAAAGGGTTTGCCAGTGAAGAGGTGCTGCACCTTTTTGCCGAAGCCAAAAAACTGGCGTACGAAGACCGGGCTAAACATTACGCTGATTCCGATTTTTATGAATTGCCCCTGGAAACACTGCTCTCAAAGGAGTACGCAGCAGAACGCCGTGAACTGATAACCGACAGGGCGGCCAGGCGGGTAACAACAGGAGTGAGTGCACTGGATGAGGGCGGAACTATTTATCTGACTACGGCCGATAAACACGGAAACTTGGTTTCGCTGATCCAGAGCAACTTCCGCGGAATGGGAACCGGATTTGTAGTGCCGGGCACGGGGTTCAGCTTTCAAAACCGGGGTGAGCTTTTTTCGCTTGACCCGGATCATCCCAATGTGTATGAGCCCGGAAAACGGCCGTTTCACACCATTATTCCGGGTTTTGCGATGAAAGATGGAAAACCCTGGTTCAGTTTCGGCAATATGGGCGGCGGATATCAACCCATCGGGCACCTGAGCATTTTAACCAATGTGATCGATTTCGGGATGAACATTCAGGCCGCAGGTGATGCTTTGCGGTGGGATCATTCCGGTTCTACAGAACCCACCGATGGCCAGCCCGAACTGCTGGAAGATGGCGGCATTCTTCACCTGGAATCATCCATCGATTACGAAGTGGTTCGCGGGTTGAGGGCGCGGGGCCATCAGGTTCAAATTGGCGACAGCTTTTTTGGCCGATATCAGGGAATATTGAGAGATCATGAAAAAGGAGTGTATTTTGGCGCCTCCGAATCGAGGGTTGATGGCCAGGCGGCGGGGTATTAGCCTGCATTTCTCACACTAAAATTTATCAGAAACATTATAAATTTGATTTTTAACATCTTAGCATACAATTAAAACCTTTTTTTAAAAACACCCTGTCAAACGCTGCGAAATTTACCATTGGGCTGCGTTTTCCCAAAAATGTTTTGCTCAACGTACTCAG
>SKYV01000248.1 GCA_007127745.1 Balneolaceae bacterium
ACAAAGAAAAAGAAGAGATCAGATCACAATTTCCCTATCTGAAAAATGGCAGTGTCTATCTGAATCATGCAGCCATCTCACCACTTTCGAATGGTGTGAACCAGGCGCTACAACAATTTTTGCATGAACGCCACAGGGGAACGGTTGAAAATTTTGATCAGTGGATGGAACGTGTGGAAGACACCCGCAGTCTGATCAGCGATTTGATCGGGGCTGATGCTCCGGACCAAATTACTTTTCTCGGTAATACTTCCGAAGCCATCTCTGCCGTTGCCGAGGGCTTTGAATGGGATGAAGGAGACGAAATAATTCTGAATACGCTTGAATTTCCATCCAATATTCACCCGTTCCGGATACTGGAAAATCGTGGTGTTCGGCTCATTTATGTTGAACCGGATGAGCACGGAATCATACAACCTGCCACCCTGGAACACGTCATCACATCCCGCACAAAGATGTTATCCATCAGTGCGGTGCAGTATTTAAGCGGTTTGAAGGCCGACCTGAAAGCGATTGGAGAGATCTGCAAAAAGCACCGGATCTTTTTTGCAGTTGACGGCATTCAGGCATTGGGCGCCACCAACATAGATGTGCAGGAATTTGGCATTGATGCCCTTGCAAGCGGTTGCCACAAATGGCTGATGGCCCCGATGGGAATCGGGTTTCTCTATCTCTCTGAACAACTTCAAAAAAATCTGTCGCCCTATAAAACAGGCTGGCTTTCGGTGAAAAATCCCTGGCAGCTGTCAAATTATGAACAAGAGTGGCTGCCGGTCTCTAAACATCTCGAGATAGGTACACTGAACATTTTGGGTATCCTTGGGCTTTACGCCTCCCTGCAGGATTTTAACAGGATCGGCACGGAATCCATCTATTCGGAAATCCCGGCACTCAGCCAATATTTGATCGACAGGCTGTCGGCTCATTCAGCCGTTACATTGTTGACCCCAAAAACCGAGAAATACCGGGCAGGAATTGTTACGTTTTCAATTGATGACGGTAAAGATCCTGATGCTTTTGTGGACACACTCAAGAAAGAAAAAAATATCACCATTTCGGCTCGCCAGGGCTGGTACAGAATTTCGCCTCACTATTACAACACAACGAAAGAACTGGATGAAACCTTAAACGAATTGCTGCCGGCATGAAAGTAATATTCAATGATACCTGGGATGTACTGAAAAGTACATTAAAAAAATCGGGTGAAGACGAAATTTTCACCTTTGCTGCTGCTATTGCATTCTACACAATTTTCTCCATCGCTCCCATTTTGATTCTAATTGTCTCAGTAGGCGGAATATTTTTGAGCGAAGATGCTGTGTTGCAGCAAATTCAGTTTATTGTAGGAGATGTACTCGACGAAAATACACTCGATACGGTTAATGAATTTATTTCTCAAAGACTTGAGGCCGGCGCGGGATTAACCACTACATTGATTGCTACCTTTGCCATCATTTTTGGTGCTACAACGGTCATCAGCCAGTTAAAAATGGCACTGAATAAAATCTGGAATGTGAAAGATGTGAAAATTCATTCCATCTGGAATTTTGCCTTTAACCGCCTGATTTCTTTTGGAATGATTTTACTGTTAACCCTTCTGCTGATCGCATCACTTCTGGCGGAGGCCACTCTGGGTATCATCGGACGGTTTTTTATTGATCTTCTGCCGGAATTTCAGCTTGATCTTGTGAAATTCATCACACAAATTGGCACAGTGGGTTTTGCCATTCTCGCTTTTACGCTGATCTTCAAAATTCTGCCAGATGTACATGCCCGGTGGAAAGATGTATTTATCGGGGGCATTGTTACAACACTTCTGTTTCTGCTCGGAAAATATTTGATCGGAATCTATTTCTCAGCTGCCGGCATTGATGTTGCCTACCGCGCAGCAGGCTCCCTGATCGTTTTTGTCATCTGGGTTTACTACAACGTGCTGATAATTCTTCTCGGGGCAGTTTTTACACAGGTTTATACCGAAACGTTTGGCGGGAAAATCATGCCTTACAAATTTGTAACCCTGAAAGGCATTCCATCACTGGAGCACCGCGAATAAAGTCTGAATTGCTTCTTGCCGTATTTATCCAAAAATTATCTTTGGCACGGCGATAATTTTTCCCAAAGGACCGATCAATTCATTCTACACAAATCAATTGTCGGGATGAACTTCGGCATTGGAACTATCAGGAATTCATACTTTAAATAAACTGGCTAAATCATTGATTTTCATGGCAGGTTCGGAGGGCAAAAAAGTTCTAACGACTTTTGGGGGTTTATGCAGGTTTGAAAAATGTCACGGAAACTCAGAATTTATCATGTTACTTTTTTTCTGTAATACCGTGACATTCTGAAACAAACAGATCAATAAACCTCTTCAAATACACGTACAGACGGTTTGATAAATCGTTTGAATTTATCTTTGGGAATGTCATTCAGATTTTCCGGAAGTTCTTTTCGAATCTCCAGATAGTCTTTAAAGCCCTGGCTCAACAACTGAAGGTAAATGCCCGTCTCCATTCCCTTCATTCCGCAAATGTAGATCAGCGTATTGTCTTTGGCAAGTATGGGTGCAAGAAGGTCATTTCGTTCATCGAGCATGGTTTGAACATAATACTTTGACCCATCTTCTCTGCGGTCTTCTCGCGATATGCACGGCAAATAGTGAAATTTAATTTTATTTTGATCCATCTCCTCAAAAAAATCAGCGTAAAGCAGATCTGTTCGGTAGGGGCAGCCAAATACCAGTACACATTCGTTCTGATAATCCTGTTCAAACAATTCCTGAATCATGCCCCGGAAGGGTGCAATACCGGTACCGGTGGCAAAAAAGATATAATTAAAATCTTTGGCATTTTCAGGCAGCAGAAACCGGCGTCCGCTCGGACCGGTTACTTTCACTTTATCACCCGGTTTCAGGTCGGCCAGGTAATTGGATGCAACTCCGAGATATATTTTACTTTCCAGTTCTTCTACTGTTCGTTTCACGGTTGTGGAAATCAGGTGTTTTTTGCCTTTTTCCCCGGAGGAAGGCGACGACACTGAATAGAGCCGCAACTTGTGGGGGCGTCCGCGCTCATCTTTTCCGGGGGGCAATACGCCCAATGACTGCCCGACTTTAATATTATCTACCAGCTCGGTTCCGGAAATATCGAACGTAATGTGCCGCACAAAATTCGGACTTGAATCTTTTGTGGCCACATGGTTCTCTACAACCGTTACTTCTACCGGCTCTTTTTTCGAATAAATGTTTAATTCAACTTCAGGTAATTTAATTTCAGACATCTGAAAGTAAGAGTGTTATTGTTTGAATTTTTCTGAGATTTTGCTTGAAAAGCGTACTCGAATCCCCGCACGATAGCATTGTAAGAGCTTAATAAAAACCAGTTTTGAGGGACATGTGAGTAAATGGTGAGTTATTTATAACGGGAATTCAACAATTTTGTCGAATATCTCGTTCACACTTCTCATCGAATGAGAAGCCATCAATATAAGGGATTTTTTTCTTTTTGCCTCAACAATCATTTCAAACACAGTAGATCGGGTTGATTGATCCAGCCCCCGCAGAGGTTCATCCATAATTAAAATGTCAGGATTAACAATAAATGCGGCGGCAATCTGTGTCTTTTTTTTCATGCCGGTGGAGTACGTTCCGATCGGTTCATCCCTCTCTTCAAGAGCAAGTTTATCCAGCAAGGTGTTTATTTGATCCGGCGAATTGCCATCATCCCACAACTTTCTGCTACGGATAATCCATTGCAACAGTTCGGTAGCCGTTAGATGCCGGGGCAGTGTCTCTTCATCGTGCACAAGCCCAACATGTTTCAAATATTGAACCGGTTTTTGATGAATATCTAAATCATTATATGTAACGTTTCCGCCGGTTGGAAATGAATTTACCGAAAGCACTCTCAAAAAGGTCGTTTTCCCCGAGCCATTCGGCCCCACAAGGCCATATCCTCTCCCTTGTTCGAACTGCATGGAAATATTTGAAAAAATGGGCTTTCCTGCCTTGTACTGTTTGGTGATTTGATTGAGTTTGAGCATAATCAGGTTTGAATATCTTTTCTGAGAACCGAAACCCCAATGGCACTGACAATCAGAGCCGTTGCGATATAGGCCGTAATCACGATGGCCTGGCTGTTGAAGTCTGGTGTTCCAAATATAAAAAGTTGTGTGTTCATACTGAGCAAAAGCGGAATAATCCACCGGAGTTGCATCCAGAAACGGGTTGTGAGCCAGATAAAGGACGAGCCTGTCCACCTGAGCAGCCAGGCCGGAGCCATTTCGGGCTGAATGGTTAACAGAATGAACAAATGATGAACCAGGGCAAACAGCAGCCAGATAACCGTCAAAAATTCCGGGTCGGGCCGCTGATAGGCAATAAACCAGACCAGCACATGGCCAGCGGCAACGACTCTGCCAGACGGGATTTTTCGATCTAACTGCACCAAAAATTGCCACACATGCATTTTTAATGGTGCAGGTACCCACCAGAGTTGTTCAACTTCACGCCGGGCAGCCGCCTCATCGCCTTTCAGGCTTTCACCAAAAAACTCCCTGAAAAATGCATTACTCGAATAGAAGTTTCTGACGAGCGTGAGGTTGTATTTTCGTAACGTAATAATCCCTCCCAAAAAAATTGCCCCCATTGCAAAAATCTCTGCAACTGCAGACACATATTGCTCCAGTAGAGCGCCGGCAACAATTGTAAAAAAGCCGATCAACACGATCAAAATCGTATTCATCAAACTGGGTACAGAGCCGGGATCGATGGGATATTTAAAAAAATCGGCCATGTCTTTGCGGAGTTTTCTTCCCTTTTCTGATTCTTTCCAGAACTGAGAGTCAGGACCGCTTTTTACGTAGCGTGCAACAGAAACGACCATCAGCCCGGCAAACAACAGAGAAGCTCCCATCGTATAAAGTAATTTGGTTAACAAGTTACCGGTCGGATTGTTGAGATCACCAAATAAAATCACCCCAAAAAGCAGAAAAACCGGCCATGTGTACGATACTGCCTTTCCCGATAAGTACCGGTTCAAATCAGTAGAATCGAGATTACCAAGCTGAATGACAGCTCCGTTTTTATCCGGAAAAAGAAGATATGGCGTAGAAAAAGCTGCCAGGCCGGTCAATGCAATCAGAAAATATCGAAGCGTAATAATTCTGTCGTCCAGAGAGCTGTAGCCTGTCCAGAACAGGCCAACGGCAACAACAAAAAGTGCCGTGGCGGCAACAGCAGGTTTCGATAATTTAGGCCGGATGGATCTGTGTGACACTGAATTTACTATCTTTTTTAACAGGCTAAATATAAAGGCAGTTCAGGCAAAATGATATTGCTGCAGGCAAATTTAAAATTTTGACCCAAAAAAGCAGGCTTTTTCGTTTAATAGTTGGTGATTGTTCCATAATCAAATTGTATACTATAATTCAGGCAAGTAAAAAGAATCGTTCATTGTTTTTTACAGACTGATAGTTCTGCACACCATAACAATCCATCGATCATTGAATAACTAACCAATTTTTGATATTGCTGATATGGAAAATAACTCTAGGAATTCATCTGCATTCAGTACAGCATTTAAACTTATGACCAGAACCGTTCCTTTTTTAGGATTGAATACACTTGTATATGGCGGATTTTTCATCGCCTCAGTCCTCTGGCTGGGAATATTCGGAGGCATTGCCCTTTTCTTTTCAAGCCGTGTAGAACTGCTGGCCATTATCTTTTTCATTATTGCCATTGCCGGGCCATACGGTGTGTTGATTTTTGGCAAACGCTATATTCTTTACCTGGTGAAAGGGGCGCATATTGCCGTTCTCACCAAACTTCTGAAAGATGATACCCTGCCCGACAACAAGACACAGGTAGTGTACGGGCGCGAAATGGTTCAAAACAATTTCAGGGATGTGAGCATTCTTTTTGCGTTGGACAGAATGATTGACCGAATTGTAAAACGATTCACCCGAAGGTTTGTACGAATCGTTGATATTTTACCATTGGGAGGCGGTGCCAGCAAAATTGCACGATGGGCAGCATCGGTGGTAAATCAGTCATTAACTTATGTTGATGAGGCAATCCTCTCCTACGCCATCGCCCGCGATGAAAAGAATATCTGGAACAGTGCCAGGCACGGAATCATACTGTACGCCCAGGTTTACAAACCCGTATTGATAACTGCTGTGAAAGTCTGGTTTCTCGGCCGTGCGCTCTTCATCGGCCTGTTGATTTTGCTGGGCATGCCCGGAGTGATTTTAATGCTGATGTTTGACGCTATCTGGTTTCAGCTCATCACCATTGTAGCGGTACTGCTTTTAACACAGCTGATTATCCGCGCGGTATTTGAGCCATTTGCCACTGCCTATACACTGGTCACATATCACCAGGCCATTGAGGGTGTTGAAGTGAATCGAGAGTGGGATGAACGCCTTCAGTCCGTCTCCGGTGAATTCAAAAAACTGGTAAACCGGGCAAAAGAGTTTGGTGGTCAAACAAAAGATACACACACCACTGCAGCATCTGATGACGACATCCAGCCCTCCGGAAATTAAATCAAAAAAAGGGTGAGGTATACATTAAGGCTATCCGCCTGAAACCTCATCCGATTGTCGTAATCCTTCTCTCCTATCTTAATCTGAATAGTGAATTTTATTTCATGTTTTGTATATTGCCATGAATTGAAAAAAGCGTTTCCAAACCTACAGACAAAACACCATCAAGCATGAAAATTTACGTATGTATTAAGCAGGTACCCGATGTAAATGCTCCCCTTCAAATTAAAGACGGCGAACTGATACAGGACGCCGACAGAAATATTCTAAATGCATATGATGCATCTGCTGTGGAAGAATCGCTGGTACTGAAAGAAGCACACGGCGGAGAAATTGAAGTGGTACTGATCGGCCCCGAAAAAGCCAAAGAAACCATTCGTAAAGCACTGGCCATGGGCGCCGATAAAGCTACTCACATTCTCATTGATAATGACACAGCACCCGACTCGTATTCGTTCGCATCTACACTTTCAGCATTTTTTAAAGACAAAGAGTACGAGTATATCTTTTGTGGAAAACAGGCACAGGATACCGATGCCGGCCTCACCGGCTCGATGCTGGCTGAATTTTTAAATCTCCCCTACACCACAAATGCTGTTGGCCTGAACCTTGAAGGCAACGTTCTGACCGTTAAACGACAGGGAGATGGCGGACAAGAGATCATCGAACTGCCGTCACCAGCTCTGGTTACCTGCTCAAACGACATGAACGAACCACGCATTCCCAACCTGAAGGGCATTATGCAGTCCAAACGAAAACCGGTTGAAACGTTATCCCTGGCTGATTTGGGTGTGGAAATTTCTGAAGACCAAATAAAAACCAGGATACTCTCTTTTGAAGAAAAACCTGCCCGCAAACCCGGTAAAAAGTATGAGGGAGAACCCGATGAAATAGCACGGGAAATAGCACAACTGCTGGATACCAAAGAAAATGTCATTTAAACGATAAACGAATTTCGATCAACATCATGAGTACACTACTGACCTATATTTCTGTTACCAACGGAAACATCAAACGATCTTCACTTGAAGTACTTTCGAGGTGCAATGAACTGGCCGCTGAGCACGGATTTCAATCAGCCGCACTAATCATCAGTGACCAAACATCGGAAGCCGCGGAAAAGTTAAAATTGCACGGGCCTGATGCAATTTACACCATGGAGGATCCCATTTTTAAAAACCATATCAATGCGCCGCTGCTGAAAGCTCTCTCTGCTTCCATCGAACAGATCAACCCACAGCTGGTTGCCTTTGCCTCCACGGAAAGTTCAAAAGATATACTCGGAGCCCTGGCTGCAAATCAAAATGCACCTGCACTGGCCGATGTCTCCGAATTTGAACTGACTGACAACGGTGTGAAAGCCAAGCGGCCGGTGATGGCTTCCAAGATTATTTCGGCAGTTGAAGCTAAAGGAAGCCCCGTTCTATTGACAGTCCGATCCGGCTCTTATGATGTAGCGGAGTCTTCGTCGGATGCTTCAGTTGAAACAATCTCGTTTTCGTTTGATGAAGCCGACCTGAAAGCCACATTGAAAGAGATTATTGGCGCCACCGGAGACAAAATTGATCTCTCTGAGGCTCAAACGGTGATTGCCGCAGGCCGCGGGGTGAAGGATGACGAAGGCCTGAAAATGATTGATGATCTCGCTTCAGTTTTGAGTGCCGGAGTCGGTGCATCGCGTGCTCTTACCGAATCGGGAGTTTATGATCCCAGCTTGCAAATCGGGCAAACAGGAAAAGTGGTATCACCACAGCTTTACATCGGAATCGGGATTTCGGGCGCCATCCAGCACGTTGCCGGCATGATCAACAGCAAGGTAATTGTGGCCATCAACAAAGATCCCGACGCCCCCATCTTCGATATTGCCGATTATGGAATTGTGGGCGACCTCTACAAAGTACTGCCACCATTTATTGATGAACTGAAAAAAATGAAAAGTGAAAAGTGAAAAGGTAGAAGTTGGAATGAAATTATTCACTTTTGCTCTTTACCTTTTCACTAAACCTGCCTTATATGGACGAAAAATTTGATTGTATCATTGTTGGCGCCGGAGTTGCCGGGCTTGCCGCTGCTATGACATTGGCCCGGAATAACATGAAATTTCTTCTGATCGAAAAGGGAGAATTTCCCGGTTCGAAAAACGTATCCGGCGGTGTGCTTTGGGGCAGTGACCTCGCCAAACTGGTTCCCAATTATTGGGAAGAAGATGCCGGCTGGGACCGGTTCATCAACCACAGGCGGCTGACATTTATGGATGATAAATCCACTTTCTCTGTAGATTTCAAATCATCCCATTTCAACGAAACCCCTTACACCGGGGTGGTGGTACTGAGATCAAAATTTGACCGCTGGCTGGCCGATAAAGTTCAGGAAGCGATAGAAGAAAGTGATTTTGCAATGGATTCCTTTATCGCGCCAAATATTCTTGTTGAAGAAGTGCTTCTGGAAAATGGCAAAGCCGTGGGCATCCGCACCGGTGATGAAAAGTTTTTTGCAGATTCTGTGATTATAGCAGAAGGAGTGAATAATCTGTTAACCCGCCAGGTAGGTTTGCAGGATGATTACGTACCCGCCGATCACATACTCACCGGAATTAAAGAGGTGATCCGGTTTGATCAGGATGTCCTTGAAAATCGGTTTCAGCTTCGCGGAAAGAGCGGCATGAGTAACGAATTTGTCGGGTTTGCCACCGATGGTGTTGAGGGGGGCGGGTTTCTGTACACCAACAAAGATTCTGTATCCATTGGGCTGGTGCTCGGTTTGAAGGATTTGCGGGAAAAAGGAAAAGAGCCATACGAAATTCTCAATACGTTCAAAAAACACCCCGCCATCGCCGATATGATTCACGGTGGTAAAGTGGTTGAATATTCAGCCCATGTGGTTTCTTCGGGCGATAAGCGAATCATGCCGAAAAAATTGTACAAAGATGGCCTCTTAATCTGCGGTGAAGCAGCAAACCTTTTGATGAATGCCGGCAAAGCGATCCAGGGAATGGATTATGCGATGCGTTCAGGTATTATTGCCGCCGAAACTATTGTTAAAGCAAAAAAGGCAGAAAACTACGGTGAAGAAAAAATGAAGCAATATCAGAATACCCTGGATGACAGTTACGTGATGAAAGATATCAACAACTTTCAGGATGCCGTCCATCTGCTGCATGATCCGGTAATGACCCAAAAAATGCCAAACCTGATTTGCGATTTCGGACGGAATTTCTTCAGCATTAAAAACGAACCGACTCAAAAGGCACGAACCATGTTTGGGGAATCCGTGAAGAAACACTCCTCCTATCTTGAACTGATGAAGCTGGGCTGGAAAGGGTCGAGGGCTTTGTGAGGCAGAGGGTATAGAGCAGAAATGAAAAGAAACTTTCAGTTGACAGTAGACAATTGACAGTTGACAACTTTAGAATTGAAAGATGGTCTTTTTTTTTAAATTTAATATCAGTTATAAAATTGTCAACTGTTTACTGTCAACTTTTATGAGTTTGATATCAAAATTACATCAATTTAAGCACTAAGGACATGGCAAAAAACTTCAGGGATTTAACCGTTTATAAGAAGGCCTTTAACCTGGCAATGTTTGTGTTTGAGCTGACAAAGAAGTTTCCACCTGAAGAAAAATATGCATTAACTGATCAGGTCAGGAGATCTTCCAGATCAGTCTGCAGATCAATCGGGGAAGGCTACAGAAAACGGCGATAACCAAATCATTTTATCAGTAAGATAAGTGATGCCGATATGGAAAATACTGAGACTCAAATTTCTATGGATTTTGCTCTCGCATGCGGATATATCTCACAAGAAGAAAATCTGGAAATCCGAACACGGTCGGAAGAAATTGGCAAATTGCTTAATCATATGATCCAAAACCCAGAACGTTACCAACGGAAAAACTCAGATTAGAAACATGTTATTAATAAAAGAATTGTCAATTGCCCAATGTCAACTGTCAACTCTTCTTTATTAAAATTGAATCAATTACAAGAAATAAACCCTAAAAAAGAACAACTCATCACAATGAAACTCCTTACCCTCCCCGAGCAGCTCGGGCTTGTCAGTTACCGGAATCAAGCGAAATCAGAAATCAAACCGCATATTGTAGTGGATACGGACATTTGCAACTCGGTCTGTCCTCATAAGTGCACTACGTACGTTTGTCCGGCCAAATGTTACACAATGGATGAACAGGGACAGGTCCATTTTCAGGTGGAAGACTGTATCGAGTGCGGCACCTGTATGTACGCCTGCGACCAGGGAGCGGTGAGCTGGGAATTTCCCGATCCGGAAATCGGCCGTGGTGTAACCTGGAATTACGGTTAAAAAGTTAAATGATCATCAATAGAATACTGTTTTAAAACTTCAAGACTATTCAAAACGCTCTACATCTGTGATAAAAGCTAATTTGCCAGTTCACATAATTTTTCATCTCTAAATCCAACCTCAAGCACCGTAAAAAGTGTTTATTTTTGCAGATCTTTTATTCGATTTGCCGTAAAAATTTATATCTTTGGAAGCGTTTCCAGCCAAACCTAATATTAAACCCAAGAATGAATTTAACTTTGCTTGAACGAACCAACGACCTCTCATTTGAATTAACCGAAGATCACCAAATGATCCGCGACAGTGTTCGCGATTTTACGGAGCGGCATGTAGCCCCTACCGTCATCGAAAGAGATGCAAAAAAAGAGTTTCCTCACGACATTGTAAACATGCTTGCCGACCAGGGCTTGCTTGGGATTTATCACGATGATAAATATGGCGGTGCCGGATTTGACACCATCAGTTTTTGCTTGGCCATTGAAGAGATTGCCCGCTGGGATGCCTCGCTTGCCTTAACAGTTGCTTCTCACACATCACTGGGAACCGGACACATTGCTCTTGCGGGAAATCATAAACAAAAAAAGAAATACATGCCTGAGCTGACTTCAGGCAAAAAACTGGCTGCCTGGTGCCTCACCGAACCCGGCTCTGGCAGTGATGCATCCGGTTTAAAAACCACAGCATCGAAAGACGGAGATAACTGGATACTGAATGGAACAAAAATTTTCATCACTCAAGGATCGGTTGGCCATATTTATGTTGTGTTGGCAAAAACAGACCCTACACTTGGTACAAAAG
>SKYV01000084.1 GCA_007127745.1 Balneolaceae bacterium
TCTGTTTCACAATATTAGCGGTTATCGTACGATTTTTAAAAACAGGAAATAATACGGAACCTTTGATGGCAGAAATTTTTTATTTTAATAGTAAGCACATGTCAACTTAAAGTAATAGGACTCATTAAGATGGTAAGCGAAAAAACGATTCAAAATCTGATAAATAACAGTGGTGAAGTTTTAGTAACCATAACTCTGCCAACCCACAAAAAAGGAGAAGAATCCAAACAAGATCCTATTCGATTTAAAAACCTGTTAGCAGAAGCATCAAAAAAAATAGAAAAGAAAATATCCAAAAACGGATATGCAGAAAGCTTTCTGAAACCCGCAAAAGAACTGCTCGACAAGCCGCTGTTCTGGTCGCATGTAGATCGGGGCCTGGCCGTCTATATTACCGAAGACTCATTCGATGTTTACAAACTCCCTTATAAGGTAGAAGAGCAGGTGTTTGTGAATGATCACTTCTTAATTACCCCGTTGCTGCCGATGACCAGTATGGACGGATCCTTTACGGTGCTTGCAGTAAGCCGCCAGAACCTTCGCCTGCTGCGATGCACAAGAAACTTTGTACATGATATTACGCCACCGGAAATTGTTACATCCATTGAGGATTATCTTGAAGTGGATCCCCAAAAACAGCTGCAATTTCATTCGGGAGCGCAGCCTCAAAAGGCGATGTACTTTGGCCACAACGCCAATGAAGAAGACAAAATGGTGGTAGTGGAAATGTTTTTCAGGGAAGTTGAAAAAGAAATCACCAAAACGCTGAAGCGGATAAAAGATCCCGTTATTATGGTCGGGCTGACCGAAAACCTTAGCCTGTACAGCAAAATAAACAGCTACAAGCGGGTTTTGGATACAAAAATTAACCGAAATCCCGATGAACTGAGTGAGAAAGAGTTGAAAGACAGAGGCTGGGAAATTATAAAGGATTACTTTTTGAGTGACATGTACAAATCACTCGATAAGTTTTCGGAAGCTTCAAATGAAAAATTCTCAAACAATCTCGGTGAAATTGTGGAAGCTACAGTCATGGGCAAATCCCAGAATATTTTTATCTCCAAAGGGGAGAAGAAATGGGGTTTTTATGATGAAGACAACCACACCGTTCAATACACTAACAATCCGAATGGAAATGATGTTGAACTTCTGAACTGGCTTTCCATTACAGGATTTAAGCGGGGCAGCAACGTCTATATTCTTCCAAAAGAAGAAATGCCCATTCGTTCAACGGTAGCTGCCGAATTCCGCTTCTGAAGCAGCCGTTATTTTTTGACCCATAAAAGGCACACTCTTTTGGTTTAAGAGTGTGCCTTTTTTCATGAACTATTGAATGGCGGCAGTTTATTGCCGTATCAATATCGCTATTGTAAATGAATGCTGATTCAACCTTTTTAATAAAACTTGTGAATGCCAAAATGCCTTTTGGAAAATATAAGGGGTGGTTTATCACAAACCTGCCGGTTCATTATTTGGAATGGTTTCACAGAACCGGTTTTCCCGGCGGATCTCTTGGCCAGTATTTGGCAACGATGTACGAAATAAAAACCAACGGATTGGATCATCTGCTCTCGCCGCTAATTAAAACCAGAAGCGATAATCGGTTTTAGCCCATCACATACTTCCTGATCATACAGTCTGATCCTCCAAACCGGGAATAAATCATTAATCCATTATTTCCTCGTCTGTTTTCTCGTTTATAAACACCATTTTCTGTATTTTTCAGGCAACAAAAACAATAAATAAAATCTTCATTTTACATAAGAAAAACATGCTTGTACTTGTAATAAACTGCGGGAGCTCATCCGTAAAATATGATCTAATTCAAACAACTGATGAAATGGGAGTTTGCCGTGGAGTTGTAGAACGAATCGGAGCGGTAACATCCATCGTAAAACATGAGCCCGCCGGGAGAGAGTCATCAAAAGACACGAAGGTCATTGCCAACCATAGTGAGGCGCTGCAGGAAATTATGAATTTTTTGCTGAGCTCGGACAATGAAATTATTTCAGATATTTCTGACATCAAGGCTGTAGGGCACCGGGTGGTGCACGGTGGTGAAATGTTTAAAGATTCTGTGCTGATTGACGATGTGGTTAAAGAAGCTATCGAACAGGCTTTTGATCTGGCCCCGCTGCACAATCCCCCAAACCTGAAAGGTATTGAAGCCGCACAGGATCGTTTGCCTGATATTCCGCATGTTGCCGTTTTTGATACGGCTTTCCACCACTCTCTGCCACCTCATGCCTACCTTTACGGCATACCCAACCGGCTGTACAGAAGGCACAAAATACGCCGTTACGGTTTCCATGGAACTTCTCATTATTTTGTGAGCCGGCAATACTACAAACTCAGAAAAAAATCAAAAAGTAAAACCAACGTCATTACCTGTCATCTTGGAAATGGTGCCTCCATCTCAGCAATTAAAGGCGGAGAATCTATAGATACATCCATGGGCTTTACTCCTCTTTCCGGAATGGTAATGGGCACTCGCAGTGGAGATCTCGACCCGTCAATTTTATTCTACATCGTGGAAAAAGAGGAGCTTCAGCTCAACAGTCTGCATGCTATGCTAAACCGACACAGTGGATTGCTGGGTATCAGCGGTTATGCCAGTGATATGAGAGATTTGATTTCCGAGGCAAAAAACGGAGACCGTCGCTGCCAGCAGGCTATTGACGTTTTTTGCTATCAGATAAAAAAATATATTGGTTCCTACATGGGCGTTATGAACGGGTGTGATGCTGTGATTTTTACAGCCGGAATAGGCGAAAACTCACCTCTTGTCAGGAAAAAGGCCCTGGAACAGATGGACCACCTGGGTATAGAAATTGATGAGCAGAAAAACAATGAACTTGTCCCTGGGAAGACGGAAAGAATCAGCACAGACGCCTCCAAAGTAGATGTGATGGTAATCCCGACCAACGAGGAGCTGGTGATTGCCATTGATGCCGCAAAAATTGCTTCGGCCAGTGATCAGAGTCCCTGGGTCTAACTCATTCTCTGAAGGGATTTCTGAATCATAAACACAGAACAACAGAACAGTCGTTATTTCTCAAGATTATTGAAAACAAAA
>SKYV01000080.1 GCA_007127745.1 Balneolaceae bacterium
ATTACTTTTCAGCGATGTTTTCTCACAAAATGTTGTACTGAATGAAATTATGGCGTCCAATAACGCCACGATCGCTGATGAAGACGGTGACTATCCCGACTGGATTGAAATTTACAATTTCGGGGATGAACCAATAAATCTCTCCGGCTTCGGCCTCTCGGATGATTACGACAATCCCTTCCGCTGGGTTTTACCCGACACAACCATTGGCGCCGGTGAGTTTATGCTGATCTGGGCATCCAACAAAGACCGGGCAGATCCCGGCAGGGAGCTTCACACCAATTTTGCCATCGATTCAGATGGAGAAGAAGTCTTGTTAATCCGCACCGACAGTACCCGCATCGACGAGCTGCCGCCTACCGAAATTCCCACCGATATCTCCATCGGCCGCCAGCCCGACGGCACGGGAGACTGGGTCTATTTTGATAAACCCACTCCGGGCGGGCCCAACACCACAGAAAGCATCAGCGAATTGCTTGAGCCGCCCGTGTTCTCCCATCAGCCCGGATTTTACACCTCCGGGTTTGACCTTGAAATCACCCATCCCGATCCGGATGTAACGCTTTATTTCACAACAAACGGCTCGGAGCCGACGACAGATTCAGAAATTCTATCCGGCCCGATTTCAATTCGTGACAAAACCACCGAACCTAATAATTTCTCTGCCATACCCACCAATTTTATCCCAAGCGGCTCCCGTGCCTGGATGGAGCCGGAGCCCAATCAAAGAAAAGGCACCGTTGTTCGGGTGAAAGCTGTTAAAACAGGCGCCTGGCCGTCCTCAGCCACATCCTCCTATTTTGTATTTCCGGAGGGAAATGACGCCTACAAACTGCCGGTGGTCTCCATCGCAACCGACAGCCTGAACCTTTTTGGCCATGATGAGGGCATCTACGTGCCGGGACGAACTCACAGAACCGGAGATCACGCTACCGGAAATTACGTTCAGCGGGGGGAGGAGTGGGAACGCCCCGGCTATCTCGAATTTTTTGACGAAACCGGAAATCCAGTATGGAGCCAGGGATTGGGCCTTCGCATCCACGGCGGATTTACCCGCAGGTTTCCTCAAAAAAGCCTTCGCCTCTATGCACGAAATATTTATGGCGACAACCGTTTCAACTATCCGGTTTTTCCTGATCAGCCCTACGACAGCTACAACCGCCTGATTCTGCGCAATTCGGGCAACGATTTCGGGTTCACCATGTTTATGGATGCCGCCGCGCAGGCTTTGCTCAGCCATCTCAATCTGGACATCCAGGCATACCGGCCGACCGTGGTTTTCATCAACGGAGAGTACTGGGGCATTCATAACTTTCGTGAGCGGTTCGATCAGCATTATCTCGAAAGAGTGTACGGACTCGATCCCGACAATGTGGATATTCTTACCTATGCCACAACAGCAAAAGAAGGAAGCAACAGTCATTATGTGAGCATGCGCAATTTTATCGTCAATCGGGATATGTCCGACCCGGCAAACTTTGAGGAAATCAAAACCCGGATGGATGTTGAAAATTACCTGGATTATTACAGCGCTCAAATCTATTACGGAAACTCCGACTGGCCGCACAACAATATTGATTTCTGGAGATATTCGGTTCCCTACAATCCCGATGCTCCCAAAGGCCTCGACGGCCGGTGGCGGTGGTTTTTGTATGATGTGGACCGCTCCCTGGGCTACAGCACCGATGCAACATTCGATATGATTGAATGGATAATTGCCGAGCGAAGCCCTGTAAACAACCAGATTTGGCCCAATCAGCTATTCCGGAACCTGCTTGAAAACCAAACGTTTTTTGAATCACTGGTTAACACCATTTCAGACCATCTTAATACGGCGTTTTCTGCAGAACGGGTTTCTGCCGTCATTGACAGTCTGAAAGCACCGCTGGAACCGGAAATCGGCGAACACATCAGCCGATGGCGCAATCATGGCAGCGAACGGAACTGGAACAATTGGGTTCAGCGAATGCATCATTATGCCAATGACCGGCCGGATTATCTTCGCCAGCACATCAAAGACCACTGGCCGGTAGGTAATGATGCGCCGCTGACGGTTGATGTTTCAAACCCGGATCGCGGTTATGTTCAAATTAACCGGACAGACCTGCTCCCATCTACTCCCGGAATTTCCGGTGAACCATACCCGTGGACCGGGATCTACTTCAGTGAAATTCCCGTCACACTCACCGTTCATGAACATTTCGGGTTTCGTTTCTCTCACTGGGAGGCCGGCGATGAACACTTTTACCAGAAGGAGATTTCAATCAACACGGGAGAAATCAGCCATATTACCGCCGTTTTTGAGGAACGCCTTATCTCTGAAATTGAACCTTACCCGGTTTCCGAAGGGCTTTATCTGTTTTCTGAATGGGATGAGAACGAACCGGCCGATACATTCCCGCAATCGATGGGTTTTGTTTTTATGAGTGAAAGCGATCCGGGATTGGATGCCGGTGTTTCGGGCCTAACATTCGGTGCCTATAATCACGATTCCAGAACGCGCATTAACGGGCTCGGTGAAGACGGATTTGCCTTCATCAACACATCCAATCCCGACGGTAATCCCGGTTATCCGGGCACTCGGCTTGGCGGTGCAATCCTCGCCCTCGACACCCGCAATATTTCCGGTGTGGAGGTCGGCTTTGAAGCGGGCACGGTTCGGCCCAATTCGCGGGCATATAATCTTCGCCTGCAGTACCGAATCGGCAGTGAAGGAGATTTTCAGGACCTGCTTGATGAGTATGGTGAGCCGGTTAAATATCTTCGCAATGAAAAAGAAGGACATTCGGAATTTATCGGGCCGGTGGCACTTCCCGGAGATGTTATCGGTCAGGAGCGTGTTGAACTGCTCTGGCGATATTATCACACCGGAGAACAACTGGATGAGGATAGTGGCCAGCGGACGAAGCTGAACATATCGGCCATCCACATAACCGAACCAACTGAAAGCCCGGTTTTGGAGCCGCATCACCTCACCAACAATCCCTACGAATTTCACTCCTGGCCTGCAGACGCTGAGCCCGGCACAGCACCGCCCCAAATGACGTTTGTGTATATGCAACAAACCGAGCCGGGGCTTGATTCCGAAATCCTCGGCTACAGCTTCGGAGCTTTCGACCTCGATTCCCGGACACGTATCAACGGATTGGGAGAAGATGGTTTTGCCTTTATTAATACGTCGAATCTCGATGGAAATCCGGGTTATCCGGGGAGGCGTCTCGGTGGGGCCATCCTGGCACTTAACAGCGAAGATCAGGCTTCCATTTCTGTAGAATGGACGGGAGGTACTGTGCTGCCAAATTCGAGAGTGTATCACGTACGCCTGCAGTACCGAACGGGTCCCGATGATCCGTTTCGTGATGTACTGGATAGCTGGGGTGATCCGGCCGAATATCGCCGGCACGAACAGGCTGGCCATTCCGCACAGCTCGGCCCGGTATTGCTGCCACCGGATGCCGAAGATCAGCCAAATCTGGAACTGTTCTGGAGATATTACTATACCGGCGAACAAGTGGATGAGGAGAACAATCAGCGGGCTAAACTCAGTATCTCATCCATCAGGGTAGAATCTCAGCCACTGCTTGGTGCGCCGACCGGGCCGCCTCAGGAATTCCGGTTGTTTCAAAACTATCCCAACCCATTTTATCCGCACACGACCATCCGGTATGATCTGCCGTCTGATCAAAATGTTCGCATCGATCTCTATACAATTGATGGCCGCTTCATAGCCACAGTAGAAGAAGGCCAAGCCCGGGCAGGCCGCCATAGTGTTCACGTGGATGCATCCGGATATGCCAGCGGAGTTTACCTGTATCAGTTTACCTCCGATGATTTCTCGGAAACCGGCAAAATGGTTGTGATAAAATAGGACTGATTTTGTGAAAATGGTTTTGCAGAAATCTTGCAATTTCTGGTTGTAAATGATGAATTATAATGAGTGAAAAAATACCCTGCATTTTTTCGCTCTGCTTGCTAACTTGTAATCTTACACAATGTAAAGATTGCCGTTAAAAAACAGTGTCAAAAATCGGGACATCAGCGTTTAGTTACAGGAATCTTTTCTGCTGATGGTATCCTTTAAAAAAGCTGCACATTAATTTGTGCGAATCTACTATGGAAGATAAAGTCCAGAAGCAGCGATTCGAGATGAAATACCGAATCAGCGAAGCGAAAGCTCAGCAAATGCGATATTTCGTTCAGGACTATCTGCATTGCGATACGTATGGCCGAACAAGGCCGAACCGTTCGTACCCTGTGCATAGCCTCTATCTGGATTCCAAAAACCTGAAAACGTACCAGGACACTGTAAATGGCGACAGAAACCGGTTCAAATTGCGTGTTCGGTATTACGAATCTGAAGACACGCCGGTTTATTTTGAAGTAAAGCGGCGCTACAATAAAGTTATTCAAAAAAAAAGGGCCAAAGTGTACCGTCATGCAGTTAAAGATCTGCTTTTGGGGCAGCTTCCCACGTACAATCATTTGGTGAACAAATCTCCTGATCAACTCGAAGCACTCAACTATTTCAGTTATTTGCAAAATCAGCTTCAGGCCACACCAAAAATGCATGTCACCTATTTTCGGGAAGCGTATGAACTTGAAGATTCCAACGCCGTGCGTGTTACCTTCGATCGATTCGTGAAAAGCACCCCGCATGTATCGTACGAACTGAGGGAAGATATGCCCAATTATCTGCCGGTTTTTGGTGATACAGTAATTCTTGAACTGAAATTTACCGACCGTTTTCCATTTTGGCTTCAGGAATTTACCCAGCTTTATCATGTAAGGCAGCAATCTGCAGCCAAATATGTGGACAGTGTGGAAAACCTGAAGTTCAAAAAAATTGAAATGGCCTAAATGCTTTTAATCTGATTTGATATGAACGATTGGTTACAATTTGGTGATACCGCACCCCTGCCAACAGACCTGCCTACTCTAATTCTTGCACTTCTTCTTGCATATATGAGTGGACAGCTTTTGGCCTGGATTTATATGTACACACACTCCGGGCTCTCCTATTCCAGAAATTTTGTGAGTTCACTTATCATCATTCCCATTACGGTTGCACTGGTAATGATGGTACTCGATAATAATCTGGTTACCGCATTCAGCCTTCTGGCAGTTTTTGCCATCGTGCGTTTCAGAAATATTCTGCGCGATACTCTCGATACTGTCTATATTCTCTCGCTGATTGTGATTGGGATGGCTTGTGGCACTCAAAAGTTTACAACCGCGCTGATTGGTGTTTTGGTTGCCGGGACAGCTCTTGTATTTATCTGGTTTACCAATTTCGGCGCACGCCAGAGATATGATTTGATTCTGAACCTTCAGTGGGCACTGCCTCTTTCAAGGCTTGAAAATCTACAACAGTTTTTTAAACGCCATGCTATCAGGGCCAAACTGGCTTCACAGCGTTCGGGTGATGAGGGCGAAAAAACTCATCTTTCCTACAGACTGCTGCTTCGGGATCCCGACCGGGTAGATCTTTTGCTGGATGAAGTGAGGAGGGTTGATGGCGTTTCCGGCGTAAGCAGCCTTCGCGCAGAAGACGAATCGGAGATATAAGTTATGAGTAAAACCTACGAACCAATCCCCATCCCGCTTAAACAATGGATTCGTGAATTACGGGTCCGGGTGCTGCCATTTCTGGTGTTTATAGGAGTGGGTGTTATTGTTGCATTTTTATGGACTGATAAAGTCGCCTCTCCCGGAATGATCGGCGTGGTTGTGGCAGACAGTTCATCTGTATCGAGTCCGGATCACGGCATTCTCATCAACTTTCATGCCGACCCGTTTGATGTTGTAGAAGAAGGGCAGCTTCTCGGGCAGGTTATGCGGCAAGACAGCCTGCTGCTGGATGCTCAGCTCAATGTAATCCGCTCGGAAATTGAACTGATTCAACAAAACCGCGAGCCTGTTACTGGTGAACAGCGCACCCGCATGGATCTTGAAGATTTGAAAATTGAAGAGATCAATACGCGGATTTCTCTTGCCAGAACCGAATTGGAGCAGCGTCAGGCCGAGGCCGATTTTCGCAGAGTAGCCGAGCTTTGGGAGAGGGACCTTGTTGCCGAACAGGAATATGAAATGGCAAGAACCACGCTCGATCTGTTGAGCGTACAGGTGCAGGAATACCGGGAGCTGGTTGGTTATCTGTCTGAACGTATCGAAGAACTTGAGGAGTTTACAGGCTATCACACTCGTGCAGACCGTGATCCTGTTCTGGCGGCCATCAAAGTACAGGAGCAGCGAATGGAAGCCCTGCTGGCCGAATCAGCCCCGATTCCGGTTTATGCTCCCATGAGCGGTGTGATTAGCTCGGTAAACCTGAAAACCGGCGAATATGCCCGTGCGGGAGATCAGATTTTACACATCGAATCCAGAGATCCATCACACATTGTTGGCTATTTCCGTCAGCCATTTACTATAGAACCAGAAGCCGGCATGAAAGTTCAGGTGCGAACCCGTAAACCCGGCCGTGCTTTTTTCAATTCTCAGATTGAACAAATTGGCGGCCACGTACAGGTAATGGACGGACAGTTGCAGCGGCCCGGCGCTATGTTTGAAAGCGGACTTCCGGTTAAAGTACCCATCACAGACACTGGAGACCTTCGGCTTACCCCCGGCGAAATTGTGGATATAGTACTTCGGCCGCAATAGCCTGATTGGAGTAACCTGACAGAATGTTACTATTGTTTATGTTTTCTTTCAGGTTGATGAAATTTCATGAGCCAACAAATTCTTCGAGTGCATGTCGGATAGGCTGGTTGCCGGAAAGCAGATCAAACTCTTTGCCGATGGCTTCAGGCATTTCAAGAATTTCGGCCAGAACAGAGGCTACATCTTCTCTCGGGATTTCACCGCGATCCAGGGATTTTCCTACCGATATTTTACCGGTGCCGGGTTCGTTGGTCAGCCGTCCTGGTTTTACGATGGTGTAATCCAGCCCGCTGTTTCGAAGGGCTTCATCAGCCTGTGCTTTTGCTTGCTGATATGTCTGAAAAACCTCATTTCCCCTGGGCGTTTCCAGCCCCATGGCGCTGATCATCAGATAACGGTTGATGCCGTTCTTTTGGGCTGCTTCAATCAGCTTGATGGCTCCGTCGCGATCCATAGTCCATTTGCGTTCAGCACCGCTTCCGGGACCGGCGCCCGCAGCAAAAATCACAGCGTCTGCATAACCTACGGCATCGCTGATATCGGCCAATTTCTCAACATCGGCAATAACAGGTTCAATCCCCATTTTATTCAAATCACCGGATTGTTCAGGTTTGCGGATGATTCCGCGAACGGAGTGGCCTTTTTCAATTAAGATGGGATGAAGCAATCGTGCAATTTGGCCAGATGCACCAACGATTGAAATAGTCATAATTTTAAAATGATTTAACTTGGTTATTAATTAGCAAATGTTATGATATAAACAGGTTTACTTTGAAACCCATTTACATCGGTGGGATTTGTCCGCGTATTTCTCCCTGCTGATGGCGGTTGGATGCAATATTTATATAAAAATGCCCATTTTTCAGTACCTCTTTTTGAGAAGCTCTCAGCGGAAATTTGTTCTCTTCCGGATCGAACCTGCCGCTGTTTTTTTCTTCATTTAAGTCGGTTGGTTTCAATCGGAAATGGCGATGCCCGGTTTCTCCTTTTCGCCCATATTGAATGTGGCCCGCCCAGTAATGGCCCCTGAGGTCTTCAAATGTACCGCTAACGTAAAGAGTGTCCGACTCAACCCATACTTCAACAAACCCCATAGCCGGGGTGTTTACGCGCGGAACCTGGTCGAGGCCGGACAGCGTAACTTCATATTTGGCCTGGGCTGACAGCATAAGCGTGGCCAACAGCAAAATCAGAATGGTTAAAAAAGTCCTTTTCATAATCCACCTCCATTTTTATGCCCTGTTTAGTATAATAACTCCCAAACAGGGCATAAAATTTTACAAATGAAAGTAATAACCATTTCTGGCCAATTAAGCTTCGGGCACTTTATATTTTGGTATCAATGAGGGGTTGACCTCAGTCGTAATAACCCCAGACCGGAGTATCATCAAGTTCTCTCACCCAGATGTTCCGAAAACTTACAAGGTCGCCGTGATCCTGGAGCCTGATTCCGTCAAGGCCGTGGGCAGGATAATCGGGAGGACCGATGTAAAGTGTGCGTCCCTGAATTTCGGCTCTGTGATGCACAACAACTCCGTTCCATATAACGGTGATGAAACCCGGTGTTACCAGCTCTTCATTTTCGTCAAATTCGGGAGCTTCGTAAAAAATATTGTAGGTTTGCCATTCTCCCGAAGGGCTTGCCGGATTAACCAGCGGAGCATACTGTTTGTAGATACTTCCGGCCATTCCGTTCACGTAGGTTTCATTTTCATATGAGTCTAATACCTGTACCTCGTAGCGCCGCTGCAGGAAAACTCCGCTGTTTCCGCGGCCTTGCCCCTCACCTACAATTTCCTCGGGAGTGCGCCACTCCACATAAAGCTGTACACTTCCAAAATCGTCCCGTGTCACAATGTCGCCGGTTCCGGGTTCTACAGTCATGGAGCCGTCGTCATTCAGCCTCCATTCAACATCACCGCCGCCCAGAGATTTCCAGGCTGAAAAATCGGTTCCGTCAAAAAGAACAGTTGCATCGGATGGCGGATCAATAAAACCACCCTGAGCCTCAACCACCGGAGGAACCGGCTCATAAAATTCGGTGTCTTCGGGCACCCATTCCCGCTCTTCGGTGTCCTGTTCCTGAGCGCAGGCCGTAAACGAAGAGATCACAAAAAGAAATAAAAATAACGAAGTAAGTAATCTGAATGTCGGTTTCATAAGCATAAAAGTATGGTTAAGTAAAATTGATAGTATCATAAATTAACAGAAAGATCGGCTATACAAAAATGAAATGAACTTTTCTGAATTTGGTATGACGTGTATTCTGATGGTAGTATTGCCAAATTAAAGTTTAAAATAAGTACTGCATAGCGTACTTTTTATCTTCTCAAACTACAATTTAATATATCATTGAATGAAAAAACTGAGCATCGGATCATTTCTATCTATCATACTTTGCCTTGGATTGTATGCGCAATCATTAGCACAGGAAGGCATAATTCCCGAAGATTATTATAAAACCATATTTGTGAGCCAAACAGAGATTTCTCCTGGCGGTGATTATGTGGCTTTCACCAAAACGGTCATAAAAGAAGATGAAAATTCCCGCCACAGCGAAGTATGGCTGCAGAAACTGTCGGATGGCCGTCCTGATGGTGAGCCGTTCCGTTTTACCGACCCGTCTGTTCAATCTTCAAACCCGCGCTGGTCGCCGGCCGGAAAAGTGCTGGGTATTCAATCGCGGCGGGATGATGACAAGTCCGTTCGGTTTATACGAATAACCGCTCCGGGCGGAGAAGCTTTTACGATTGAAGGGGTTGAGGGGGCGCCGGTATGGTCACCTGACGGTTCAACCATTGCATTTATCAATGAACCGGACTCCGATGAAGAACGGCCCGATAGAGCCGGCTGGATTTCACCCGAAGCCATCACCCAAACACTCGACTCCACCCGGTTTGATGGCCGTGTAATTACCCACATGCAATACAAGCGGGACGGAACCACAAACTGGCTGCCTCATCCGTCCACAGAAAAGAAACGGCAGATTCACATTGTTTCAGCGGAAGGCGGTGAAGCGGAAATAATCACTGATCTTTCTTTTCATGCCGGAGAAATTGAGTGGTCTCAAGACGGCCGGAGAATCTATTTTTCAGGCGATCCGCTTGAAGATGATGAGTACAGTGAGGAATTTACCAGAAATCTCTATTCAGTGGATACGGAAACTCTGGAGTGGTCAAAATTACTGGAAATGGAAGGCAGCCAGAGCTCGCCAATCCTCTCTGCGGACGGCCGCTATCTCGCCTTTCAACACACGCCAGGGCGGGGTGCCGAAACCGATGTTTACATTGTTTCATTAGGGCGTGATGGAATTCCAAACGGCTCACCGCTGAACCTGACTGAAAGCTGGGACTTGCAGCCCGGCGGTATTCATTGGAGTGCTGACGGAAACCAAATTCGCTTTTCTGCTCAAATTCGGGGAAATGCTCATTTAATTGAGGTGAACCGAAGCGGTGGGGATGTTCGGCAGATTACAGAAGGTGAACGGCGACTTTCTTCAATTTCCGTAACTGAAGACGGTAATTTTATGGCTTACACTTCAACCGATGCGGTTACACCGGCCGAGGTTTTTGTATCACGTAGTGATGGAAGTCGTGAAATTCAGCTTACCGATTTTAATGGCGAATGGATGTCAGAACGTGTGGTAAATTCCGCCGAACCGGTTTACTGGCAGGTTGAGGATGGCACCGAAATACAGGGCTGGGTCATCAAACCAGTTGGTTACGAAGAAGGAGGTTCCTATCCGCTGGTGATGAAAATCCACGGCGGGCCGCACACGGCTTACGGCAACACGTGGTTTCAGGCATTTCATACCCTGTCTGCCTCCGGCATGTTTGTGTTTTATCCGAATCCGCGTGGATCTTCGTCATATGGACATGAGTTTATGTACGCTACAAAAGGCCAATGGGGCAAAATGGATGAAGAAGATTTTATGACCGGCCTTCAAACTGTTTTGGAAAAATATCCAGATGTGGACCCTGACCGGATCGGCGTTTCGGGGGGAAGTTACGGCGGCTTTATGACCAACTGGCTTACCGCCCGTTTCCCGGATCGCTTCAGGGCCGCGGTCACCAGCCGCTCCATCACAAACTGGGAGAGCTGGTACGGAACCACCGATGTGCAGTGGCTGACTGAATTCGAATTTTTCGGAAAACCCTGGGAGCAGCGGGAACTGTATCGCGATCTCTCGCCAATGAGTTACGTTGAACATGTAAAGGCTCCAACACTCATCATTCATGGAGAGGAAGACTGGAGGACACCCATCGCCGATGCCGAACAGTGGTACATAGCGCTCAAAAAAAGGCAGGTTCCCGTTGAATTTGTACGGTACCCAAGATCCTCACACGGGCTTTCCCGAACGGGCGAGCCGTGGCTGCTGGTTGACCGGCTGGAACGCAAACGAAGCTGGTTCGATTATTGGCTGAATGAAGAGAAATAATACTCGTGGCATGCCTCTAAGTCGTACCACGAGTGATCGGGTTTATAAATCGAAAAATTCAAATACAATGAAAAGAATTGATTCATGTATATTGCACTAAAGGCACAAGCGGACGCTTGCGGCAGTGACTAGTAAAAAAAAGTTTAGAACAAAAAAGACCATGCAGGATTACGATTTTGAGCTTGAATTTACAGTAAGAGACTATGAACTCGATACACAAGGAGTAGTTAATAATGCGGTTTATCAAAATTATCTGGAGCATGCCCGCCATGAATACCTGAAATTTATCGGGCTGAATTTCAACAAGCTGCATGAAAACGGTACCGATGCGGTGGTTCATAAAACGGTTCTGGAATATAAAA
>SKYV01000099.1 GCA_007127745.1 Balneolaceae bacterium
TGCACAGAGTATTTATTCGTTCCGTGGAGCGGATCACAAAAATATGATTCGTTTTCCTGATCTTTTTTCAAATACTACCATCATCAAACTTGAAGAGAACTACCGGTCAACCCAGCGAATTTTGGATCTGGCAAACAACATCATCAAACAGGCCGGCGAAAAGTTTGAAAAAACACTCTATTCTACCAAGGAAGAGGGAGAACTTCCTGGTTTGGTAAAAGCAGCCAATATGAATGACCAGAGCCGGTTCATCACACAAATGATCCTGAACCTCAGAGAGCAGGGATATGAGCTGAATCAAACGGCAGTGCTCTTCAGAAACGGGCGGGATTCGTTCGACCTTGAGGTGATGCTGAATCGAAAAAATATACCCTACATCAAATATGGTGGGCAAAAATTTACCGAAGCAGCTCACGTGAAGGATGTTCTGGCCCATTTAAGGGTGTACATCAACCCGAAAGACGTCATTTCGTGGAACAGGGTTTTAATGCTGATAGACGGAATCGGCCCAAAAACGGCCGAAGATCTCTTTGCATGGGCTCAAAAGGAGGGGGATCCGTTTCGGCCGGATCAGGCACCCGATGCAAGTGAAAAATATCTGAAACAGTTAAAAGCGTTGAGTCAGCTTTTTGAGGCGATCAAAAAATACAGCGGATCGGTACCGGAACAGCTGCAGGCAGTGGTAGATTATTACGCATTTTATTGTAAAAAACGGTTTGATGATCACCCGAAAAGGATGAAAGACCTGGAAACATTTGTAGACATTTCTGGCACATATCGTTCGCTGGCATCCATGATTGAGGAAATTTCACTTGATCCCATCGAAGCTACAGCCATTGATACAGAAACCTCAAAAAAAGATGAGTCACCGTTAATTTTAAGTACCATCCACTCGGCCAAAGGCCTGGAATGGCAAACCGTTTTTTTGATTCAGTGCCTGGATGGTATCCTGCCTTCGGGTTATGCGCTGGACGATCCCGATCAGTTGGATGAAGAAGTGCGGCTGCTCTATGTAGCCATAACTCGCGCAAGGGAACAACTTTTTATCACATATCCGGCACTCTTTCAAAGCCGTTACGGAGATTATTTCACCAATCCATCCCGTTTTATTGATGATATCTCCAAAAACCTTCTGGAACCATGGCTGCTGGTTGAAGAAAATGCTAACGAACTGGAAGAAGCGAATAAAAATGTACTTGATGAAGGGGAGAGGGAATAAACTTCAGAGTCTGCGAAGTTCCTTTTTCTGTTTTATCATGTCTGCAATCAGCCATAATACCGGATAAACCGGAACAAAAATTGCCAGTGAAAAAAAGATAAATTGACGCATTGGAGGCCTGTCCCGCAAACAGATACCAGCTACACCGGCCATCCAAAACACAAAAAATATAAAGATGAAAAAAGAAACCAGCAGTGAACCTGCAAATCCAAAAATATTGTAGAGTGTTTCAAGCATTAGCTTTCTCTGAAAATTGTTAACTTGTGTAAGAGTTCAACCACAGCAAATGTATATAATGAGCTAAGTTAATAAACATTTTCTACAGTTGGAGAATAGAAATCCGGTCACACTCTACAGTAAAAGCCAATAAAATACATCATCGTTTCAATATCATTTAGAAATCAAAAAAAATGTCAGCAACAGTTTCCATAGTAGGCCGCCCGAATGTGGGTAAATCAACACTTTTTAACAGGTTAATCGGAAGGCGAAAAGCTATTGTTCATGATGATTATGGGGTAACACGAGACCGGCATTATGGCGAAAGTTACTGGAATGGCCGCAATTTTTCGGTGATTGATACCGGTGGCTATTTACCGGATGAAAAAGATGTAATTACAGCCGGTATCCGCGAACAGGTACACCTTGCCATTGATGAGTCAGACTTGATTTTGTTCGTGGTTGATACGGAAACGGGTGTGACGGACCTGGACAAATCGGTATCAAAAATTCTTCGCGAACAGGACAAACCGGTGCTTCTGGTTGTGAATAAATGCGATAACGAAGAAAAGAGATTAGAAAGTTACGAGTTTTACAACCTGGGCTTTGAGGATCTGTTTCCGGTTTCATCAATCAGCGGTATTGGCACAGGAGAGTTGCTGGACAAAGTGGTTGAAAAACTCCCGGAAGAAGTACCAGAAGACAGCAAACCCGATCTCCCGAAAATAGCATTTGTAGGTCGGCCAAACGTTGGTAAAAGCAGCCTGATGAATGCATTGTTAAAAGATGACCGGTGTATTGTAACCGAAATTCCTGGTACCACCCGCGATGCAGTGAACAGTAAGCTTCAATTTAAAGGAAATACCTACATCCTGATCGACACCGCGGGATTGAGAAAAAAGGCCAAAGTTAGAGAGAACATCGAATTTTACAGTACGGTCAGAACCGACCGATCGATCAAAGAAGCCGATGTTGTGGTGTTAATTCTGGATGCCATGCAGGGTTTTGATGAACAGGATAAACGAATTCTCAGAGAAGCTGAAAGGTTTAATAAAGGAATTATCATCGCTCTGAATAAATGGGATTTGGTGCCTGACAAAACCACCAATGTACTTAAAGAGTTTGAACAGTACATCTACAGCAGAGTTCAAACACTTGATTATATCCCGATTTTGTCAATATCGGCTCTCACCGGCCAGAGGATTGAAAAGATATTGGATGTCTCTCAAAAAGTGATCGAGGAGAGGAAGAAAAAAATTCCGACACCCAAACTGAACGATTTTATCGGTAAAATTTTAAAGGAAAGAGCACTGCCTGTTAAAAGGGGACAAAAGTTAAAAATTCAATATGCAACACAAGTGAAATTCAATCCGCCGGTCTTTAAATTTTTTATGAATAACCCGCAGGAACTTCCACCTAACTACAGACGTTTCATAGAAAATCGACTCAGAGATGAATATGATTTTACTGGAGTTCCGATTACAATGATATTTCGACAAAAATAGAACAACAATTTCTGATTAACTTTTGAACAGAATGTACTAAAGGGTTATTTTAGAGCACTGTAAATTGATCAGATCTTAATAAACAGACGGATGCAAA
>SKYV01000130.1 GCA_007127745.1 Balneolaceae bacterium
CCTGGCAGGGCATCGAACTCAGGGTGATTGACCTGATTCTTGATGAAAGTGATGATCGCCCCATCAAACAGGAGCTCATACGGTATCTTGATGAGGAAGACACCCCCGAAAGAAGAGTCGACTTTGTCCATCAAACTTTCCGCATGTTTATTGAAACGGTGGATGAAGCGCTGCAGCGGCACAGTCCCGGCCACTTGAACCTTGGAATCCGTTTTGGGGGAGGAGCCCAGCCGGAGGTGCTGGAATTATGCAAAGGTGTGTTTGATGTATTCAGCTTCAACTCGTACAGCCTTGCCCCATCACATGAGTTGATGGACGAGTTTATGGAGATTACCGAAATGCCGCTGATGATCGGGGAATACCATTTTGGAACGGTGGATCGCGGGATGTCACAGTCGCTTTGGCAGGTGGATACCCAGGAGGAGAGAGGAATTGCCTACCGCCATTATACCGAATCTGCTTATTCTCATCCGGGTTTGATCGGAACCTCCTATTTCCAGTGGCCCGACCAGGATTTAACAGGGCGCAGCTATGACGGTGAAAATTTAAACTGCGGCTTGATTGATGTAACCGACCGGCCCTATCCCCATTTAGTGGATGCTGTATCGGAAACATCAAAACGGCTCTACCGGGTACACGCAGGTGAAATTGAACCATTCGAGCATGTACTGGAAAGAGCCCGGGGGTATGAGCATATCCCCGATTTGTGGAATGAATAGTTGATTCATTTGATAAGTAAGACTCAAGTTCAGGGAATAAAGCCCTGAACTTTGAGTCTAAAGTTTTAGCTCCTGGAAAGGTAAAACGTCGTCCATATAAGATTGTTCATTGAATCAACTTAATCCTTTCTTGGCAGTTTTTCATCCAGCATGGCTGTGTGATAGACAAATGAGGCCACAATGGTTGCGGTTCTTGCAAGGTCCTGTTCCACAAGCCTTTCATAATAATCCATGTTGGAGTGGTGGGTCATTGTAAAATATTCAACCGGGTCTTGAATAAATTGAAATCCCGGCAGGCCCACCCTGTCGAACGCAACATGGTCAGTGGAACCGGTATTGCGATAGGTTACCGTGGTAGCATCCCAGTCACTGAACGGTTGCAGCCAGGTTCTGAAGAGCAGCCGGAGATTTTCGTTTTCCTGCAGATAGATACCCCGAACCTGTCCCGTGCCGTTGTCGATGTTGTAGTAGGCCGAAAAGTTATCGTAATCAGGGGTAGTTTCCATGTCATCAGTTGAGCCCCAAACCTGCTCAGTTCGTACAAAATGGTCGCCCACATACTCCCTCGATCCGTGCAGCCCTTGTTCTTCAC
This sequence comes from Balneolaceae bacterium, assembly GCA_007127745.1. Classification (GTDB taxonomy): domain Bacteria; phylum Bacteroidota; class Rhodothermia; order Balneolales; family Balneolaceae; genus Rhodohalobacter. Next base: position 1,312 of record SKYV01000130.1, read on the forward strand.
CATCCCAGAGAGCAATGCGGATGGTGCGACGTGGTTCAACATCAATAGTTTTAAGGATTCTCATCACTTCCATCATTACGGCCGATCCTGCCGCATTATCGGTAGCTCCGGTTGCAGAATGCCAGGAGTCGAGATGAGCGCCGAGCATCACAATTTCATCCTGAAGCTCCGGATCGGTTCCGGGAATTTCAGCAATCACATTGTAGCCGTACAGGTCATCTTCGAAAAATTCTGTTTTCATGTCCAGTTCCAGTTCAACCGGAACATCTTTTTCAAGCATTCTGAAAATTCTGCCATAGTGTTCTCTCTTCAGAGAGATTTGTGTGACGATTTCTGCAGGTTCGGCTTGATGGGGGCGAATCATTTCCGTCCAGGGAGTTCCCGGCTCAACCGGCAGTGAAGCAGCGGTTACGGCGATCTGGCCATACCAGCCCCGGTAGCCGTAATCAAGCAGTGCCAACGGCTGTTCTTCCTGCAGGAACTTCATGATCTGATAATTCAATTCGGCACGGGTCTGTGCATTTTCACTGCGCTGGGGCGGAGATGGCGGTGTGAGCGGGGCAGAAGCATTTGCAAGGTTGAGCAGCCATTCGTCACTGATTCGGCTGGCAATCGGGTCCCACATCGGCTCGGATTCTTCGGGCAGGTCCAGCATCACAAATTTATCGGTAAGCCGGCCCCTGAAATCTTCGAGATCCTCTGCCTGTTCAATGTTCAAAAAAATAACTTCGCCTTTCATGGGTTCATCATAACCGGGCGACCAGGCTTTCGGGTAGGCGGATACAGGAAAATAGCTGTAGGGTGAAGTGGCATGCATGGCAAACCGCTGCAATTCCCAGCCGGTACCAAACGGCCCCCATTGATGGAAATGAGCATTTTTGAGGCCGAGCTCCTCAAATTGCGATTTTGTGTACTCCCGGGCGTTGGCCATTTGGGGAGAATTTGTAAGCCTCGGGCCGTACACATCGGTCAGCCAGCTTGCAAAGTTCATCACCTGGGAATTGTCGAGGCCTTCCGATTTTATTTTTTCAACAACATCCAGATCAACGGAAGGGGAGTGAACCGACTGAGAGATTGCCGGTTGCCAAACAAAAATGAGTAGTGTAAAAAGGATGGGTAATAGTCGTAGCATATTTTCTGATTTTGATTGATTTTCCAAGTGCAGGAATATGCCAAGATTTTTTCAAAAAAGCGGAAAAAATGGATGTTTTTTTCAGAGGAAATAGCGAATAGATTGCAGGGTAAACCCCATTAGAGCATTTTTCCTCTAACGGGGTTTACCCTGGAGTCTTTCCCGGCAACCCCTCGAATGTGATATCGTGCTTTGACAGGGGTAATGCCTCGGGGTCTTTTCTTGTTGCTCTGATCTCCCCCGGGTTACGCTCTATCATTCTTGCTTCGCAATTCTGATAGCCGCTTCACCCGGGGTTATAAGATCGACCATCCCTGACGGGATTTTTACGCTTTATCTACCAAAACAAATAGCCCTTCAATTTGAGCAAACCATCCAAATAATTGATGCTTCTTCTCGTGCCGGCATAAGCCAAACCAAATCCGCGAATTCACTATGTAAGTCACCGATGAGAGGAACACCAAGCTCCGCCAGGAGTGGCCGATATTATAACCCCGGATAAGTGAGGGCTGAATAACGCCACTGCGTTTAAACCCGAACGCAGTCCGGGGATTGGC
>SKYV01000127.1 GCA_007127745.1 Balneolaceae bacterium
GAAACAGCTTCTCATGATACAACCGTGTACCCATTAAATCTATCCAGCCTGGAATTTACCAGGGAACCGATTGGCGGCCCGAAATACCAATTTTTAAGAGTAAAAATTGAAACCGAAAGCCGTCCCGAGCACCACGCCCGATTTAGAAATGAGACGCAAACAGTGAAAGCATTTGAAGAGAGGCGGTTTTTACTCAGAAACCGAATGGCCGGGGTAAATATTCCCTGCGATTTTGAAGAAGACGACGATGATGAGGATTAGACTGCGTTCAGTCTGATATTCTGGTTGAATTCTTGTAAACAGAAAGGTTGGTGTTGGCTTTTAATCAGCAAAACTCACCATTACTTGTAACCTCACTGAGGTCGGTGCGTATTTTGGAACTGAAACCCAACCGGATTTGATCCGTAATAAGACTGCAAATTTTAACTTGATGTCTGAGGAACATGAAACTCCTTCCATTTTTACTCGCAGCAATCTTATTTGTCATTCCTGTTCAACATACGGCACAACAACTTCCCGATGTTGAAAAACTGAATACGTTTTTCGAAACACTGAATGATCATGATACATTCATGGGTTCGGCGGCCATTTTTCAGAATGGTGAACTGATTTTTAACGAAGCCTATGGATTCAGTAAAGAACATAATCAACCGGCCGGCCCTGAAACGATTTATCATATCGGCTCCATCACCAAAACCATGACGGCAGCTATTATCTTGAAATTGGCCGAAGAGGGAAAAATCTCGCTATCGAACACCCTGGCGGATTATTATCCCGATCTTCCAAATGCTCAAAATATTTCCATCGAACATCTGCTCAGGCATCGTTCAGGCCTGGTAAATTTTACCAATATGCCGGAGTATGCTGATTACTATACCGATGAGGCCAGCAGGGCGGAATTGCTGGACAGGTTCAGGGAATACGGGTCCGAATTTGAACCGGATGAACGGTTTGAGTACAGCAATACCGGCTATGTGCTGCTGGGCTATATTATCGAAGATATTACCGGTTTGACATACGGCGAAGCCCTCGAACAATTTATTACCAATCAGGCCGGATTAAACCGGACATTCTATATTGCTGAATCTGACAGTGAAAATTTTGCTGACTCATTTGCCCTGGTGGATGGATGGCAAAAGCTGCCATCAACCAATATGGCCATACCGCATGCAGCCGGAGGGGTTGCTTCTACAGCCGCAGAAACCGCACATTTTTTTAAAGCTCTTTTTGAGGGTGGTTTACTCAGTCCCGAATCACTCGACTTGATGACGTCCATCACCGACGAGCTGGGCTTGGGGATTTTCAGAATTCCGTTTTATGATAAATTTGCCTTCGGCCATACAGGAGGTATTGACGGCTTCCACACTGTTGCGGCCTATTTTCCCGAAGAAAAAGTATCGTTTGCCATTTTGAGTAACGGGCTGAACTATGTGATGAACGACATAACCATCGGCTTGCTGAGCCTGACGTTCGGCCATGATTTTGAAATTCCCGATTTTGAGGCTGAGGAAACGGAAATCATACATCTTTCTGTGGAAGAGATGGCGAAATATACCGGCAATTTTATCTCGGATGAGTTGCCGCTCGATATCAGATTTTTTGAGCAGGAGGGAAAATTCATGTCTCAGGCAACCGGGCAGGACGCATTTCCATTAACCGCCATCAGTGAAACCACCATGAAGTTTGATCCTGCAGGGATTGTGATTGAATTTTCGGATTATAAAGACGGGCGTTATCACGCATTCACACTCAAACAGGCGGGCCAGGAATTTCAGTTTCAATTAGAGGAGTGAAGCCAAAACTCGTGGCACACTCACTCGTGGCGCCCTCCAAGTTGTGCCACGAGTTTTTGGAAATGAGAAGAAATCCGCCACGCTTCAGGGAACTCACTGTGTTCGTACGCCTGGAGGTGGCTTTTGTAACTCATCAATCACACCGGAACTGGCGCAAGCGTCCGCTTGTGCCGCCTTATGTGCTATTGCCCATCCGATAGGGTCCAAGCGGATGCTTGAACCAGCTTTGGAAGTTGTATGTAGCAGAGCACAAAGTTTGCACTTCTTTAAAATGTATCTCAATCTTCGTACTTTATGTACATAAATTATTGTACAATAATGTTGCCATGAAAAAAGTACAAGTCAATAAAATTCGTGAACACCTCGCCAAATATCTTGCAGAAGCCGAGCAGGGTGAGGAGATTGTTATCACCCGGCATTCAAAGCCAGTTGCACGCCTGCTGCCTGTTGATCATGGGAAACCCGTATTTCCTGATTTGGAAGAGTTCAGAAAAAAAATAAAAGTCAGTGGAAAACCTATGTCGGAAGAGATCGTTGAATTGAGAAAAATGGAACGAAATTGATGTACATTGATACAAGCTGTCTTGCAGCCTATTATCTTCCGGAATTGCATAGTAAAAGGGTACAGGAAGTGATTCAGTCTGCCGGTGATGTGTATGTCAGCCACCTTACCGATCTGGAGTTTCTATCTGCAATCAAGAAAAAACAGAGGATGAAAGAGATGGATGCAGTATTATCTGATCAGGTATATTCGCTGTACAATGAGCACAGGAATAACGGGCTTTATAGACTTGCAGATCTTACGCCGAAGGTTTTTAAGGCGTCCGAAATATTGCTGCAAACAACGAAAACTTCACTCAGAACTCTGGATGCCATTCACCTTGGGGTGGCGTACGAGTACAAATTAAAGCTGTTCAGTTTTGATGATGTTATGCTAAAAGCTGCTAACGAGTGTAATATCAAAACTTTGGATTATTAAAAATTCAACTCGAGGCACACTCACTCGTGGCACGCCTGCAAGTTGTGCCACGAGTTTTTGGAAATGAGAAGATATCCGCCACGCTTCAGGGAACTCACTGTGTTTGTACGCCTGGAGGTGGCTTTTGTAACTCATCAATCACCCGAAAACTCTCCGGTCCATACTGAAACAGCAAATCCAGCAGGCAGCAGTCCGGCTCAAACCCCTGAAAATGCTGGCGGTAAAC
>SKYV01000153.1 GCA_007127745.1 Balneolaceae bacterium
GTGCGGGCCAAATTCATCAAAAAGTTCCTGAACCAGTTCGCTCAATGTTTTCCCAAATTTCACCATCATTTCGGCAATCAGCAGGCCGATGAAAATTCCGTCGCGCTCCGGAAGATGGCCTTTTACGGCCAGACCGCCCGATTCTTCTCCGCCGGCAAGTACATCTCCCTCAATAATTTTCTGTGCAACATATTTAAAACCGATGGGGGTTACTTCGATCGGCAGACCATAGGATTTGGCCTGTTTGTTGAGCATATCGGTGGTAGAAAACGTTTTTACAATGGTGCCGCTCATATTTTTTTCGGTGTGAAGATATTTCACAAGCAGGCTCAAAATCAGATGAGAACTTACAAACCGGCCGTTTTCATCAAACATGGTGATACGGTCGGCATCGCCGTCGTTGGCAATTCCGATCTGGCATTTGTTGGCGGGAATAAATGCAGACAGTTCCGACAGGTTCTCTTCAACCGGCTCAGGCGCATTGCCTCCAAAAAGCGGATTTCGTTCGCTGTGAATTTCCAGAACCTGATCACCCAGTAGACGTTTGATAAACCCGGAACCGGAACCATACATCGGGTCATGGGCTATCCGGATTCCACTTTTTCGGATGGCGTCCAGGTTCACATTTTCGCCGATTTTTTTCAGGTATCCTTCGCCAAAATCAAGTTCGCGGATCAGCCCGGCTCTCAGTAATTCTTTGAACGGTTTCATGTTCGGCATATCATGCAAATGCTCAAGCTGAGCCTCCACCCCTGCAATCTGATCTGGATTTGCGGACCCGCCATACGGCGCCTTGATTTTAAACCCGTTATACTCCGGCGGATTGTGACTGGCTGTGATGGCAACTCCCACCGCGTCAAAATGTTTTGCCGCCCAACTTACTGCGGGTGTGGGAACAATTGAATCAGAAATTCTGACCGGCACCTGCATCATGGCAAAAACCGATGCTGCATGTTCGGCAAACTCCCGGCTCAGAAAACGGGCATCATACCCAATGACCACTCCGTTTTGGGTGATTTTTTCATTTTTAATCCACTGTGCTGTGGCTTGTGCCACTTTTCCAACATTTTCGAATGTGTACTCTTTGGCGATAACTGCACGCCAGCCGTCTGTTCCGAACTTAATTTCTTCCATTTATATTCTGATGATTATTCTACTTTTGATTTTATATTCATTCAATGAAACAGGTGTGTGCATCCCCGGTATAAAAACTAAATCAAAAAACCGATTTGAACGATTTCCGAGCTATTTTTACAAAATTAATTACCAAATTACGATAAGATACAGATTAAATCTATGAAGATGCGGGAATCCTGATTGCCTGCCAATTTCCCGACTAATCAAACCATCAAAAACCTATGTTAAAAATAATTTATACCTCTCTACTAATACTTTTAATCACAAATACCGGCCTTTTTGCACAGGAGCGCGAGCCCATTGCCGATCAGCTTATGGAAATGATGAAAAACGACGCCTTCAGTGTTAGTATGTTATTGCAAACCGAAGCGGTTCTTTCATTTCAGGATGATAACTATAACGGAGGCAGAGCCTTCGGCCTGGGAGCCACTCGCCTCGATTTTAGCGGCCGGGTTGATAACGGATTCAACTATAAATTGCAGCTCGATTTTAACCGGGCTTCAAATCTGATGGATGCCAGAATCGGTTATCACGCATCCGGTCAATTCAGAATTGTTACCGGCCTGACCAAACCCGCCTTAAACCGGGATCTCGACCCGAGCCCGGCCAACACCGATTTTATTGACCGTGCAAGGCTGGTGGGTGCCATGATGAATCCGCGTGAAATCGGGGTAGCTGTATTGGGTGATATCGGCAATATTCATTACAATTTTGGAATGTACAACGGTACCGGCTTTTCCCGATCCAACGACAACCGTTTTATGTACACGGGCCGGCTCGCCGTCGGTACGGAAACTGATAACGGTTCTTTCCATGCAGGATTCAACGGTGCGTTCAATCAAACCCGGAACGAAAGTGTGGGCAATACCGGCCTGGTGTCTCAGGGAGACAGAGTGCTGTACGGTGCCTTTCTTGAGTATAACAGCCGCCCCGTTTTTGGAACAATCGAATTTATGCAAACCCGTTTCGATGCACAGAATTTTGGAGGGGCCGAAGAGACCATCACCGGATTTTACGCAACACTGGGAACCAACGTCTCCGACAAATCTCAGCTTTTGGTCCGCTGGGACCAACTTGATTTCGATCTTCGTGAAAGAACCTCCGACCTGTTTGTATTCGGCTTGAACTACCAGGCTACCCGGTTAATCAGCTTTCAGGCGAACCTGCTGGCACAGTTTGATGAAGGCGAGGATGGAAAATACGGACTGGCCGGTGTATTTCAGTTTCATTTCTGAGATAGGCCGTTCATTACATTGAAAAAGCCGGACGTTAAAATAACATCCGGCTTAATCTGTAATTCTGATGATTGTACTCAATCGTCAGAATCCTAACCCTGCTTTCAATATAAAAGATCCAGTTCATTCATAAAACATTGTTTATAAGCTGGACACTTCAGAAAAATAGTCTGACAACAAACTATCCTTTGGCTGTTGTATCTGGCTGGAAAAGCTCGTAATTTTTGAATCTTGTCATTTTGCGACGCAAAATATGAAAGGACCCGTAGCTCAGTTGGTCAGAGCAGTCGACTCATAATCGATTGGTCGCAGGTTCAAGTCCTGCCGGGTCCACATTTTTCCCACCTCGAAATCACCCCTCAAAAACAACTCTCAGGCCATTTAAACGGCTATTTTAAAGAGTTATTTGCTTTCCTACCCAATTTCACCCTAATGAACCATTTTCATTTTACTACACAATTCACGTATTTATTGGGTACAAAAATGGGTACAGTGATTACTTTTACCTCCGTCAATCTACGCATCTTCGATTGATCTGAGGTAAAGTTTATTAAAATTGTACCCATTTGTACCCAATAACCGA
>SKYV01000160.1 GCA_007127745.1 Balneolaceae bacterium
ACCCGCCTCTTCTTTATCGGTTTCCGGCTCGTCTTCAGTTTCAGAAGCTTCGGCATCAGTGTCTATAATGGCAATGGTTTGGCCAACTTCTACAGTTTCGTCTTCCTGCACCAGAATTTCTGCCAAAACACCGGCTTCGGGCGAGGGGACTTCGGTATCTACTTTGTCGGTGGCAATTTCGAGCAGGGTTTCGTCAACTTCCACTTTATCGCCTACTTTTTTAGCCCACTCAATTACGGTACCCTCCATTACAGATTCACCCATTTCGGGCATTACTACTTCAACCTTTGCCATGTCATTTTCTACTTTTTGATGGTTTTTTGATCAGTAAAATTTATACAAAATTTATATTGGTAAAGATCAGAATAATCAATATCACTTCAAAATGGTGATGAATGGATTCTGCCGGCTGAAATGTTACAGGATCGTTTACAAATGGTATTTACAAAATGGATGAATTCATCCGCAGGAATATCGGCTCCTCATGCTCAAGGCGCCAAAATGAATTGAAGATCTGTATTTGAGTTTTATCCACAAACTCATATACTCAATAATCTGAAATCCCCGGAGAATTTATGGCAGGCCGGTTTCTCTCCGGGTGACTTGAAAATTAATTTTTGAATGCATGATAGCGTTTATCGCCATTTTCTTTTTTTCCTTTTTAGTCTCACTTTTTTTACCCTGGTGGGCATTAATCATTCCCGCCTTTATTTTTGGTATATGGCTTCTGGAACGTGGCATACAGGCTTTTTTTGTTGGATTTTTAGCTACCGGACTGGCATGGTTCATTCAGGCCGTGTACATTCATTTTTTGAATGACGCAATCCTTTCCTCTCGCATTGCAGAAATGATGGGGGTTGGTTCGCCCTGGCTGGTGTTGCTGCTGACGTTTCTCATTGGCGGAATTCTGGGCGGACTTGGCGCTCTCACCGGTTTGCTGCTAAAAGTAAACCTGAAACCCGTTGAGGAGCCTGCCGGAACGTAAACCCATTTTTATTTATAATGAGTTGATTTGAGTGAATTTTTATGAGCGAATATCCCAAAACTGACGACCCGAACGTACCAGAAAACGATCCGCCTAAAAAGACCCTGTTTACCCGCTTCCTCGATTTTGTTGAATGGCTCGGCAATCTGCTGCCACATCCCGTAACACTGTTTGCACTTTTTGCTTTGGGTGTGGTGCTGTTCAGCGGGCTGGCCGAATGGCTGAATTGGTCGGCCCCTGATCCGCGCCCCGAAGGTGCTGCCGGGCGTGCTCCGGACGGAATTATTGAACCAGTGAGCCTGATGAATGGCGACGGCCTTCGGATGATTGTTGAAAACATGGTGACCAACTTTACCAGTTTTGCCCCGCTGGGTGTGGTGCTTGTAGCTTTACTGGGAGTGGGCGTGGCCGAACATTCCGGACTGATCAGTGCCTTGGTGCGTGGAATTGTTCTCAAGGCAGCATCTATTCAGCCGTCGAAAAAGGCAGGTGGATTTAATCGTTCACTTTTTAACTCATCAAATCCGGTTTTAAAAATTCTGGACTTTGTACTTCTGCCAATCCGGTATTTTTGGCATCTGCTGAAAATTCCCTTCAAACCGGCCCTCAATTTTATCATGCAGCCAAAACGGCTGGTTACAGTTTCCATCTGTTTTGCGGCCGTGGTCTCCAATACGGCTTCCGAGATGGGATATGTGGTACTGGTTCCCCTTGCTGCGGTTATTTTTCACTCCATGGGGCGCCATCCGCTTGCCGGGCTGGCCTGCGCTTTTGCCTGTGTTTCGGGCGGTTACAGCGCAAACCTTCTTATCGGTACTATCGACCCGCTTCTGGCCGGGCTCACACAAGAGGCGGCCAATTTGATCGATCCGGACTATACCGTGCACGCAGCCGTAAACTGGTATTTCATGTTTATCAGTACCTTTTTTATTACCGCAACGGGAGCGTTCGTAACTCTCAGAATTGTTGAACCCAAGCTTGGCCAGTATGACGAAAGCATGGCAATGGAAGATCTGTCGGAAGAAGTATCGATGGACCCGCTGACAGACAAAGAAATCCATGCGCTGAAATGGACCGGCATTTCTGTGATCATCATGTTTGGTGTTCTGGCCATGACCATAGTCCCCGAAAACGGTGTGCTTCGAAATCCCGAGACGGGCGAAATGCTGAACTCACCGTTTTTGAATGGAATTGTAACCTTCATTTTTATTTGTTTTTTGATTCCGGGTTTTGTCTATGGCCGAATAGTGGGCACGATGAAAGACGATCGAGATGTGATTAAAGGAATGGCCGGGGCGATGTCCACACTGGGCCTGTACATTGTGATTGTATTTTTTGCCGCGCAGTTTGTGGCCTATTTCGGATGGAGCAATCTCGGGCAGATATTTGCGGTGAAAGGAGCACAGTTTTTACAGGATATCGGGATGACCGGCCCCATAATTTTTATCGGATTTATTATGGTTTCGGGCTCCGTAAACCTGATGCTCGGTTCCGCTTCGGCGCAGTGGGCGGTTACGGCTCCAATTTTTGTGCCAATGCTGATGCTGGTAGGTTACAGCCCGGAAGTAATTCAGGCCGCCTACAGAATCGGCGATTCGGTGACCAACATCATCACCCCGATGATGAGCTACTTTGGCTTGATTCTCGCCTTTGCCAACAAATACGATAAAGACCTCGGTATCGGCACGATCATTGCCATGATGCTTCCATACAGCATATTCTTCTTTTTAGGCTGGCTGGTACTGTTCTACCTATGGGTGTTCGGGCTTGGGATGCCTGTAGGACCCGAGGCGCCAACCTACTATCTGATTGGTGAATAAGCTGAATCCGAAAATTTATCATCCCGCCACTGCAGCGGGATGACGAGTTTAAATCATCAGTAAATTAATCTCTCTTTGCGGGTACCAGCAATACAGGAATTTTGCTGAAGCGGGTAACCTGTGTGCTGACTCCTCCCAGGAAGAATTCGTGAACAAACCCCTTGCCCTGGCTGCCCATTACAACAAGGGTTACGGCGTTATCTTCAATGGCACTGATAATCTCCTTGCCAGGGGTGCCAAATGTGATGATCAGTTCTGCAGTCGAACGGGTTTTATCGGATAACGAATTGCGTATTTCTTCGAGATGCTCTTTGCTTCTTTCTGTGAGTGCCTCGTAACTGGCCGGATCTTTCAATGCAATGGCGTGATGTCCCTGAACATGAATCAGAGAAATCTTTTCGATTTTGCCCTCGTCATCCAGCTCTTTTATCACGTCAAAAGCCCGATAGGCCGTTTCGGAAAAGTCGGTGGCGTGAAGAACGTGGTTCAGAGAATCTTCAATGGATTGGGTCATCACAAGCCGCCGCTCATCAGACTCTTCATCCAACTGTTCCATGTCAATATTCGCCAGATAAACCGGCAATCTGGATCGCTGCAACACTTCAGTGGCGGTACTTCCCAGCAGCAGTTCTTCTACCTTGCTCTGGCCGCGGCTGCCAATAACCACAAAATCGGCATCATGTTCATCGGCAGCAGTCAGAATTTCCGAAGGCGGGTAATAATAAACGCCGGAGCGAAGTTCGGTTTCAACAATAAAATCTTCTCCTTCCAGCTTTTTCTTGTACTCCTTCAGCTTTTCAGAATATTTTTCGGTATTAAATTCAGTCCGTTTTCCCGTGAAAGGCACAGAAACCACGGTAACAAGAGTCACTTTTTTTGTGCCAAATTTTTTGAAATGGGGTAGTGCTTCAATCAACAAATCGCTCGCTTCAGACTGATCGAGCGCAACTAATGCATGAATAAATGTAGATTTCATAAGAGCTCCTCTTGTTAGTGTTTATGGTATCATTTCGGAAATCATTTCCTTACCGGTAAAATAAGAAAGAATTGCATGGTTCAAACAGATTCTGCTGCTGCCTGGCCATGTAAATCAATATTTGCTTAAAAACTCTTTAAATGTGGTAAAAAAATATCTCGAAACAATATATACGGGTTCGGTTTGATTGATTCTCATATAGCGTGAAAATCCCTGAGCAGATTCAATTCCAAATTGAAGAAAAATCTGTTGATCTTCTGTATGCAGGTAAATACAGGCTTCCGGTTCGGGTAGCCCGAAATCTTCGCCTGCAGGAATCTGATCGATCCGAAAATCGGGATTTATGTTTGAGTAAAGATTCCGAAGTTCAGTTGCTTCCCGTTCGGTGAGCTCAATATGACGGTTTGCTTCAGGTGAATGGGTTACCCATTCGCGAATATCACGGCAGGAAGATTGAAGGTTTGAGATCTCTATTCGGTTATCTTCAAAAAAGAGCCGTGCGTGTTGTTGTGGAAAATAGGCGGTGATGGTTTGAATTTGCTCGGGTTCCAGTTCATAAACGGAACGGTAAATCACATGGATGTGATCCTCATGCCCCTGAATTTCAATGCCTTCGCTGTGATGGTGATGCGGCGATGTATCTGTGAACTGAATGGCCAGAAACAGAAGGAACAGTCCTGCAGTTGCCAGTACCGATTTTTTTGCGGCAGGATGCAGTTCCATCAGTCTCTCCTCCGTTTAAACCAAACTGCAATCCCTGCCACAATGAAAACGGCGGGGATGGCCACCGATGTGAGCAGAAAGGTATTACGAAGCTGCCGGTTGGTCAGGTTAATTACGGGCAGTTCATAGCTGATCGGCTCAAGATCCAGCAGCACTTCTTCATCCAGCAGCCAGTTGATGGTATTGGTAATCAACCGCTGATTGCCCAGGTAGTTGAGATATTCATTCGTTGCAAAACTTCCTGAGCCAATCACCGCTATTCTGTTATTGATGGCTTCACGCTCTGCTTCAAGCACAATCATCATATCAAAAGGCTGCGGGTTGATGTCTGCATTCCGAAGCTGTTCAATCTCATCAGGAGAGCCTACCGTAACACTTTGTGCAGAAGAATTGAAAAGTACAAGAGGGATGATGTGATCCGGAACTGGGTCGGCCAGCCTGATTTCCTGAATTCCCGGGAAAAATGTGAGTGGCAGGTCGCGGGTGATGGGATGTTCTTCGTACGCTCCCGTTGCCGGTGCCATCGCATCGTTCCAGAAATGGTTTCCAAAATCGATGATCATGTTATTTTGCGGCAAAACACCATACTCTTCGAGAAGACCGCTCAGCCCGCCATCAACAAATGGCCGCAGTGTGACCAGCAGATTCCCGTCTCTATTCAAGTATTCGCGAAGGGCCTCAGTCTCTATTGGCAAAAACGATTCAAGCGGAGATGCAATCACCACAAGATCGGCATCATCGGGTACGCTGCCTTCACGCTGCAGGAAGAGTTTGTCAATCTCAAAATCCATCAGTTCCAGGGTTTCCTTCAGCTTCAGCATGCCTTGTTTCTGATGCAGAAAGACCGGCCTGTCTTCCTCGCCCTCAAGTTCCAGATGATCTTCAGAAACACGGCTGAAAATATCGAACTCACCGTGCCCGTCTGTAAAATAGATTTTCTGTCCGGATTCGTGCAGAAGCTGATAAATACCGTTGGAGATGCTCACTTCATCACTGCCGTAAACTTCAACATGGCGGTCGCCTTTTTGAATCACCGTCGTTCCCTGAAATCGTACATTGTAGCGATCGGCAGCCGATGGGTTGCTGTTGATATCGTAAAGCTCAACCGAAATCCGGGGAGATTTTCGCTGATATTCGCGCAGCAGTTCAACCGTAGGTGCATAACGTGGATCGTTTTGGATGTAAAAATGGACGATTCGGACATCTTCTTCCAGCCGATCCAGAATGGCCTCAGACTGAGGGGATAGTGAATAGAGATTGTCCCGGGTGGTATCGATCCTGAAATCGATCTCGCGCACCGTGAGGTTCAGTAAAAGGGTGCCGGCGATCAGGCTGACAATGATAATGAGTGCTGAAATTTTATTCATAACCGTAAGAGTGTAAAAACCATAGTTTTCGGGATCTGTTCATCTGTTTTAACCGTACCTGCGTATGTGCAGCCGAAGCCAGGCGAGGCCGTAGAACAGCCCTGTCAGCGTCAGCAGATAAACGATGGACGAAAAATTGATCAAACCGCGCACAAAATCGCCCTGGTGGGTTGAGATTGAGATAAATTCGAACGGCAGGTTGATGAACTGCAGGGCTTCAAAACTGCCGATATAGCGGATGAACCAGAGCAAAATTAAAATAGCAGTAGTGCCGAGTGCGGCCACAATCTGGTTTTCGGTCAGCGATGAGACAAACAGCCCGGCAGAGATATAACAGGTGCCGATCAGAAAAATTCCAAGATATCCGGTCCAGATCGGGCCAAAATCAGGATCTCCGAATGTAATCAGCGGAACCAGAAAAATGAGTGAACCCAGCAGCATGATTCCAAGCAGTGTAACGGCCGAAAGAAATTTTCCCAGCAGCATATTTCCGATAGAAACGGGCATACTGAAGAGCAGTTCGAGCGTACCCGATTTTTGCTCTTCCGAGAGCAGGCGCATGGTAATGACCGGCACCAGAAGCAGCAGCAAAATGGCCATGTTATGAAAGGCGTTGCTCATTGTGGCAACTTTCAGGTAATAAAGGCTGAAGGAGAAGAAATATCCGCTGATGAACAGGAAAACAGGAATCACGATGTAGGCGATCGGGCTCCAGAAATAGTTAAACAGTTCTTTTCGGTAAATGTTTAGCATGGTGATTGGTATTGGTGTTACTCGCTTCGCATAAACTGCAAAATGGTCTGTTCAAGATCTTTGGCAAGTGGTGTAACTTCCAGCACCCGGATATTTGCATGTAAGAGTTCTTTCAAAATTTCGGATTGAGTGTCATCACTGTCGGGGAAATGGAGAGAAACTTTGACGGGTTCGCCGTTTTTTACCGGTTTGATCTCGAAATTTAGATCTGAGCTGCGGGTTGAGAGCACAGACTCGATGGTTTGGGTTTTTCCTTTCAGTTTCAGCATCAGGCTTCTGCGCCCGTCATCCGTCAGGTTGTATCGGTCCAGCCGCCCCTGGTACCGCACCTTTCCGTTTTTGATCAGAACAATTCTGTCGCACAAATGCTGAATCTCCTGTAAAATATGTGTGCTGAAAATGACCATCGATTTGCCGGAGGCTTCCCGGATAATATCCCGCATTTCGCTAATCTGGCCGGGATCGAGGCTGGATGTGGGTTCATCAAGCAGCAGCAGCTCCGGATCACCGAGAATGGCCTGTGCAAGCCCCACACGCTGGCGGTACCCTTTGGAGAGTTTGCCGATTTCCCGTTTTGCCATGTCACCGATGTAACACCGTTCAATTGTTCGATCAACCTCCATTATTTGTTTGTTTTTGGGGATTCCCTTTAACCGTGCAATGGTGGTCAGGTAGGTTCTCACTTTCATATACTCATAGAGTGGAGGTACTTCAGGCAGATAACCGATACGCTTTCTGATTTCAAGATCATCGTTTACCAAATCCAGGCCGTTCAACGCAGCTGTTCCGGAATTGGGTGCTGTGCAGCAAGCCAGCATGCGAAGTGTAGTGGTTTTACCTGCGCCATTCGGGCCAACGAAACCGAGTATTTCTCCGTCTTCCAAATCAAAAGAGATCTCTTCTACAATCGGTTTTCCATCGATATTCTTCGTGAGATTTTTTACGCTGAGCATAATCGTGTGTCCGTTATTGTGTAAACCCGGTAATGATGGAACATTGATTTACAAATATCATCCTTCATGCCAATCCATATCAAGATGGCCTCACAACAGCCCGTCCGACAATATCACCATCCTTCACTTTTTTTATAATGTCATCTGCCTTGTCCAGCGGGTAGGTTTGAACGGGAATGGATTTGAGTTTTTTGTCCCGAACAATACCAACCAGCTCCCGCAGTTCTGCAAGGCTGCCGGTGTAGGAACCGCGAATGGTTAAATTTTTAAGTGTAGCCACCGGGTTTGAGAACGTAAGTTTGCCGCCAAAAAGCCCGATCATTATCATAATGCCGTTTTTCTGCAGCATGTTGAAAGCGTTTGAAGAGGTTTCTGTCGTATTCGCAAAATCAATCACAGCAGAGGCTCCCCGGTTTTCGGTTTGAGCCATCACAGCTTTAACAACATTTCTTTTTTTTGAGTTGATGGTGGAAAAATCACCGATCTGCCGGGCTGTTTCCAGTTTCTTATCATCTACATCCACAACAATCACATTTGCCGGGGTTAATTCATGAACAACCTGCATCGCCATCAATCCGAGCCCGCCGGCCCCAATAATCACAAGGGTTTCATCTTCTTCGAGCGGCATCGCTTTTTTCAACCCACTGTAGGCGGTCAGTCCGGCGCAGGCATACGAGCAGGCATTTTCCGGTTTCAACCCGTCGATATTTACCAGATAGCGTTCATCCGGCACGAGAATATAGTCGCTGTAGCCCCCGTCACTGAACACGCCGAGCGACTTTGGCGACAGGCACATCTGCATCCGGTCGGTATTGCAATATTTGCAGTTGCCGCAGCCAATCCAGGGGTAGATCAGCCGCGTATCTCCGGTTTTAACGGTTTTTGTGTCGGGTCCGGGAGCATCCACCGTTCCGACTACTTCATGGCCCATTGTCATCGGCAGGTGAACCCCGCGGTCGGCAATGTACATGCGTTCATCATCTCCAAGTTCATAATAACCCTCCCAGATGTGCAGATCAGAATGGCAAACGCCGCAGGCATCCACTTTGAGGAGTACCTCTCTGCCTTGTGGTTCCGGTTTCTCCAGTTCTTGCCATTGCAGGGGCTTTCCAAATTCTGTGAGTTGAAGGCTTTTCATGGTGATGTAGTTACTTTTAATGTTGGATTGATCATTTTTTCCGGACGATATTTCACGACCCGTGATTAACAATTGTGGTTTTTACGGTGGTTACGTCATACAGGGCTTCAAACCCTTTTTCACGGCCAAATCCGCTTTTCTTCATCCCGCCGAACGGCAATTCCACACCGCCACCGGCCCCGTATCCATTGATGTACACCTGACCCGCTGTAATGGCATCGGCCACACGATGGGCGCGTCCGTTGTCTCGGGTCCAGACAGCAGCAATCAGCCCGTACTCTACATCATTGGCAATGCGGATGGCATCAGCCTCATCCTCAAACGGAATGACGGTGAGAACCGGGCCAAATACTTCATTTTGGGCAATAAAACTGTCGTTGTTTACCCTGCCCATCAACGTTGGAGGATAGAAGTATCCTTTGCCTTCCGGTTTTTGTGCTTGGGCCAGAATTGCCGCTCCATCTTCTTCGGCACGGGCCACAAACTGCTCAACACGCTTCAGTTGTTTTTTGTTGATGATGGGGCCGATGTCCGGATCAGTATCTGCCGGGCCTACGTTAATATTGTTAAACCGTTTGATGAGTTCATCAACCACGTCATCGTGAATCTCTTTTTGGATGACCAGGCGCGAACCGGCCGAACAGGTTTGCCCCGCATTCTGGATAATGGCATTCACAATCACCGGCATGGCTGCATCAAGGTCGGCATCATTAAACACCACCTGCGGCGATTTTCCGCCGAGTTCGAGTAGTACCGGGCGGATGTGATCGGCCGAATTTTTCATAACCAATTTTCCCACTTCAGGCGATCCGGTGAAAGCCATATGATCGATCCCCGGATGATTTGCAAGTGCGGCACCTGCTTCTTCGCCCAGCCCGGTAACAAGATTTACGGCACCGGCAGGGAATCCCGCTTCGGCTATCAGCTCGAAAGCACAAACAACGGCAAGGCATGCATCCTCGGCCGGTTTAAAGACAGTGGCATTTCCGGCGGCAAGAGCCGGAGCGAGGGTTCGCCCGGTCATCTGCAGCGGATAGTTCCATGGAATGATGTGTCCTGTAACTCCGAGCGGCACCCGTTGACTGTACACTGTGTATCCATTCATAAACGGAATGGAATCTCCGTGAAGTTTATCGGCAGCACCGGCATAAAATTCGAAATAGCGGGCAATGAGTGTTGCATCAGTGCGGGCCTGTTTCATCGGTTTGCCGGTATCCTTCGATTCCAGTTCAGCCAGTTCATCCACATGCTTTTCGAGGAGTTGAGCAACGTTGTAGAGCAGTCGACCCCGAGAGGCGGCATCGGTTTTGCCCCAGTCGCCTTCAAAAGCGGTGCGGGCAGCTTTTACGGCTGCATCCACATCTTCTTTTCCGCTTCGGGCAATTTCGCCGGCTTTGGAGCCGTACGAAGGATTGATCATATCCAGGGTTCCGAGTGATCCGTCCACCCACTTTCCGTTGATATAATTTTGTGCTCTGCTCATAGTTTTATCGGTTTGCGTTGCGATTAATTTTTTGACAGCTATTCGGTTCGATGGTTCTTTAAATCCAAATCGGGAATCAATTCATTTTCGTCGGCTTCCAAAATCCATGAAGCCAGCCGGCGGGCAAGTGTTTTCTTGACACAGCCATATTCCATTAACTCGTAAAATTTCTGCAGCAGTTCTTTTTCAGAGAGCGGATTTTCGGGATCGCCTTTGGCGGACGTTACATCAGATTTGAATGTTTTACCGCCAGCGTGAATCGTAAGAACGGCACCCCAGTGTTTGGGATAGGCTTCATCATAGCTGCTGCCAACAGAGAGTTTCGTTTTTTGGAGGAGATCAGAATTCAGCATGTTTTCTAACAGTTGGCCTTCAAAATGGTGCAGTCCGGGAAAGCCGATTTTCAGGGCAAGGGCAACACAATATTGCAGGCTGAATTTTGCGGCATAGGTACTTTCCGGCGCGGGATTGTCCGTAACACGAAGAGCCGTTTCATAAGTGCTCACCTGAACGGATTCTATTTGATTTGGCTCAATGCCGTTCGATTTCAGCTCTTCCCGGATATTCAGTGAAGCATCAATAGCCGGATGTGTGTGGCGGCAGGAGGGGTACGGTTTGATGGAAGTTTCGGCCAGTTTCCATCCATCGGAAGTGGTTGTTACGGCATCAGGCTTCGGGTTCGGACAGAGTCCGGCAAAAAATCCTTTTTTACCTTCAAGAATTTGTGCAGGGCCGGTAAAACCTTCAGCAGCCAGCAGGGCGGCTTTGAGTCCGGCTGCAGCGGCCTGGCCCGCATGCAGATGTTTGCTCATGGTGGCATCTTCATTAAACTGCCACAGACCGGCAGCCTGAGTTCCCGCATTTCCCAGTGCCCAAACAAATGGATCTTCGCTCAAATCAAGAAGTTTTGCCGATGCGGCGGCCGATCCGAATACACCGGC
>SKYV01000161.1 GCA_007127745.1 Balneolaceae bacterium
CTTGAATTGCCTTATGTTCATTGTGTAATCCTCATGAATTAATGTTGATGTATTGATTGACTTTTTTTTGGTTTTAATATTTCACAGTATCTGGCTGTAAGAATTTGTGAGAATTCAGCCATAAAAAATTCCGGAGATCTGATATCAGGTCCCCGGAATAAATCGAATCGATAATGTGAATTTTTTTAATGGCCGGTATCGAGAGCTTCCCCTATCGGTTCAATGTCCAGAGTACCTGCCCCGCTGTTTAAAAGATTTGCAAAATGTTTTCGGGAAATCTGTATATCACCATTCATTTTGGCAGCGAGGGCTGCACCCATTAGTGTATTGAGCCGTCCCGGCCAAAGATTATCGGAGGCTTCATAGGCAGCAAGGGCCTCTTTTGGACGATCCAAATCCATATATAAATTACCAAGTGCTTCATAGGTGGGCTGTAGTGCACCCGGTGTTACAGGATGTTTCTCTACAGAGCCTTCCAGTTCTGTTGCTTTTTTCGTTAGCTCAATCGCTTTCTCATGATTGCCTTCTTCATAAGCGATGCGGCCTGCCAGCACATGCCGGTCAGCCTCAATGTAGGCCACCATATTATCATCTCCTCGCTCTTCTGCGATATTGCGAAGTTCACTCATGCGCTGCTCTGCTTTTTTGGCTTCATCAGGATTTCCGGTGTGAACCGCACCAAGTCCTCTTGCGTACCAGGTTAATGATTCAGCCCAGGGGGAAGCATCCCACGGCAGATATTCCGGTGTGCGTGGCTCAAGAGTCATTGCGCGTTCCCAGTCGTGCTGTTCCACTGCAAGGCGTGCCGGAATGGCGGCAAAATGGAAGGCACTGACAAACGTACGCTGATGCTGCTCCTGGGTCAATGCTTCCCTGTACACCTTTTCAGCCTTCTCATCATTACCGCTTTGAAGATAAGCGTATACCATATAATCGATGGCGTGAATATAGTGGTGCGATTCGGCTCCGTTTACCGGAAAATTCAGTGCAGCTTCAGCCGATCGCCGGTTCCATTCGATCACCTGAGGCCAGTCTCCCAGACGAACATAAATGTGCGAGGGCATATGAAGTGCGTGGGGCACTTCAGGCGCAATATCTGCGTATGCTTCAACAATATCGAGCGCATTCTTTGCACGCCCGTCCACATCAGTTGCGTGAATACTATAATGGATTGCACCAGGATGTGCTTGTTCGCGGTTATAAACTTCGCGAAGGATTCGTTCAGCATCATCATAAAGTAGTGCTCTGTCATCGGTAAACTGTGCAATGGTCATGAGAGAGAGACCGTACAGGGCGGCTATATCCAGGTCGTTGGAGTAGGCGCGGTAAGCCTCTTTAATCCCCTCTGTCCACTGGTCGATCCGGGTGCGGAAATCTGCGGTTTCAGGGTCTTTGAAAAATTGATAGGTAGATTTTATCAGCTTCCGCTCTCTTTCAGTGCCTGCTTCTTCCATCGCCCGGTTAATCATTTCCCATCCCCGGTTTAAGTCATCCGCACTGGGTCTGGTTCCCCAAATGGGCTGAAAAAGTGATGTGGCAACACCCCAGTATGCCATTGCGCACCCGGGATCTGTCTCAATGATCTGCTCAAATTCTGCCCGGGCAGACACATACATCATGTGATGCAACATACCCAGAGCATAGTCAACATCATTGCGCACCTCTTCGATACAATTTGCCTGAAAGTTGACCTCTCCGATCGACTGGCCCTCAGGAAGCGGGTGATCATCATGCATATGCTGGGCATTCAATGGATGAACGGGCAAATACAGTATTAAAAGAATGCTGCTTAAAAGCGGCAATAACGTCTTTTGGTAATTCATTTTTTTGGACTCCTTTTTTGTTGTTTTTTCGAAATAATATCAATGATTAAAAGTCATCGAGTGATTACCGCCGTATGTATTTAGCGATTTGACAGAGTGTGAACGTTAGAGAACTTCTCCCGACTGGTGTCGGCATGCGCACTCTGCCAGGTTGTGTAATACAGCCCGCTAAACAGGTACTAACCGCCCGATGACTGTAACCTTTTTCACGAATTACAAACAAACCAAGCAGCCTGTTTTGCAGCCATTTAATTTGGTGTTCGTGAAAATATTTGTTTTACTTTAAAGCACTGATGTTAGTTTAGCTAAACAATGCCTGTTATTATATTAAGCCCAAAAACAAAACATCCTTTATCATATCATGATGGATTTCATGTTCGGCTGCCGTAATTAACAGGAAGTTGTCAGAGCTATTTCATATAAAATTAACAAGTTGCCCTGTTGAAAGGTAAAGACATGGGAAAAGTTCAAATCACAAAATTACTCCAGGATCACGCCTCAGGAAACCGGGATGCGCTTGACAAACTGATGCCGCTTGTTTATAAGCAAATGCAGGAGCTGGCTCGATACCGCCTCTATCATGAAAAAAAAGATCATACACTCAGCACCACCGCACTGGTTCATGAAGCTTATCTGAAACTGGTTGATTTTGACCGTATTGAGTGGCAAAACCGGAACCATTTTTTTGCAATTGCATCACAGGTTATGAGAAATATCCTGGTAGATCATGCCGTGAAACAAAGTGCCCAGAAACGGGGCGGTGACTGGCAGAAAGTTACTCTTGGAGAAAAAGATGCCGCTCAGGAAGTACAACTGCACGATATTTTGTCGATCCATCAGGCCCTTGAACGCCTCGAAAAATTGGATGAACGACAGGTACGTGTTGTTGAATGCCGGTTTTTTGGCGGTTTAACGATTGAGGAAACATCTGAAGCGCTGAATATATCAACCCCAACCGTAAGCCGCGACTGGAAAATGGCCCGTGCCTGGCTGAATCGGGAGCTCAGCGCGTAGTGCCAGGCTCCAGTACACCGGCCAGCTTTAGGGAAATATGGTGTATCTCTGCAAATTTATCTCAAACCTTTATATTCCACTCCATATAAATAAA
>SKYV01000141.1 GCA_007127745.1 Balneolaceae bacterium
CTTGTTACGGATAACAATGGAGAGATTATTAACTCCTTCTCTTTAACGGAAATTAATGCAAGATATAAAGATTGGAGCGAAGATTTATTCATATCCGGTGGTTTAGTGGGTCAGAACCTGGGAAATGGATTGATTATTCATTCTTTCTTTGGTGGTGTTTTAAGTGTAATTGGGGGCGATATTGGTAATGATAACATTGGGGGGATTAGCGGCATTAATCATAGCACCATCACCGCCTCCTATTGGAACACCGAATCCACCGGCCAGAACCAGGGTGTGGGCGAAGGAAACCCCGACGGCGCCACCGGCCTCACCACGCAGCAGATGACCGGCCCGGCCGCCGAAGCCAACATGCCGGAGTTTGACTGGGTGAACGTTTGGAGAACCACCGACGGCTACCCCGTGCTGCGGTGGCAGGAGGGTGAGTGATGAAGAAGAAAAAATGGATTTATTTTAACTCTCTAATCATTGATCTGGCAATTCAAAAGGATTCTTATAAATATTTTGCCCTAACTTCCACATCGAGACAACTGTAATGGGATTTGTAATTTTGTATGGATAGCCAGTTTAAAAGCTTGCAGACTGGCTACATCTTTCCTGTACTTTTGGCTTGATCCAAAAGTACCAAAAGGTCAAGACAGTGAATTCCCAAGTCGTTCGTTTCGGCTGAGCGGAACGAATCCAAGGCCCGCCATAAAAGTTACTAAATCATGGATAGATCACATCCTGCATGGCTTTGGATTCGTAAAGCACCGCTCCACCTTACGAACCGGGAATTCAAGGTCACAGAGACTCATTCCAGAGTTGTGTTTCCTTATTTTTTTAATGAATTAAAATACTTTCGGGACACCTAAAACGTCTTTTGAAGATTCGTAACTCATTGATTGTCAATCCCTAAAAATTATAAAACAAAAAAGTGCGGAAGTCAGGAAAGATAACAATCGGGTTCATACATCCAGAAAAATCCCGGCAGGGATGGCCGATATTATAGCCCCGGGTGAAGCGACAATCAGAATTGCAAAGCAAGAATGATGGAGCGCAACCCGGGGGAGATCAGAACAACAAGAAAAGACCCCGAGGCATTGAGCCTGTCAAAGCACGATAACACATTCGAGGGGCAGCCGGGAAAGAGTCCGGGGTGAATCCGACAGGTTTGATTTCAAAAATGGTTTCCAATTTCTGAGGGTAAAAATCAAACAGGCCGCAGCTTGGTAAAACAGACGATGCCTTTTGTCATCTGGTCTTCCATACGGAAACCGGCGCGTTCGAATAATTCGTTGCTCTGCTCAACAGTCCAGAATTTGATACCGCTCCATCCGGCAGAATTTTGCAGCACTTTTCCATACCACGACTCCGACTGAATGAGGTGCATCATAAAAAGCACGCCGTTTTTTTTAATCACACGGCGGCATTCATACAGCACTTTCAGCTCGTCGGTCAGCTCATTCAAAGTGCCGCCCATCACCACGCCATCGAAGGTTTTTGCGAAGAATGGCATTTCGCGGGCATCGGCCCGGATCAGCAAAACATCGGCTTGGTCAGCTTCAGCCTTCAAACGCGCCTCCTCGAGCATGGCCGTTGAAAAATCGATGGCTACCTGAAAGCTTTTGGGTTCTGCCTTTTTTAACAGGCGGGCATAAAGGCAAGTGGAACAGCCCACATCGAGATATTTATTACCCGGCTTCGTATCAATCCATTTGTGCAGCAGTTGCTGTTCCTTTTCAACGGGAAACGGTTCGCCGGTGAGCAGCGACAGTGAGCGTACTCTCCAGATATCTTCATACATCGATGCCGTCAGCTTCCAGTGATTGGTGCTTTGGGCCAATGTGTAACTTTTTTCTTCAGTGAGAAGATCAACGATATTATTTTTGATTTTATACTCATCTCCCTTTGCCGAACAGACGGTTCCGTTGAACGGTTTGGCAAGATTGGTTGCCTCGGCCGGAAGTGCAATTTCCTCACTGTCATAAATGGGAGAACGAACAACAAATTTCATAGGCAGGTATTTTTAAGTGGTGCACATGCTTTTGCCTTTAAAAGTCATGAGCTTTTGCGCCGAACTCTGCGAGGACCTATAGGACTCTCGCAGGTTCTAATAATCTATTTTTGCATCAATAAATGCGTTGATATTAACGATACGCAAACCTCAAAAGGGTGTTACGCTACTTTTGAATGACGATAGAGATCTGCGCACCTTTTTCTACACCAAGCATCTCTTTTGCGTTCCCCTTGTTGATAGCTACTTCCAGTGTGCCGGAGCTGCCGATGTAGGCTACCGGTTCGCCATCGGGTACGGAACCGAATGTGGGCTCAATGCTGTGCAGTATGCTGTTGCCCACATAAATTCTGAACCCGGCATCCCCAACAGTTTCTTCGATCAGGGAAGAGGGAATGTTTGAAATCAGGTTTCCAAACCGGTCTATATGCACAATCCATCCCTGGATGCCGTCACGGTCAGCGATTGGAATGGCCCATCGATAGGTGACCAGCTTTTCGATGGGATCGCCGAGGCTTTCCAGTTTCACACCATTCGCGAGATGTGCGGCTACCGGGGCAAACACATCACGCCCGTGAAATGTGGTAGACTGTTCATCGTTCCAGAACTGCTTTCGATTCAGTTCAACCGCCTGGTAATCATAATCTTCACCGATCAGAGAAAAGGTGCCGTTGTCGGGGCCCACAAAATATTGGCCTTTGATGCGAAGGGCTACGGGCTTTCGTTTAGTACCCACACCGGGATCTACTACGACAAGATGAACCGTTCCGGGCGGAAAAAGCATTGCGGAATTTCGAACCACCCAGGCACCGGCCATTACATCATGCGGGGGTATTTGATGGGAGATGTCTACAAGCCGGACATCCGGAGCCATTCCCAGAATCACCGCTTTCATTGCACTTACATAGTGATC
>SKYV01000246.1 GCA_007127745.1 Balneolaceae bacterium
AAGTTCATTTGCTTCTTTAATCGTAAGATTTACGAGTTGTTCTGCGATTTCTTTAACGTCAGCCATTGTTTTTATTCTCCGTTCGTCGGTTTAATTTAAATATTTAAAATGTTTGTGGTTATTCTTCGCCTTTTTCAGCGATGGTTTTCACGGCTCCTGCAATATTGTCGCCTTGTGCCTGTAGCCCACCAACTACATTTGAAATTGGTGCCATCAGCAGACCAACAATATCCCCTATTACTTCATTTTTCGACTTCATTGAAGCGAGGGTGTCTAACTGCTCTTCACCATAATAGTCTCCATCAATTAAGGCAGCCTTAAATTGTGGCTTTTTATGATCCTTAATAAAATTTTTCAAGACTTTAGCAGGCGCAGCAAGTTCTTCTTCGACAAATGCAAAACCGTTTTGCTCTTCCAGATATGGAAAGAGTTCTTCATATCCACCAATTGTATCCATTGCTCTTTTTATCAGCGTATTTTTATACACTTTGAAAAGCACATTACCTTCTCTGAATTTGCTGCGTAATTCTCCCATATCTTCCACAGACATGTTCGTATAATTTGCAATGTATACAGCATTTGCATTATTCAGCTGCTCGGTAATTTCTTCTACAATTGCCTTTTTTTCTGATAATTTCGGCATTGTTCTAACCTGTTAATTTCTAAATTGAAGTGATAGATGATCGGCTAATAGGAATACTCGGGCCCATCGTAGTACTCAAATAAGCACTTCTTATGTAGATACCCTTTGCGGATGCCGGCCTCATTTTGATGATCATCCTTAAAAATGCTTTTAAGTTTTCGCGTATTTCATTTGCATCAAAACTGGCCTTACCCACAGATACGTGCAGAATTCCTGTTTTATCAACCCGGAAGTCCATCTTACCGGCCTTGAATTCTTTAACAGTATCTCCTACATCCATGGTTACAGTGCCACTTTTAGGGTTGGGCATTAATCCTTTTGGGCCTAATTGCCGTCCAAGGCGTCCTATTTTACCCATAACATCAGGTGTGGCGATAACAACATCGATATCGGCCCATCCACCTTCAATTTTTTCGATATATTCATCCAGGCCTACATGATCGGCTCCGGCTTCTTTCGCTTCTTCTTGTTTGGCTTCGTTCACCAAAGCAAGCACACGTACCGATTTACCGGAACCGTGAGGGAGCGAAACAGTACCACGAACCATCTGATCGGCATGTCTTGGATCTACACCTAACCGCAGATCTAAATCTACGGATTCATCGAATGATGCAGTGGCGGTCTTTTTTACAAGATCGCACGCCTCCTCGATGGTGTACTCCATATCCGGATCAATCAATTCAGCAACCTGTTGATATTTCTTACCTCGTTTTGCCATTTCTTAAATCCTCTTATTTATCTCGGATTACTCTCAAACCCATGCTTCGGGCAGTTCCGGCAATCATTTCTGCAGCATTTTCAACATCATAAGCATTTAAATCTTCCATTTTCTGCTCTGCGATATCTTTGCATTGTGTCCAGGTAACTTTCCCGACTTTTGCTCGGTTTGGTTCTCCGGACCCAGATTTGATTTTTGCGGCTTGCTTGAGAAGTACAGCGGCCGGCGGCGTCTTTGTTTTGAATGTAAAAGACTTATCGCCATATACTGTAATCTCAACCGGTATGATAGTACCGGCCTTTTCCTGGGTTCGTGCATTAAATGCCTTACAAAACTCCATAATGTTGATTCCGGCCTGGCCTAAAGCTGGACCTACCGGTGGAGCAGGATTAGCCTGCCCGCCAACAATTTGAAGTTTAAGCACTGTGTCTACTTTTTTTGCCATATAGAATCCATTAGCGATTCATGCTTCTGTTTGCTGCGTAATAGCTCACGTTTAAGTTCTTATGTGGTTGATTCGACCTGATTCAGGTCCACCTCAACCGGGGTTTTTCTTCCAAAAATACTGACAAGTACCCGAAGTTTAAGTTTATCGGGCAGCACCTCTTGCACAGTACCATCAAATTCTTTGAAGGGGCCGTCAATAACTCTCACAAGATCTCCTTCACGATAGGGAATATCTACAACGGCTCCTTTTTCTGTAAGTTCCTTGCTATCCATTACTCTGCCCAGTATCCGGTCCACTTCACGTTTTTTTAGGGGAGTAGGCACTACATCACTTCTACCGGCTTTCAAAAAACCGAGACAAGAAGGTGCAGATTGAATTAAATTATTCACCTCTTCATCATAACGGGTGTTAACAAGAATGTATCCGGGGAAAAAATTCTTTTCTTTTGTCTTTTTCTTTCCAGATCGTATTTCAACAACTGTTTCTGTTGGAATTAAAACATCTTTGATTTTATGTTCGAGCCCCCGGTCTTCAATTTCCCGAAATAGATACTCTTTTACTTTTTTTTCATGACTGGAAAAACAGCGCACTACATACCATTCAAAGCCATTATTGTCTGCTTCTTTACCTGAACTCATCTGTAGATAGCCTCCAAAATCGTACTATAAACCTGATCAACTCCAAATATGAACGCAGAAACGATAATGGTGAAAACGATAACGATGATAGTATTATCTATTAGTTCCTGTTGAGTTGGCCATGAAACTTTGGCCATCTCTTTACGAACATCTTCTACAAAATTGGTAATTTTTTTCATAAATATTTTTCATTGATCTGATTGCACGGGTGGAGAGACTCGAACTCCCGACACCTGGTTTTGGAGACCAGTGCTCTGCCAACTGAGCTACACCCGTAAACAGAACGCAAGACAAAGATCATTAATTAATCTTTGCCTTGCGTAAATATAATACGACTAACTTAGTCTAATATTTTACTTACTACACCGGCTCCAACTGTTCGGCCTCCTTCGCGAATGGCAAACCGCAATCCCGGCTCCATCGCTACCGGCTGAATCAGCTTCACCGTCATCTTCACATTG
>SKYV01000245.1 GCA_007127745.1 Balneolaceae bacterium
ACTCTTGTTACCGGATCGATTGTGATTTTACGGCTCATATTTTCTCCTGTTTTTAATCGTACTTGAATTCAGAGTAGAGTACTGAGTAGTTTTCATCCCAAAGCAGGTTTCTCACTGCTTTCCAGATGTGTTGTGCATCTGGCGGGCAGCCCGGTATAAAATAATCAATCTTGACAACCTCATTGCAGGCATATACCCTGTCGAGCATTTTTGGCAGGTCTTCGTGATAGGGAATCACCGTGTTTCCGGGTTCGCTGGTCACACAATTCAGAAAAGCTTCTTCAAGGCACTCGCCTAACGGCATGGTGTTTCGCATAGCCGGCAATCCGCCCCAAATGGCACACTCGCCCACGGCAACCAGCAAATCACATTTTTCGCGGAATGCCCGGAGTGTTTCCACATTTTCTTCATTGCAGCATCCTCCTTCAACAATACCGACATCACACTGTTTGGTGAAATTTTTAATATCCGTGAGCGGAGATTTGTCAAAAGAGATCAATTCAACAAGATCGAGTAGATTGGTGTCGATATCCAGCAGAGACATGTGGCAGCCGAAACAGCCTGCCAGCGATACGGTTGCAATGGTTTTCGGTTTGGGCTTTTTTTTGTTGTTATTGGATTTTACAGCCGAATCATAATAATCGGGACGGGTGGAAAACTGATCAAATTTTCGTTCACCGAATGGTTTTCCAAGACTTTCGCCCCGCACCATAATGGCACCGGTGGGGCAGATATTCATGGCATGGATAGCCTGTTCATGCGTTAGCTTGGCTTCCTGTTCGTAATCGATTCCAACATAGGTTTCGTTGCCCCTGTTTTGATAGCTGAAAACCTGTTTGTTGTCATCGGTTTTCACATCCACCACACACCGCATACATTTGATGCATCGGTTGTGCTCCATTACCATTCGTTTTGCGTTGTAGTCGATCAGGCGGTCTTTAAACAGATGCGGAAACCGGCTGATGGCAATTCCCATTTCGTAACCCATATGCTGCAGATCGCAGTTGCCACTTTTTTCGCATGAGGGGCAAAAGTGGTTTCCTTCGGCAAACATCATCTCTACAATTGCCTTGCGGATATCTTTCAGTTCATTATCGTTGATTTCGACAGTCATTCCCTCGCGCACTTTTTCGGTACAGGCCGGTCCGTGCTTGCCATTAATTTTGCAGGTACAGGTACGGCAGGTGCCCAGCGGGGGATCGATGTGGTCGAAATAACAGAGTGATGGGATGAAAAATCCGTTTTCTTTGGCTACATCAACAAGGTTTCTGCCTTCTTTGGCCAGAATATTGCGCCCGTCTATTGTGATATTTACGTGTTTAGCCATAGCAGCTCCCTATCGTTTTAATTCCTGAATTGTTCGAAGTCACGGGTGGCTTCTTCGAGGTCGAACTTCAGACTTTTTGATTTGTCGTTTACATGAACATGTTGTTCGAAGTAATCGCCAAATTTTTCCAGTGCGTTCATCAGGCTGTTGGTAGCTGTTTTGCCAAGGCCGCACCGGCTGGTTGTGCGCATCAGTAAACTCCAGTCCTGCAAGTCTTTTACATCATCCTGGTTTGCCAGCCCGTTTTTGAACCGTTCAAGCTTACGTTCGATGATAAAATTACCGGCCCGGCAGGGAGTACAAATACCGCAGGCCTCTTGTTTGTAAAAGTCGGCGTAGTTCAGCAGAATATCGATGATATCGCGTGACTTGTTGAAAATGGTGATTGCTCCGCCGCACCGTATGTGCTGTTTGT
Source organism: Balneolaceae bacterium (assembly GCA_007127745.1). Lineage (GTDB taxonomy): Bacteria > Bacteroidota > Rhodothermia > Balneolales > Balneolaceae > Rhodohalobacter. The sequence goes on from SKYV01000245.1 coordinate 1,743, forward strand.
TGTAGAACTCACTGAACATGGCGATGGGAACATCTTCTTCATCCGGGGTTACCACCGTTCCGGACGGACCACTTTCCTGAATGTAGTAGGGATCCTCGGCTCCGCATAAGTCGAGGAGTTCTTTGAGGGTTGTTCCCCATTCAATTTCATAAATTCCCGGTTTTTTGCAATCGCCCGAAACACTGATGACTTTCGTGCCGCCAGATTGAGGTACTCCGAATTCCAGGTATTTTTCTGTTCCGATGTTCAGAATCCGGGCTACAGCGCAGAATGTTTCAACATTGTTGACGACGGTCGGTTGCTGCAAATACCCCTTTTGAACGGGATAAAACCATCGTGTTCGTGGTTCCCCCCGTTTGCCTTCAGCCGATTCGATAAGTGCCGTTTCTTCGCCGCAAACATAAGATCCGGCCCCCACCTGAATGCGGATATCGAAGTTAAAATCAGTAATTCCGCCACAATTTTCCCCGAGCAATCCTTTTTTCCGGTAGTTTTCGAGCACTTTTTCAATCCGGTCTTTCAGCCATGTGTATTCGGCTCTGAGATATATCAAGCCGAAACTTGCCCCAATGGTAAAAGCGCAGACAATCATCCCTTCAATCATCGACTCGGGTGAATTTTGCATCAAAACCCTGTCTTTAAAAGTGCCGGGTTCACCTTCATCGGCATTGCAAATCACCACTTTCGGGAAATTGTCTTCATCAACAGCAGCCTGCCATTTCATCCAGGTGGGATAAAAAGCACCACCGCGCCCGGAAAGTTTGGTTTCCCGCAGAGATTTTATCACACCTTTCGGTTCCAGCGTTGCCAGTTTAGATATAGCTGAGCCAATCTTGAACTTTGTAAAAAAAATGCTGCCTTTGAGTGCCGGTGTAAATTGGATGTGCTGTTCAGGTTCATCACAAATTTCCTGCACCGGAACTCCTTCTTTCAGTCGGGTGATAATTTCTCTGATTTTAAGAGAGTTTAAATTCGTAAACGGATAGAAGTTAATGAGAGCAGCCGGTTCATGATCGCTAAGACCGATACAGGGTGTTAAAAAGAGCCCGAATGTACCGGTTGGATCGACGGAGCCCACCCTGGCATTGGTTTCGCGTTCAAAGGCTTCGATAATTCGGTTAAAGCCTTTTATCTGCGAGGTCATACTTTTGTTTACA
>SKYV01000256.1 GCA_007127745.1 Balneolaceae bacterium
GGTCGAGGGTTTCATCTTCAATCGAATAGTAGTAGTAGTCCGATATCCCCGAATAGCGATAAACCGGAGAGAAGCTGGTTTGAAACACAAGGTACCGGAAATCATCCGACCACTGGAATGATCTGAAACTGAACGTCTCATCGTTTTCCGGAAAAGTAAAATCGGTGTTTCTGAATAGCAGTACATCCTCATCATCTGCCGGGCTGTATACCCTGATTTCGTTACTGTCTTCGGCGGGATTATACTCCATATAGGAAAATCGCTCACCGCCTTCAATCCAGGTGACATTTTGAGGCCCCTGCTCCCCTGTTAACTGCCCGGTCGAAAACAGGGCGTGCTGCAGGCTTTGATATTCCTGAAGATCCTGAGCCCAGGATGAATTGGCCATCAATAGAAAACTGCACAGAAATAAGAAATTTTTTAAACGAATTACAGGGTTTTGCATGATATTTAAACTCATTTGAGGTACAATTGATGAGAAACGAACATGAAATATAATGTGATTTCGATATAATATCTTTTGTTTTACCGTAAAAATGTACCCCAAAACTTCGTCTGGCCGTTGCAGTTTTGGTCTGACGAATGAAATAGCCGGGCTTGCCTTACGATTACTGAAATCAAACTGACAAGAGTAGTGGCCTGCATCTTCTGCCTGGTGCAGTCCTGAACTGGCGAATGCACATGCACAATATCTGAACGGTAATTCGAAAATATAATTTCTTCCAGCCTTTTTTAGACTCACCTTCCCTGTAGCCATTTGTAAAAACTTCAATCAGTAGGATTATTGACGCTGCAATACAAAAGTAATAAGCGCCGGTTCATCCTGGTCATCTCCGGTTAAATCGAAGTCAACGTGAGCACCTTCAAGTGTTAATATATCTCCGCTCAGGGTCATATCGAACTGCCATTCACTGGTAAATCCGAACATGCTGTAATGAATGGTCATCACATCTCCCTCAGACAGCCAGGTGCCGTTAATGTTTAAATCGGGTTCATCAGGAATATCAACAACTGACAGTGACCATTTTCCGTCGCTTTCAAAAATCATCGTGGCTGATGCCCCATGTTCTTTTAAATCCACTTTAAGTGCAGGATTTGACCTGCTGGTGAGTTCAATTTTTGTTGCAATCCATGTTCCAATGATTTCCTCGTCTTCGGGACCGGTTGCGTTATCACTGCATGCAACGGCGAGTATGATGAGAGTCGCAAACAGAGCCGGCCAAAGTTTGTAGCTCTGAACACAGCTCCGGGTATTTGGCATCATGTTCGTACCAGACGAGCCAACTTTTTCAGGGTGAGATCTTTTGGTTTTCATACAATTTAATGTTTTGTTTTATATTAACATACATCCGAACTGCTGAAACCGAAACCATTGTAAACTTCCGTTACATAAAATTTACGCTATTCCATTATCATATACACTATAATTGCCTTTTATAATCAATTAATTTCTGACTAAATGATAACTTTAAAAATGTAAGTTATGATGCAAATTTTTATTGATAGTGAGAGTCGAGATGTTTCCTAAATGTTGTTTTTATGAGTTTGTATTCCAAAAAAATGATAGCCAGATACACAAATGTCAGAGCAAGAAAAAGCACGAATATTGGCACTGTGTCTATTTGCTGAATATAGATTAAGACATTCAGCCGGAGCAGAATCCCGGTCAAAAACAGATAAAGAGCGGTTGTCCACATGGCAAATTTCAAAAAGCCCCGTAAAGCTTGCTCAAAAGGTTTTTTCTGAACCGGTTCCAGTTTTAACACCTCATTTTTGAATGAAAAGTTATAGTGTTCCATGCCAATAGAAACGAATCGCAACATCAGTGTAACGAGAATAGCCGCAGTGATCGTCAATATCAGGGGAGTTAGAAGCCAGTTTCCCCATGTTTTATCAACCATTCGAGTGTGATTACCAGATAAATCGAAGTGTATGGGAAACTGTTCGGGCAGATATGGAAACAGGATGAACGCAAGAATCCAATAGATCAGAAATACCAGAATAGCCAAGACAGCCATGATCCGGTTTTTCCTCTCAAAACTGATCATAATTCTACATTCCTTTCAGTAACCTTAACCCGTTTAGTACCACCAGAAGTGTGCTGCCTTCATGGCCGATTACACCAAGAGTCAAAGGCAGGTCAATCAAAAACACGCCGGCCAGCAGCATGCCGATCACTGCCAGGCTGAAAATGATATTTTGCCATACCACTTTTTTGGACTTACGCGACAATGCCAGCAGATATGGCAGCCTGGAAAGATCATCACCCATCAGGACAATATCGGCCGTTTCGAGAGCTACATCGGTGCCTGCAGCTCCCATCGCTATTCCCAGGTGGCTGGTAGCCAGTGCAGGGGCATCATTCACTCCATCTCCCACCATGGCTACCGTTCCTTCCGTTTTCAGTTTTTCTACAATTTCCACTTTCTGCTCAGGCAGCAGGCTCGCATAAACATTCTCCGATTCTATACCGAGGTCTCCGGCAATAGCCCGGGCAACTTCTGGGTTGTCGCCCGTCAGCATAACAATATTTTTGATGCCAAGTTTCTTCAGATGTTCAATACACTCTTTCGCCTGCGGACGGACTTTATCCGCCAGGGAAATCAGCCCGGCCGGGATGCCATCATCCGATACAAAAATTACGGTTTTTCCCTCCTTTTGCAGACCGGCCTGTTTCTCTTTGAGAATATCGGGCCACGCTGGATATGAATCTTCAAAAAGATTGGAATTCCCTACCTTCACCTGATCTCCGTTCAGCACCGCCACCACACCCTTACCGGGAACCGCATTCATGTTTTTTACCCGTCTTGGCTCAACCCCCATCTCTCCGGCTTTTTCCATAATGGCCGCCGCCAGGTGATGCTCGGAATACTGCTCACATCCGGCGGCAATTTCCA
>SKYV01000250.1 GCA_007127745.1 Balneolaceae bacterium
AGCCGCACTATAGTTCCGTGAGGGTAATCAGTAGTTTTTGATTGAATAACCTCCTGATGCACGATGCCATCTCCTTCAGTTTCGACAGTGAGCGGATAGTCTTGTTTGGCAAAAAGGGCCGTGATACTCATATCCTGATTCATGGTAATTTCAGCAGGGTTTTGGGCCCCGGTGTAATCACCGCTCCATTCCTGAAAAACCCAGTGCTCATTGGCATTTGCCGTAATTGTAATGGCCTCGCCTTCTTCTGCTTCGGCTGCCGATTTCGTAACACTGCCAGCTTCAGGAGGTTCCACAGAAGTGGTCAAATGGTAGATAGTAGTACTATCGGTTGAACATGAGAACAACAAAAATGCAATTAAAAACAAACCGATAGATGCTAACGTAATATTAACAATTACTTTCATAATGACTTGTTTTAGTTGGCTTTAAGTGTATAATTCAATATACAGTTAATTAGATATTCTTACCCTTTTTTCTATATTCTATATACAGGCTTAGATCAAAAGATTCCCCATTTTGGCAAGGTACGTTTCAACATTTCAGCTAACCGGAGCGATGCTGCTATTTACAATAATTGTAAATTTGCATTTTCCTGCCTTGTTGAATGCACAGCATCATGATTCTCCCCGGGCAACTTTGCACGGCTGGGAGAAACAACTGCGGATGTTCATCCTTGACCGGAGCAACAACAAAGGCGGATTTTATTACGATCGTGGGCTTTTCCGAATGCACACCCAGGATATGACCATGGAGTACGAGCTGGACTTATTTACCTATGGATTCAGCTATTTTGACGATTATCATTGGATCAATTCCGAAAATGGATTTCGTTCATTTATCGGCAGCCTGAACACCCCGATTTTTGCTTTGAGAAGTGAATTCAAAAGCCGTATTACTGTTACAGATAACAGTGATTTAGATATTTTAGGTTATCAGCAGGAAGATATACGAGCCCGGCGCGGACTTTTTATTCTGCGATACAATTACAACTTCAATAATCATCACAATATTGGAATCCGGCACACACTTGTTAACCAAAAAACCGACCTTGATGCTTCTTTCTTTTATCAATACGGAAACCTCGACCAAGGGCGAATTACCGCTGAAATAACACTGCTCGACTGGGCCAACAACCTGGTTACAGGTTTATCTGAAGAGCGGCAGGCACAATTCGATATTTTACATACATACACAAGCAGGCCAAACCTTTTCACGCTCTGGCTTGAAAGCCCGGTCATCCGGAGATTCAGAGGGGAAATCGTGGTGGGTATTCAAACGCATGCACAAGCAGAGGTTACACAGACTGATTTACCGGATGAAGGTTTTTTGTTTGATGAATGGGCCAATTACCAGGCGGCTTTATTCGAAACTCATTTTACAGGCGGATCAGCCGGAATTATCTACCAGCGCACTTTTGCCCGGATGCAGCGTGAACCGGGCAAAGATTCTCTATATGAACTGGAATACGGAAATCGGCAGATTCAACAAAGAGGAGGTTTTTTCATCACATATAAAAGAGGAGACGTCGGCATTGAACAGTGGTTTTGGATTGAGCGCAATCGCGATCAGCAATTTGACAATAATCCGGACGCCTATGTGGCCCAGGATCCCTTCATCAGGTTATACGATACCGAACCACATTTATACCCTTTTGATTACAATGAGATCAGGCGTTTCAACAAAACCAGGATTTTTTATGAGCCGGAAGGCCGAAGGCTTTCAGCTTATTTGGAACACAATGGCGACTGGCGGACACCTTCCATGGAAGATCCGTCAATCGGTTATCGCAATTACTACCCAAATCACATCGTGGCTCGCAATGAACGCCTGACCCTCAGCATAAATATCCACTTTACTGAAAATGCCATGTTAACCGTGGGCTCCTCACTTGATCTTGACGGCGACCGCTATTCCGGTTTTGATACCCGCCGCGAAAATGCTAAGCCTGCCGTATTTGATGGCGGATTTGGAAGATTCCATATAGTATGGTAAAATGTCAGCCTCAGGAAACACTGTAGTGTTATCTCATTTATAAAATGGCTGACTGAAAAAGACTTCCGAAGTCTTTAATGCAGACTTCGGAAGTCTACTATACCCGCAGAATGTCCGGTTCAATCATTGAATCTTATGTCTGAATTTAATCAAAAACCATTTTCTGCCAATTTCTTTGCGGGGATATTCTGCCGGAAAGCAATCAATTTTTTTAGCCAGAAGCTTGCATCACTCTTTCTCTTTTTGATGCTTCCCCTTTTACTTTCAGCCCAGGCGCCAGATGATTGGGGCCCCATCAGCATTTCAGTTGAAGAGATCGATTATCCGCATCCTGTTTCTTACCTGGATTTAACGATTTTGGGCAAAGATGTACGCATGGCCTACATGGATGTTCATCCGGCCGATGCTGCAAATGACCGCACGGTGGTATTGCTGCACGGCCTTAACTTTTTTGGCGAATACTGGGAGGGCTCGATTGATGCACTGACAGCAGCAGGATACCGGGTTGTGGTTCCCGACCAGGTTGGGTTCGGCCGTTCTTCAAAACCGATTATTCCGTACAGTTTTCAGAAAAAAGCGGCCAACACCAAAGCTTTGCTTGATGAACTCGGAGTGGAATCAGCGGTCATTCTGGGCCATTCGATGGGCGGAATGCTGGCTACACGGTTTGCCTACTCCTATCCTGAAACCACCGATAAACTGGTTTTGGTGAACATGATCGGTAAAGTGGATTTCCGGCTGCTTCGGGGCTGGCAGAGCGCCGATGAACTTTATCAGTCTGAGATGAGCCGAACGTATGATGACATCCTGCAACAGCAGAAAAACTATTATGTGGAGTGGAAGCCTGAATATGAAAAATATGTCCGCATTCATTATGGCTG
>SKYV01000184.1 GCA_007127745.1 Balneolaceae bacterium
AATATCAACTCATTGCGTGCGCTGCCGGTTACATCAGCAATAACGGGTGTTCCGGTAATTTCAACATCCTGCCCGAGAGGAAAGACCCACTGTTCACGAAATGGGCGCTCGGTTCTTTCTCTCTCAAAATTGGTGAGTTTTAATTCAAGCGAAGAGCCATCCTCTGCCCGGCGGCTGCTGATGACAAATTCATCCATTGTGCCAAGTAATGTACTCATATAGTTTTGAGGGTACAGCCAGGGCTGAATAAACCGTCCAAACCGGGTGGCATCCATATAAAAGATAGAGCTCAGCGGTTCTGTGTGCGACTGGATCACTTTAGAATAATCATCGTCGTAATACATCACACGCCGGCGCTCGGCATCACCACCCACACTTTCGGCCAGGCCTTTTCGCTGGGCCATCGCTGCTACACGATCATAAATAGTGATGTAAAAGTCCTCACCCGGATAAAGATCTGAGCCAAACAGTGTGCCCAAAATTGTGCTATTCAGGAAATAGGTGTTTTCATCTTTAATAGCCAGATCTTGTGAGTCGAGATTATCCAGCACCATTCTGATCAGGTCGGGGTTTTGGATGGTTCTCAGGTAAACATATTCGCTTGCACTGGCCGGGCCCGATTCAGCAAACGATACAAATGCAACTTCATCGGCAATACTCTGGCGCAACGTCTGTAGTACATCCCTGTTAGACATGAGATGCTGATCGAGATCATGAACCGGATCTGTATCATCGAAAGATTGAATGGGCTGAGCGCGAAAAATGGAAAATGCGGCTGCATTTATCGGTACGTAGCGATCCAGTAAAAAAGGCCTTGGTTCAGATGAAATGTAACGAAGCAGTGTTGATCTGCCGCTACCAAGAGGCATTTCGCCGCGCATTTGCCATTCCCACGCTTCATTTTCAGGTCGGTGAAAAGTGAAATCAACCGGTGCTGATCCTTCCAGAATTCCATCAAGAAACGGTCTGTAAGTAACCTGAGCAATCTGTTTTGCCCATATATCGAGGCTGGGAGTGTTAAAAATGACAGATCCCGGTGCCGTCTGACCGGGTTCAAGCTCGATGGAACCGTTGTTGCCCCTCAGCGTGCGAAGCATGTTTTCTATGGCCAGGCTGGATTCGGAAAAAACCGTCCAGTTCCCTATTTCGAGAATGAATATGATTCGGTCGGAAAAGAAAAGTTTTTCGATTGTATGGCCGAGAAATTCGTATCTGTTCTGTTCAAATTCACGCTGAAAAAGTGATGTCAAGCCCTCAACCAGTCCGTCGGATTTTTCGGTGATCCATACCGGCTGCCAGTCATTCGAGGTGTCGGGGTAGAGCAGCATGGCCTCAACTTGCAGGCCAGTGGGAGACTGTTCCTGAATATTTGATACAAGCTGACTGGCCGCCGGGCTTATATCATCAAACATGGGCATGTAAGGAGCCGACAGCATCTCGCCAATGGAAGTATTTTCTTCAGGAACAACGACAAACAGTGCAGATTCAGGAATAAATTCTGACCAATGATCGGCACCGGTTCTTCCGCACCCGGCCAACAGCAGCAAAATGAAAATGAATGTAGAGCAAAGAGTTGAAAAATTTTGTTTAGATGGCACCGGTTTTAGATAATATGTTTGTTAGGGATTGGTTATTACCATAGCTTAATAAAGCTTTTACAGAGTTGTTCCGCTCTGTAAATTGATCAAGGTAAAAACTTTTCGTTTAATGAGCTTTCTTAATCCGATATTTTTATTCGCACTGTTAACGGTTGCAGTGCCATTGTTGATATATCTTTTAAATCTGAAAAAACCGAAAAAAGTCAGATTTTCAACACTGGCTTTTTTTGATACGCTGAAAACTACAGCTTTAAAACGAATTAAAATAAAACGGTGGTTACTGCTTTCAATACGTATACTGGCTATCATCGCACTGGTTTTGGCTGCTTCGAGGCCGTTTCTGCCACCCGAATTCGGATGGGCGAGCAGCAGCGAACCGAAAGCAATCGGCATTTTACTGGACAATAGCCCGACCATGGAGCGGGTTGATCGTAATGGCCCGTATTTTGAGCAGGCTTTGCAAATTTCAAACGAGTTGCTGGAATTTACCGATAACGACGACCGGATTGCCATCAACGTGACGAACGGACAGACACTGAACCTGCCTCTGATTTCTAAAAGAGCGGCTTTCAGGCATCTTTCAGATCTTGAAACCGTAAACTCGGGCAATTACCTGGAACAAAGACTTGCGGCTATGGCAGAGAGATTGCAGGAGGCAAGCGAACCGAATAAAATTATTTACCTGATTACTGACGGGCAGGAAACGCAGCTTGCCGATTTGCAGGAAAACAGCAGGGAACTGATTCGGGATGTAAACTTGCAGATCATGAAAGTGGGAGATTCCGAGACATCCAATACGGGATATGAATCAGTTGAGCTTGAATATGGCGGGAGAGGTGAGGGCAGAAACCTTCAGCTTCGAACGATATTAAGAAATTATGGAAATCAAACGGCCACCAATAAATTCATCAATCTCTTGATTGATGGAGAGCTGATTTCTCAGCAAACTTTTCAGCTTGACCCGGCAGCTACACAGGAATTTCTGTTCGATGTTCCCGTTTCTGATGAAAGAATCATTCCGGTAGAACTGTTTATTGAAGGAGATGAGCTCACATTTGATAATCGGTTTTTTGCTCCGGTTCAGCTCCCGGAAACCCGCGATATTCTTGTGTTGAACGAAAGCCGGTCGGCAAGCAGCGGATTTACATCCTATCTGAAGCCAATGCTCGAAATAGCCTCAGACGCAATGGAGCGGTTCAACATTACGTTTGAAGAAGCCGAATCGTTTCAGGTTTCCGGTATCTACGAGTTTGATGCCATCATTCTTGATGGGCTTCGAAACATACCGGATTTTCTCTCACAGTCTCTGATTGATCACGTACAGGCCGGTGCGGGGTTACTTTTTCTGCCTGCTGCCGAAGGCAACGTGAGCAGTTACAATCGTTTGTTGAATTTCAGTGGTTCAGGCAGTTATTCCGATATAGTGGGTAGTTACGGCTCCTTCGACCCGATCGACAGAATGGCTGTACCGGCTGAAGGCCATCCTATTCTGGATTCCATTTTTGACAAAGATGAAGAAGAGGAGATACGCCTGAACGTGCCTGAAATTTTCTATTATTACGAATTGGATGCGCGCCAAAGTGGGACCAATTTTTCAATCCTGCAGACAAGCACGGGCAATCCTCTTCTGCTGGAAAGCCGTGTGGGAACGGGAAGAATTGTATATTCTGCAATCGGAAGTGATCCGGGCTGGTCAAATTTTCCGATCAAACCGTTTTTTGCCCCGCTCTATTTCAGAACCATCGATTATCTGGTACAGGGCGAAGGAGCCCGGCTGGCCACACATACACTCGGCAGTCCATTTCATTTTTCGCTGAATGTTAACACCGATACAGTGTTACTGAGGACAGATAATGAGGAAATTTTGCCTGAAATCCGGCAGACATTTGGGGGAACAGAAATTTCATACAGTGCAACCGAATGGGAGCCCGGCTGGCTTGAAATTGAAACCGAAGGGCAAACTCTTTTAATTGGTGTGAACCAGAACGCAATGGAATCGAGGCTCGGTTCGTTAGAAATATCAGAGATTGAAACTTTGGCCGCCTCTTTGTTCGAAAGTGCAGGGGCTTCGCAGGTAGGTGCTGATTTCAGTGAAGCATTTGCAGAACTCGAGCTGGCATCTTTTGGCAGAGAAATCTGGTACTGGTTTGTATTAATGGCAATCATTTTATTACTATTAGAGTCTATAATTTCACGACACTATAAAGCAGAAACACTGGGATGAACTTTTCTACCGATATATACAGCCTTTTTGTTCTCCTTCTGGCATTGTTTACACTTGGCTCAACATTTTTGGCGGCCTACACAGTGGCGAATGCATTTCGGCTGAGAAATGTTCGTATTAGCTGGAAGTCGGGTAAACTGAAAGGATATCCCTTGTTTTCAACCCTGTTTCTTGGATTTACTGCAGTGGTATCAGCTGTGGTATTGTCCTACCAAATAGATCAATTTTATACAATTATGGGGTGTTATGGCTGGCTGGGAATTTGCTGGTTTACATCAAGTTACTTTTCGTCAAAATCGTATATTACTGATCACGGAATTGTGAAAAATATCAACGATCCTTCGCAGACCATTGCGTGGCATCAGATCAACGATTATGTAGAAAAGCCGGCATCGAAAGGATCCGAATATGTATTTATCTATCAGGAAAATGCACAGGACTTGTACGATAAAAGATTGATCAGGCTGGAACTTGTTGTGCCGGATAAAAAAACAAACAAATTTGAGAAAGTAATTGCTCTTAAAATCGGAAAAATCATGACTCCTGTAGCCGATTCGTCATTCGACTTTAAAGCATTTGAATAATCATTTTTCAATAAAGACGGAATATATTGTTAGAAGAAATCAGAAAACCCACTCTTAATAAAGAGAGAGCTGTAATTGTAGGACTGTTTGGGCCTGATACTCCCCGATGGCTGGCAAACGAATATCTGGATGAATTGATGCTGCTCGGGGATACCGCAGGCGCACAAACTGTAGAAAGAGTGCTTCAAAACAGGCCCAGTCCCGATCCAACCACCTATATAGGCACAGGCAAGCTCAATCAGTTAAAACAGATTGTGGCCGAAAAAAATGCCGATATTTTAATGTTTGATGATGACCTGTCGGCAACTCAGATCAGAAATATCGAAAAAATCACCAAAGTAAAGGTGCTGGACCGCAGCGGACTCATTCTTGATATTTTTGCATCCAGAGCTAAAACGGCCGCTGCTAAAACCCAGGTTGAATTGGCCCAATTACAATATTTACTGCCCAGGCTGACCCGCTTCTGGACTCACCTTTCCAGGCAGAAAGGGGGTATTGGCACAAAAGGGCCCGGTGAAACACAGATTGAGACCGACCGCCGCCTGATCGGCAAACGAATTTCCACTCTCAAAGAAAAGCTCGAAAAGCTTGACAGGCAGCGAACCACACAACGCAAAGGCCGTGAAAACATCACCCGTGTTGCTCTTGTGGGTTATACCAATGCCGGCAAATCTACCATTATGAATACGTTAACCGAAACCAGCGTTCTGGCGGAAGATCGTCTTTTTGCCACACTCGATTCTACGGTGCGGCGGCTGGAGATGGAAAATCACGACGTACTGCTGTCGGATACTGTCGGGTTTATCAGAAAACTGCCTCATGATTTAGTTGAGAGTTTCAAATCCACGCTCGATGAGGTTCGTGATGCCGATGTACTGCTTCATGTAGTGGATTCCACGAGCAAACTTATTGAAGATTACATTGGCGTGGTGAATGATACACTCAAAGATCTGGGTGTAAAAGGCACCAAAAAAATTCTTGTATTCAATAAAATTGACGCTATCGATCCGGATACGTTGATAGATTTAAAGAAAGAGTACCCCGGAGCTTTATTTGTGTCGGCAGTCAGAGGCATCGGGCTCGGGAAACTTCAGGAAAGAATTGAGCAATTAATTGAAGAAGAATATGTAGCTTTTTCTTACAATGTACCGATGTCTCATTACAAGGCGGTTGCGTATCTGCATGAAGTAGGAGTGATAGACCGCGAACATTTTGAAGGCAATACCGTTTCCATCGAAGGTAGTTCAACAAAAGCAGACCGCGACCGGTTTGAATCGATTTTGAAGGAAATTAAACCATTGATCAACGCATAACGTGTTAGCAAAAGATCTACTCAATACGGACTTTACCCCGCTAAATCCCTCAAGCATGATTTCTGCTGCTTTAGCAAAAATGGATGCATGGCAATCGTCCAGTATCCCTGTGGTAGAACCTTCTACAAAGAAAAATGTGGGGAATATTCTTTTTGATGATATAGCCGAAATCTCAGATGAAACACGGCCGATTTCGGATATTGAATTGAGAAAACCCATATTTGCATTCGAAAATCAGCACATTTTTGAGGTGGCCAGGCAAATGCTGCAGTTCGAAGTGAGAATTCTTTCGGTGGTTGATGATTCCGAGCAATACCTTGGTGTAATCGAAAAAAAGAAAGTACTTGAATCGCTATCAACCATGCTGAATATTACCACGGCCGGGTCGGTTATTACCGTGCAAATGGAAAAATCCGATTTTACACTCTCAAAATTGGTGCATCTAATAGAAACCGAAGGGGCAAAAATTCTGGGACTCACCGTAGAACATCCCAGTCACACCGAAGGTATGATCCAGGTTTCTATCAAATTAACGTATGAAGATACCTCCTCTATCATCTCATCACTGCAGCGCCACGGCTATTTAACATCTACACAAAACAAAGCCGACCTGATGCAGATCGACCTTACCTCCCGGGCCGATGAACTAATGCGATTTCTGGATGTCTGAAAAACTTTTTAAATAACCGGCCGAAAATGGGAACAAATCAGACGGAGTTGATATATTTGAAGTCTGTAACTGCTATTGATTACTTTAGACTATTGATACATGAGCCGTAACGTTTTACTACTATGCCAGGTACTGTTTTTAATGATAGCGGGACAAGCCGTTGTTGCACAGGATCTGCAGGAATCATACCAGGAAGAGTTTCAGGAAGGATTAACTCTGTTTGAAAAGGGGCTTTATCAGGAAGCTATTCCTTTCTTTGAACGCGCCACCCAATTCAGCAGTAACGAAATAAACCGCGAAACGGCCGAGTTTTACAAAGTGCGCTCATTAACCCGAATCGATTCCTCCGGCACCGACTATCATGTTGACCGTTTTTTGCAATCGTATCCCGGCAGTAACCGGGCTGCTGTGTTGCTTCGCGATGTGGCCGAAGAGCATTTACAGCGGGATGAATATGCCGATGCCATTACCCGTATGGATCAGGCTCTACGGTACCCACAGTCTTACAACGACAGGGCCGAACTTTACTACACGCTCGGAGAAACCGCCGCCGAATCCGGCGATTACGATTTGGCCAGAAGGTATTTTCTGGAGCTTTCCAACGAACACGACCGAAGTATTTGGGCACCCAGAGCCCTCTACGCTCGTGGTCGTCTCTATCTCGAAGAAGAGCGATACACGGAGTCATCCGAGGCATTCGAATTGTTGCGAGAACGGTTTCCCCGCGATGCCATGACCCGCCGTATTGGTACAGCGCTTGGCGAGTCGTATTACCAGCAGAGGCAATTTCCTGAAGCCATCGAAGCGTTTCTGGATGCACTGCCCCACCTCGATGAAGAAAACCGCCTGAAAGCCATTTATCTGGTTGCCGAAAGTTACAACGCCCTTGGCGAATACGGAGAGGCCACGCGCTACTACCGGCACTATCTGAGCCGCGTGGAACTCGATGAAGATACACGAATTGCTCATTACGGGCTGGGCTGGGTTTTTCACAGACAGGATATATTTCACTGGGCTGCAAGATCTTTCGGAGAAGCTGCCCATGGCGATGACGACCTTGCGCGTCGGGCGCTGTACTACAGGGCCGTTAACCTGAAACTGGCCGGACGATTCAACTCTGCTCTCGAAACGTTTAGAGAGTTTGGCGAACGGTTTGATGAAGGTGTTTTTTACGAACAGGCACGCTACGAATGGGCACTGACCGCAATTGAATCCGGTTATTACACTGAAGCAATAGACGTACTGCTGCCACTGGCAAGAGATCACGAAGCACTTGAAAAACCCGGAGAAGTACTGTCCCTGCTTGGTGAAGCATTTTATGCAAACAATGAATACACAAACGCCATTAACTCTTTTGAACTTGCCCAGGAGGCTACTGATCTCGATCCCCAATTACAACGACAGGCAAGATTTCAGCGGGCGTGGGTAATGTACTTCAATCAGGCATACGAGCCGTCTCAACCCGAATTTGAATCGGTTCACAGAGAAGCCCCGGACAGTGAGCTGGGAAGCGAAGCCCTGTTCTGGAGTGCAGATGCAAATTATCAGACCGGAGAATTTGGTGCCGCAGCAAGTCAGTTTTCTGAATTCATCCAGCGATATCCCAACCACGAAATGGTAGGTGCTGCAAAGTACAGCCTCGGCTGGTCTTATTTTATGATGGGAGATTTTGAAAATGCAACCGATCCCCTCATCGATTTCCTGAATAATTACGATCCTCCCGACATTGCTCTGTTTCCTTACGAAACAGATACAAGGCTGCGCATCGGGGACGCTTTCTTTGCCCAGGGACAATACCGGGAAGCACTTGGATATTACACGGCAACCATCGGTGCAGAGCCGGGGGGTGATTATGCGATGTATCAGGTAGCAAACAGCCATTATCGCATGAATCGAAACTTTGAAGCGGTCACCCAATTCAGAAGGTTGTTGCGTATATATCCCTACAGCAGCCTGAGAGAACAAGCCCAATACAACGTTGCATATATTTATATGAATACCGGAAACTTCGATCAGGCAGTCGAGGAGTTTCGGGAGGTTATTCGCCGATATCCGGGAACAGAATGGGCGGCAAGAGCCCAATATAATATTGGTGATTCGTACTACAACGCAGGCGATTTTGAACGGGCGATTGAAGAGTATCAACAGGTGCTGGAAGAATATCCCAGAAGCCGGTATATCATCGAGGCTATAGATGGCATTCAGTTTGCACAACTCTCTGCCGGCCGCGACGATACCAGCACCGATGTGCTTGAAGAATTTCTGGCAGATAATCCCACTTCAGCCACAGCCGACAGGCTTCGTTTCCGTCAGGCAGAAAATGTGTTTCAGGCCGGCGATTACGAAGCCGCCGTGCGCGAATTCAGGCAGTATCTTCGAATCACCAACAACCGCAATTTGATGCCGGATGCCTATTACAATATGGCCGATTCCTACTTGCGTATGGACAGAATGGGAGAAGCTGCAGAAACCCTTGAAACCCTGATCAATGATTTCCCGGAATCCGAACGGGCCGCACCCGCACTGGCCGACCTGGGAAGAATTCAATATCAGCTTGGCAATTATCAGGAATCACTGAACAGATTTACTGAACTTGCCGAAAAAGATTCCCGGTTTGAGCAGGAAGCCAATCTTGGCATTGGAAATGCTCATCTTGCTCTTGGAAATCGCACTCAGGCCCGGCAGTCTTTTGAACGTGTTTTATCCGTTGATTCGGAACATGACGCAGCAAGAGTTGGCCTCGGCAAAGTTCTGATGGCTGACGGCAGAACAGAAGAGGCACGAAGATTTTTTAATCTTGTTGCCGAGCGTAATACTACAGAAATTGGTGCCGAGGCCCAATATCTGATTGGTGAAGCACACCAAACAGAGGGGAATACCGAAGCAGCTATTGAAGCCTACTCCAGGGTCAGCGTTCTGTTTGGATCGTTTATTGAATGGGTGGCTGAAGCTCAATACAAAACGGCTGAAATCCATATTCGGCAAGGCCGCAGAGGTGATGCCATTTCCCTGTTAAATACAATCATAGATCAATATCCTGACACGCCAGGAGCCCAAAAAGCCCGGCGTCTGCTCCAGAATAATTAACATGATACAAATCGTAGAACCTGCCAAAAAACTTGCAGGTAACCTCCAGGTACCTCCCGATAAATCTGTCTCACACCGTTCAGCGCTTTTTGCTGCCATTGCATCGGGTAAAAGCACCATCCGGAATTATTCTTCCGCTGCCGATCCCCAAAGCACGCTGGATTGTCTGGCAGGATTAGGCGTAAAGATCAAAAAAAATGGCTCAACTGTAGAGATTGAAGGAGTTGGAAGAGACGGCCTCAGTCCGCCCGCGGCTCCTCTCGATTGCGGGAATTCGGGCACCACCATGCGGCTGCTGGCAGGTATAGTGGCCGGGGCCGGTGTTGATTGCGAAATGATTGGGGACGAATCTCTCTCTTCACGCACCATGAAAAGAATCATCGATCCGCTGAGGCAGATGGGATGTCGGATTGATGCCACACGCGGCGAATATGCTCCACTGAAGGTGGGAACTCATCAAGGGATCAGGGCAATGCGGTATCCGCTGCCCATTGCCAGTGCCCAATTAAAATCATGTGTACTTTTGGCGGGATTGTTTGGGAGTGAACCAACAGAAGTCATCGAGCAGAAATTCAGCAGAGATCATACCGAGCGCCTGCTTGGTTTGAAGTCGGAACCGTACAGCACGGGAAAAATTATTCGCAGCAGCCGGAGTGATGAAATCCCCGTGCAAAATTACGCTGTCCCAGGCGATTTTTCGGCTGCAGCTTTCTGGCTTGTGGCCTCTGCTATTTCCGATGATGCATCCATTGAGCTGAACAACACCGGAATGAATCCGAGCCGGATCGCAGCATTGACTGTTTTGGATGAAATGGGTGCCGGAATTGTTCGTGACAATGTCCGAAATGAGGGGAAAGAACCCGTTGCCGACCTGACCGCAAGGTCGGCCGAGCTAAAGAGCATTGATCTGGATCCCATCCTTGTGCCAAACTGTATCGACGAACTTCCCATTTTGATGGTGGCTATGTGCTTTGCTGACGGGCAATCCGTAATCTCCGGAGCAGAAGAGCTCCGCCACAAAGAGACCGACCGGCTTTCGGCCATGGCGGAAATACTTACATTGGCCGGCGCTGATGTTACCCTGAAACCTGACGGGATTATGATCAACGGCAGACGGGATTTTGTGCCCGAACCGGCGGCGTACCCCACTTGGCACGACCACCGCATGGCAATGGCCGCAGCCATTCTGGCTACTCGTTCATCGGGAGTGTCAAAAATCAAAGATGCCGAATGTACTGCCATATCTTATCCTGAATTCTGGCAACATTTGCAGAGTTTATATCAATAAGCAGTGTTATTCTGGCATCAGGTCACAATTCTTATTTTATCCATGTCAATACGTCAGTGAAGTTGTAGGCTTTTCTTAATTGGCATTGTGGTTGCTCTATTATTGGAAAAAACGGACCTATTATGAGCAATTTCAACATCGACATAGAAAAACAGCTTTCGAA
>SKYV01000165.1 GCA_007127745.1 Balneolaceae bacterium
GTAAAATGTGCAGGAGGGAGTCAGGCGCCTCTTGCTCAATGCGTTCTGCAGTTTTCCAAAAGCCGAGGGTTCGCTGGTGGATATCATACGGGATCAGCTCTTCACCCAAAAATTCAGCAAAACGCCCTTCGGCGGAAATCTGTGAAAGAGTCATTTGCCAGAGGCGCTCCTGTGCATGAATGAAACCGATTGTAAAATAGAGATCATCTTCATTTGAGGCATAGATATAGGGCGTTCCGTACGGATCCCAGTGTACATCCACACTCTCATTGAGCCCCGGCAGTGTGAGGCTTTCATCATAGGAAGGCAGGGTTTTATAAAATGTCCAGTAAATTCCGAAGGCGGCAATGCCTGTCAGCAGAATCAGAAGAAAAAAAACACCTTTAAGTAAAGATCTCATCAAACGGGAAAATTTTGAAATCGAAAATCGTTTGTTGCCTTAATTACAGAACAGCCGTTTCTGTATGTTGTGTTCGTTTAAAAAATGGAGTGTTGAAAATGATATATTTCATTGAATATTCGTAACAAAATACATACTCTCACAACCGAAAGGTATGATAATAAAAAGAAAACATTGGAGCAGACATGAGTGATATAAAAAAAGTAGCCGTTGTGGGTGGCGGAACCATGGGAAATGGAATTGCCCACGTTTTTGCAATAAGCGGATTTCAGGTAAAACTGGTGGAGACCAGCAGAGAACTGGCAGATAAGGCGCTGAATACCATTGGTAAAAATCTTACGCGGATGGTGACCAAAGAGAAAATTTCGGAGAAAGATAAGGAGGAAGCCCTGCTCCGGATTCAGCCCGAGTTAAACCTGACGGAAGCAGTTAAGGATGTGGATCTGGTTGTTGAAGCTGTACCGGAACATTTTAAACTCAAGAAAAAGATTTTTGCTGAAATCGATGAGCACGCTCCGGAACATACCATTCTGGCCACCAATACCTCCTCTATTTCAATTACAAAACTGGCTGCGGTTACCGATCGGTCAAACCGGTTTATCGGAATGCACTTTTTCAACCCGGTTCCGGTGATGAAACTCGTAGAGGTGATACGCGGACTGGACACCGGTGATGAGGTGATTCAGGCAATCATTGAAATATCCGAAAAGCTTGGAAAAGTACCTGTTCAGGCGAATGATTCTCCCGGATTTGTATCAAACCGTGTACTGATGCCGATGATTAACGAGGCGATCTATTGCGTGTACGAAGGAGTGGCCGAGCCCAAAGCTGTAGATGATGTAATGAAACTTGGAATGGCCCATCCGATGGGGCCGCTGCGCCTGGCAGATTTTGTGGGCCTTGATGTTTGCCTCGATGTCCTGAATGTGCTTTATGACGGCTTCAAAGATCCAAAATATCGTCCGTGCCCGCTTTTGGTGAAAATGGTGGATGCCGGAAAACTCGGAGACAAAACCGGTGAGGGATTTTTTAAGTATGATTAATGTGAAGGCAAAAGACAAAAAGAACATCTCGATACTCAATACTCACTACTCAAAAACTTAATATATGATTGACCTGCGAAGTGACACTGTTACCAAACCTACACCCGGAATGCTTAAAGCCATGATTGAGGCTGATGTGGGGGATGATGTATTTTCGGAAGATCCGACAGCCAATGCATTCGAAAAACGAATGGCAGAGTTGTTCGGGATGGAGGCGGGACTGTTTGTTCCCAGCGGAACGATGAGCAATCAGCTCTGCCTGAATGTGCTCACCCGTCCCGGCGATGAAGTCATCATCGATGAAACCGGTCATGTGTTTAACTATGAATCGGGAGCAGCAGCACACCTTTCATCCATTCAGTTGCGTCCCCTGAAAGGAAATCACGGCAAGTTGACTCCGGAGCTTATTAAAACTGCAATTCGTTCCAAAAATGACTGGGATCCGCATACCCGGGTTATTGCCATCGAAAATACCACGAATAAAGGAGGTGGCGCGGTTTATACCCGGGAAGAGTTGTTGGCGGTCAGTAACCTGGCTACTGAAAATGGATTTTATTTACACCTTGATGGTGCCCGAATCTGGAACGCAATGGCGGCAACCGGAATTGAACCTGAATTTTTCGGCAGCATCGCAGATACCCTGTCGATCTGTTTCAGCAAAGGCCTGGGTGCGCCTGTTGGCTCGATGATGTTGGCCGGTGGAGATGTAATCAGGCGGGCACGCCGAATGCGAAAAATGTGGGGAGGAGGGATGCGGCAAATCGGGTTGCTGGCTGCTGCTGCAGAATATGCTGTGGATCATCATCAAAAAATGCTTGAAGATGACCATCGGCGGGCGAAACGTTTTGCGGAGGCAGTTTCCGAACATCCGTCTTTTAACATTGACCCTGAAACAGTTGAGACCAACATCGTTTTGTTTGGTGTGATTGAGGGAACCGCAGACGAGGCTCTTCAAACATTTTCGGAAGCGGGAATCGGGATGGTGCCCTTCGGCCCAAAAACCATTCGTGCTACATTCCACTTTCAGGTGGATGATGAGGATTTGGATAAAGTGCTGAAAGCTTTGGATAACTTCTAAGCCATTGTGATAAATCGAGCTCTAAGCTAATCAAAAACTGGTTGAGCGTCCGCCTGGACCATACCTCAGAAAAGGAATAGCGCAAACGTCCCGTTTGTGCTCCTGATCCCGTTTGTGCCTCTGAGTATCGAATATATCAAGCCGATGATGATTATAGCCATACTTTCACCGGATTCAGGAATGCCTGCCAATCCCTTCGAAATTGTTCATTACTTTTTCCAAATGCCTTGCCTTGGGATTTTTTTATTTGCTTCGCTAACCTGCATTTCTCACACTAAAATTTATCAGAAACATTATCAATTTGATTTTTAACATCTTAGCATACAATTAAAACCTTTTTTTAAAA
>SKYV01000095.1 GCA_007127745.1 Balneolaceae bacterium
ATATCCTGCGAGTTTTGGTATTGACTTAGGAGACGATATCAACAACAATGTTTATGTTTGGGATCCTGAATTAAATACAGATGGTGATTATAAAATAATTGACATGAATGATCCTGATGATTCAGAAATCGGGATAGAATCATTTACCGGGTTCTGGATGAAAGCAGAAAGTGAAAATCAAACATTTCAAATTACTCAAAATGCTAAAAGCCCACCGCCCTCAAAAAGTATAAATCCATCACATTTAATAGTTGAGTTGCAGTTGGATGGCTCAACTGTCAGTAAACTATCACTAAGATTTGAGGAGTATGGAACCATTGAATTTAATTACAGGGATGCTTACAGGTTATATCCATTAAGCCATGAGTATGCATTTATCTACACAGAGAAAAGTGGCCGGTCTATTGCAAGGGGGCATTTTCCAAAAAATATTGATGAATCCCTGATTTTGCCTCTTCATTTTCAAACCACTTATGATGGTAATGTAACCCTATCAGCCGAAAGTTTTAATATTTCAGATAGCTGGGATATTGAACTGCTAAACCATGAAACGAATCAACGATGGGATTTACAAACTGAAGATGTTCAAATAACACTTCCAAAATCAAAAGCCAATTCAGTTGAAAAAAATCTTTTGACTGTAACCGGGCCTAAACTTGCAAAGGCTTCTGAAAGCCTGGTCAATTCTTATAGTCTGGTGATTAATCCGGGAAAAATAAATGATGATTTTGATGATCAGCTACCCAGCCAATTCACCCTCCACCAAAACTACCCCAACCCGTTCAATCCTACCACAGTCATTAGTTACGAGCTGCCGCAAACAGTGGATGTTACGCTGGAAGTGTACGATATGCTCGGCAGGCAGATATCCACGCTGGTGGATGGCCGCGTGAATGCCGGAGCGCACCAGGTTACGTTCGATGCAAGTAATTTATCGAGTGGTGTGTATATCTACAGGCTTTCGGCGGGAGAGCAGATGTTTACCCGGAAATTGACCGTTCTAAAATAAGGCCAATTGTTTTTGGAGCATAGTTCCGAAAGGTGGTTTCAAACAGGATTTCTTTCTTTTCTTTGTATGTATGTTTGCACATATGCCTGAATTATTTTAATCATTATTAATAAACACAAATTATTTTTTTTGGCTAATGTTAAATGTTAAAATAATTTCATATGTTATGTTTTAGAGAGGTGCAATTTTTAATGTTATTGTATGCAGGCATTAGAGAAAAAACCAGAGGTACTGATTTCGGGGAAAACATCATTTAAACTTGAAGTGCCATACAAACTGGTTGAAACGGGCCGCAAAAACGGTAAAAAACCGCTCATTCTCTATTTGCACGGTTTTGGAGATAATCTTAAATCGTTTGAAGCAAGGTGTGATTCGATGCTCACCTTGAATGCATTTCACCTCTTTATTCAGGGGCCTTATCCGCTCTACAGCCGGTCGCGCAGTAAACCGGTCTCGGAGTGGGGAAGAGCCTGGTATTTGTATGACGGCAATAAACAGCAGTTCATTAAATCGCTGGAAATTTCGGCGGAGATTCTTCAGGAGGTGGTTGATAACCTGATCAAATTAATTGATGTGAGCCGGATTTGTATTTTTGGTTACTCAATGGGCGGGTATCTGGCCGGATATTTTGCCTTAACGCGCTGGAAGCATATCACTGATTTGATTGTGATTAATGCGCGAATTAAAACAGAAATTGTGAATCAATCTTCGTGGACAAATCTGAAGCACCTGAATGTGCTGGCCCTTCACGGGATCAGAGACGATAAAGTGAATGTTGAACCACAGCAAAAAGCGGTTGATCATTTACAGAAAAATGGAATATCATCAAAAATTGAATTATTGGACACAGGCCATGGTTTGGATGATATCTATTTCAAAAAAAGTAAAGATTGGTTGATTGAAAAAGGTTATAAATCTTAAAATAATTCATCATAACCAAAATAATATTCTTACTTTATAACGATTTAATTAAAGGATATTCAATAATTGTTTTATGGGAAAATTAGACGATTTAAAAATACTTGTGATTGAAGACGACCCAACCGTCAGATTACTTGTAAAGAAGGCGCTTGAGCATCACGGTGGCACTATTTCGGAGGCGGATACTGCCGAAGAAGGAGAAAAAATGGCAATGGAACGAAGATATGATATGATCGTTCTGGATTTGCGCCTGCCAGACGGCAATGGTCATGATATTTGTGAGAATATCAGGGAAAATGGTATAAAAACCCCTGTTTTGATCCTTTCGGCAGACCACGAAACGGATATCAAAGTGAAAAACCTGAATGCCGGCGCTGATGATTACCTGACAAAGCCGTTCAGTATTGAGGAGTTACTTGCACGGATAGAGGCCATTAAACGTCGGAGTGGGTCAAAGGAAGAGGAGCTGATCTGTAACGAACTTACCATTAATGTTTTTGAGCGCACCATGAATATCAACGGAGCGGAAGTTGAATTAACGAATAGTGAATTTGGCCTGCTTGCTTACCTGGTAAAAAATAAAGGAAGAGTGGTTTCTCAGGATGAACTTGCCAAAAATGTCTGGGGAATCGGGTTTAACACACAAACCAACTACATCAATGTGTATGTAAGCTATCTGCGTAAAAAAATGCGCAAACATACTGATTTTGAATATATCCGAACTGTACGAAAAAAAGGATTTATGGTGGTTTGCAGCGAGGATGAAGCGAAGAATTGATTCACCGGCTACAGCCACAGAAAGTGATAACTGATTTTATAACCGGCACAAAATTTCAATTCACTTAAGCAGTAAAAACCAGAAATTATATTTTTTACCTGATCTGCTGTTCTGAAAGCTCTCGAGATTTCTTTG
>SKYV01000159.1 GCA_007127745.1 Balneolaceae bacterium
AGAACCTCCTTCACTCGGGGTTGGCGTTACTTCAAGAACATAAGAAGGAGTTGAACTCCCGGAGCACCCAAGGATAATAAATGATAATACAACAGAGAGGTAAACTGTTTGCTTGAGAATAGTTATCAACTTCATATGTATATGAAATTTATGTTAATAATTTTATATTTATAAATTCTTAAAATGAATTATATGCAAATAATTATAGTACCCTTCTGTTAATTAATACGAGAACCAAGAACTAATCAGCTCAAATTTTTTTAAAAAAAACCGTGTGTTTTATATCTAATTACAGCAGTTCCCGTTAAAAGTTATACAATCCAGGCTGGTTACGGGATTAGACTTGTTACTGTAAATGATTCATCAGAAAACAGCTGTTTAAGCGTCATACGCTTCAAAATGACCACGCTGAGAACTTCTTTCATTGTGTGTAATATGACGTTAAAATAATTGGATTTTGCGTACAATTATTATGACAAGACAGGTACTGCCCGTGGAAGATTTTCGATAAAAACTGTACATTCTTTTTTTAGTCTGATACTACAAATCGGGCACCCCTGATGTAATTTTTAAAGGTGCTGAAAATCAAGATGAGCGCGTTCTCTTATACAAATATATATGGTTTTGATTGGAGGCATACCCACAGTATTGACATCGTGAATTAGTCCATCAGAGGTATGGATGATTGCCGGGGATGGAGCCTTCTATCTCCATGAGCATGTACGTATGAAGGGCCGCTCTATACTCTTGTAATTCCGACTAATAAACCGAACACTTTTAATTCACTTTTTTCAAGCTATTTTTTGATTAAGACAACTCAAACCTCTTTTGCAGTCTCTACTCTCAAAGATCGATTATGCTGAATGATTTCATCATAGGCCATAATCACAGCATCTGATGTTTCTGCATCAAAATTTCGGCTCACATTTTTTACGCCGCGGGTGGCATTAGATGGGCTGAACGGCATTTTCACTTTTTCAAGTGCCGGTATATCGCCACCGGTATCCCCGATGTAGGCAATTTCATCCAGAGTAATATTCAGTGCATTTGCCAGCAGTTTCATTCCCTGAAGTTTGTTGTTTCCGTTCATTAAAATATTGATTGAAATGTCTGTTGCATGAACTTCCAGTTCGGGAAAATCGGAACTGATTTTATCATGAACCAGCGGCAAAATCTCTTTGATGATATCTTTATTGGGTGATACAATTCCCGCATCCATCATTTTAGTAAACTCCAGATTGGTTGTGGGAAATTTTGGCAAAATGGATTCTCTGATCCAGTCTTTGATGGTAAAAATCGGTTTAAGATCTTCGTCCGAATTTTCGAGAGCCGTTTCAATACGGTTTCCATCCCATCGGTAGAGTCCGGCACTTTCAAATACAAAAGGCAACCGGATATCAAGCCATTGAGATACTGCTTCGGCATAAGGATATGGCCTGCCTGTACAAACAGACAGCGGTGGAATTAATTCATCACTCCTGCTTTTCAAATTTAAATCTCTGATTTTGTTAATATTATCCCACTTCGGTGTTTTGAATGGATATGAAATACATCCGTCGAGGTCAGTTACAAATAGTTTTATCATTGCTGATTTTTTGGTTCAGGAGTCTTAAATCTCAGTTTTTTTACCATCTCTCTGTCTGGTTTATTATCCGGAAAAAAGAGGGCTACAATCAAAAAGAAAATGCCCAGCAGCAAAACCAACTGATACTGATTTTTATAATCGGCAAATTCCTGTGTTTGATATTCTCCCCGCTCAAGTTCATCCAGTTTTGAGAAAAAGGGTTCAATATTGTCGCTACCAGAGCGAATTTCGTAATATTCTCCACCTCCGGACGATGCAATTTCTCTCATGGTTTCAGATCCCAGGCGTGTGGTTACGGTATTTCCCTGCTGATCGCGATGGTAACCGCTCAATTGTCCGTTTTGGTTATAAATGGGAATGGGGCCGCCTTCTGAGGTTCCAATTCCAACCGAAAACATAATCACCCCCATCTCAATCAGGTGGTTCATAGCCGGCCGAAAATCCGGTCCGTGATTTTCGCCATCGGCAACAAATAGCAACACATTTGCAGCATTCCCGCGCTGCTCAATCGACTCAAATGCTTCAATAGCTTGTTCCATGGCAGCATTAAAATTGGTACCACTTGTGGGCATCTGGTCGGTATTGGAAATATCAAGCAACATCCGAAACGCAGAATAGTCGGTCGTAAATGGCACCTGCACAAAGGCTTCATCAGTAAAAACAAGGAGCCCGACTCGATCACCCTGCAGCCGGTTGATGAGCCTGTTAATTTCAATTTTGGCTTTTGCCAACCGATTGGGGTTCACATCTTCAGCATTCATACTTCTGGAGAGGTCGAGGGCTACCAGCATATTCACTCCGCGGCGCTGAACTTCCCGAACTTCCGTACCAATTTTTGGCCCGGCCAGCGCAATGATGAAAAAGAGTGCCGCTGCCAACAGCGACCAAAGCCGCATTTTATCACCCGTGCGCCAATAGTTTTGCCGAAGCTGGTTTACAAGGCGATCATCAAAATATGCTATTCTCTTTTTGGTTTGATAACGCATGTACCACCAATATCCGCCATACAAGGCCGGGATCAATAATAAAAACCATAAATAGGAACTGTTTTCCCAAATCATACAATCAAAATTCTGAGTATTTTTTTCCTGATGAAGATAACATTAATTGAGCATAATACGAGATCAAGTTTAGGTAACGTTGATGAATTCTTTTTCTTTTTAATCAGTTTTTTTCGCAATATTAACGGCAATAAAATTTTCAATTCAAGTTTGTTATGAAATCCATTTTTCAATCCGAAATCGCCAAATTTCTTCTCAAAGTTACTGCTATTTATGTGCTCTGGTATATTGTTTATGAACTTTGGGTACTTCCCAACGGCTACATCGATGAGCCGCTTTCTCACAACATTGCCTCCGTCAGTGCAGGGCTTCTCACCTTTTTTGGAGAGTCGGTTATCCATTTTGGCCGGGTGGTTGGCATTGCCGGAACCCCGGGGATTGAAATTGTGGATGGATGTAACGGAATAGCCGCCATCGGGCTTTTTATCGGTTTCATCTTTGCCTATCCCGGTTCGTGGACTCCGAGAATACTGTTTATCATTTTTGGGATTGCAGTGATTTATCTGGTAAATGTGGCCCGACTTGTTGCACTTGCGTACATTCAGGCCTACTGGCAGACAGGTTTCGATTTTATGCACGATTTTTCAACCACGGCCATTTTTTATCTGGTTATTTTCATTCTCTGGATGGTCTGGGTGAATTATGGTGACGAAATCGGCAACTCAGATCAAAAAGAAGGCAACCTCTCACCGGCGGTTTAGTAAACTATTTTGATGAGGGCCTGAACTGAAGTCCGTCCAGTACAGAATCGGGCATATCTTTTTCGTGTGGTGCCACTTTAAACAGCCAGAGCGAACCCGAAATTATCAACAGTCCGGAAAACAGCATCATCGTTTCACGAATAGTCAGGATATTGAATTCAAGAATCAATGCGGCAACAGTAACAGAAACTGACTGAGCAAGGGTAAACAGCAGCCATTCCGTACTAAAAACCCTGCCACGATAAATATCAGGGGCTCTTCGCTGAAGTAAAACCGTGCTGAACACCCAATTTGAACCGGACGACATGTGTGCAATGGTCACAAAAAGTCCCATCAGAATTACGGATTGAAGATTACTGACAACGGCATACATCAAACCGGAAAAAATCATAAACAGGCCGATGGCACGAATCCAGCCAGACTCTTTTGCAAACAGCCTTCGTCCCAAAACCGGCCCGATTCCGGTCCCGATTCCTCTTGCAGCATATAATATTCCCAGCCCGATACTGCCCATCATCAGAACATCCTCAGCTACAATTATCAGCATGTAAACCAAAGCTCCCATGCACATGGTAAATGTTCCCTTGGCCAGGGCCGGCCGCAGCACATTTCGGTTGTGGTTTAGAAAACGGAAACCTTCAAAAATACCCTTCAATGGATTTCTGTATTCCCGTTTCTGCTCACTGCTCATCATCACCTGGGGAATCACTGCCCGGTAAATAAATATTCCGGATACTCCATACGAAATGGCATTGATCAAAAATACAAGATCTGTTCCGAGATAAGCGGTCGCAAAACCGCCAAGGGCCATTCCGGTTGTGAAAATGATACTCCAGGAGGCCGCTGATAAAATATTGGCAATTACCAATTCCTGAGCATTGGTTACATTGGGAATGGATGATGTTTTGGCAGGTTCAAAAATGGCCGAAAAAACCATTTGAACGGCTGTAATTACATAGGCCAGCCAAAGCAGTTCAGCGGTTGTTATCAAAATAAAGCCCAGTACCAGCACCCCTCTTGCAAGATCGCTGATGATCATTAAATGGCGGCGGTTAAACCTGTCGGTAATAAAACCGGCAATGGGAGATGAAAACGCAAGACTCAACATTTTCACTACGATAATCAGACCGAGCAATAGCTCCGAACCACTGTATTTTACAATGATGGCATAAACAGCAAGAAGTCCGAACCAGTCGCCAAAATTGGAGACAATCTGGGCGAGCCATAACCGCCGATAGTTCTGGTTACCGGATACGAGATCAAAGTATGGTTTAAATTTTTGTTTCACAGAGTTGGTTGTTAAGCAGCAAAGATTTTGCTGATTGAAAAAATATTTACCTGAAATTTGGGCTAAACAAATACAGGATTATTTCACTCCTGTACTTCCAAACCCTCCTTCTCCCCTGGTTGTTTCTGGCAGTTTGTCCGTTTCAATAATGTTGGCTTGCAATACAGGTGCAATCACCATTTGGGCAATACGGTCACCATGTTTTATAATGAATGGCTCATCACTGTGATTAATGGCAAGAACTTTTACTTCGCCCCGGTAGTCTGAATCTATGGTTCCGGGGGAATTCAGCATCGTAATGCCGTTGCGATATGCAAGTCCACTTCTGGGCCGTATTTGTGCTTCATACCCTCTTGGCAGTGCCATTTTCAAACCGGTGGGAACAAGTGTCCGTTTGCCGGGCTTCAGGGTAATTGGTTCCGGGTTGGCGGCTCTCAAATCCATCCCGGCCGAATCTTCTGTTTCGTACTGGGGCAGCGGTAAAGAGTTGAAATGCTCCAGTTTCAAAAAAAAGATTTTAATCGGTACCTGTTCGTTCATAGGATATTAATCTCACTTTTACATTTCCAAAAATAACCCGAACATGGGCTTCTACCGGCACTCGCAGATCATCCGTTGAAAACCAGGATTTAAATCGTCCGCGAAAACCGAACGGTCCGTCAATATCTGCTGTGCCTTCGCTTAAATAGGTTTCAACCGGTTCATCAAATGCTTCATACTCTCTGAATTCGGTTTCCGGGCTGCTGCTTGCTTCTACAAAACCGAGCTCATTTTCAATGTACGCCGGCATTTTGTAGGGTTCCTCTAATCCTGCAAACTGTCTGGAATAAAAGAAAATGATATCACCGCCGCTGGCAGGTTCTACAAGCTCGAGCGTATCTTGCGGCTCACCTTTTTCAAAAAACCGGACCTCCTTTTTCTCCCGGTCAAATTCTATGAGTGCGCTTTTGTATTCTTCATCATGAATATCATCGCGCCAGAACAGATGGCTGAATGGCCATTCTTCATTGTACTGAAAAATATTTTCATAGTTCACAATGCGGGTGCCCACAAACGGTACCCTTCGGTTCGAGCGCATGGTTGTGCGAAGATGATATGCCTTTTTTCCGTTAAAGGTGGTATCCGGAAGAAGTTCTACCTCAACCCAGCCGAGTGTAAAAAATCCGTAGGAAACCTCATACTCAAACACTTCTCTTGCCTCAATCAGCATCTCCATGGTTGGAGGAGCGTCCCGGTTGTATGTAAATCCGGTTTGTGCTTCAAGGTTGGAAATCAAAAAAAATGTGAGCAGAATCACTAATAAACTACTCGACAAATGCTTCAAAAGCCTCCTCATCATAACCTACTATCATTGCCCCATCTTTAACCAATACCGGCCGTTTAATCATTACCTGATGTTCAAGAAGCTGGTCAAACAGCTCATCGTCCGTTAAATCTTTCTTGCTTAACCCCAATTGGCGCCACTTCATTCCTTTTTTATTTACAAGCACATCCAACCCAATTCTGTGCACAAACTCCTCAAGCTCCTCTCTTGTAAGCGGCTCTTTTTTTAAATCGTATAAGTGATGTTCAATCTCATTATCTTTTAGCCACTTCAACGTTTTGCGGATTTTGTCGCAGTTTTTGATGCCGTAAACCTGTACCATGAATATTATTTTTCTTGTTAAGTTTATTACAGTATTCAAAATACAAACTTTTACGAGCTGTTTTTGTAACAATTAATCAATTATCAGACTGTTAATAATTTTTATCCTGTAATTTTGAGCGGCGTGTTTAACCATCATCTTTATTCCTTTTTTTTCGTATTTCTGTTCATCTTTTTTGTTTCCGGCTGCAGTCAGAACGAAGACCAGCGCAAATTTGAACAGGAGGCATTTCAGTTGCCGGATGGAATTACTCAAACAAACGGCAGAGGGGAAATCGTCAATGATAATGTGGACCCCGATGACTGGCGGATAGCTCCTTTTTTTCAGGGTCTTGTTATTGTTGATCCGGCTTTTCCAAATCCGGTTATGACAAACCAGCAGCTGGCCATCAGGGTTCATCTTCCATTCATTGAAAATATTACACATTTAGATGTATATGTGTTACGTAATTTGAATGACTATCAGTTTTTAAGGCGGCAAACTGCTATGACTCTGGTTGATATCATTTTAGACCCTCTTGATGACATAGCTCAATTCTCAGAAAATCCATTGGGATTGTACAGAATTATCATTTTTGACAATAATGACAATGTAATCACCTATGGTGATATAGAAATTGAATAATTGCAACAATTAAGAAACGTTCGTTGTCTTTAGGTCAGAGAGCCTCTATCTTTTAAAGCTATGCCAAAAGAAAAACTGACACCCTCGGAAAAGCAGATATTGCGGGAACTGATTTATCCTGAATCGTTCCGGCATATTCAGACGGAAACCGCACTGTCGTATGGTGCCATCCGGGATGATCTGATCAAACTTATCAATCACGGTTTTATTGAAGTGTATGACGAAGCTTCTCCAACTCCTTCCCCATTTTACGATTCCGACAACATCGAACAATTTTCTTATAAAGCAACCAAATCAGGATTAAAACAGATTCAAAATTATGGAATTTGAGAGCAACATTGGCGGTGAGGTCTTTCGTGTTCATCTTAACAGTGATGGTTCAAAAGCCGTGGTAAACAATTCTGATCTGGAGTTTGAATGGATGAATCAAAAAAATGGAAGAGTTTTGCTTCGCTCCGGAACCAAGTTGTATAAAATCGATAATATCTCAGTGCAGGGGCGTCAGGTTTCGTTTTCACTGAACGGATCTTTTTTTGAAACCACTGTGAAAGACGATCAGGATCTTCTGCTCGAAAAACTTGGATTTGAAGAGCAGGCTGACGCTTCCATCGGCACTCTTGCCGCACCCATGCCTGGTAAAATACTCGAGATTATGGTGAAGGAAGGACAGAGTGTTGACATGGGTGATCCGTTACTGATTCTGGAGGCCATGAAAATGGAAAATGAATTGAAAGCACCTGCTGACGGCATCATCGATTCCCTGCATGTAAAACAGGCAGACAGCGTAGAAAAAAATCAAATACTATTAGAGATTAAACCCCGTGGATAAATTTATTATTGAAGGGCCAACGGCCTTAAAGGGAACTATTCCCATCAGCGGTTCAAAAAATGCCGCACTTCCTCTTATGGCTGCTTCCCTGCTCGGAAACAGTAAAAGCACCATTCATACAGTTCCCCGTTTGAAAGATATTTACACCTTCAACGAAGTGATTAAAGAGACGGGAACCACTGTCGAATTCAAAGAAAATGAAAACCGGCTGGAAATAGATCCGGAAAATCTCACTTCACTTGTAGCTCCCTATGAGCTGGTCCGGAAAATGAGGGCATCGTTTTATATGCTGGGTGCACTGATTGGGCATTCTGGCGAGGCAAAAGTATCACTCCCCGGCGGTTGCGCCTGGGGGCCACGGCCGGTAGATCTGCATCTGAAAGGATTTGAAAGCATGGGAGTAAACATCGAACTGGATAAGGGCTATGTTTACGCCTCGCTGGATAATGAATCTGTTGAAGGTGGAGAATTTACTTTAAATCCAAGCAGTGTGGGTGCCACGATCAATCTGGTACTTGGTGCCGTTAAACGTGCCAAAAAATTTGTGATAAAAAATGCCGCCAAAGAGCCCGATGTGGTCCTCTTGTGCAAAATGCTGAAAAAGATGGGCTCCGATATTGAGGGAATCGGCACCGACACACTTACAATCCAAAAAGTAGATACGTTACAGGGAGTTGAATTTTCGAATGATCCCGACCGGATTGAAACGGGTACGTTTATGATAGCGGCAGCCCTTCATCCTGAATCAGAAATAACCCTGACCGGGTGCAAGCCAGAAGATCTGGGCGCATTTCCAAAATCATTTAAAAAACTGGGGGTAGATTTTAAAATTGATGGCACGAATATTCTCATAAAATCAACTCAGGATATTCAACCTGTTTCCGTTACCACAAAGATCTATCCGGGTTTTCCTACCGATCTGCAGGCGCAATGGGCTACCCTGATGACACAAGCACAGGGCACGAGCACCATCACGGATACTGTCTATTTTGACCGCTTTAGCTATGTGCCGGAATTAAACCGCCTTGGCGCAAACCTGAAAGTGGAAAAAAACCGGGTAACCATTCAGGGTAAAACACCCCTGACAGGAGCTTCCGTGATGAGTACCGACCTGAGGGCAAGTGTCAGCCTGGTTATGGCAGCGCTGGTTGCTGAAGGAACTTCCGAAATATTGAGAGTTTACCACCTGGACCGGGGTTACGAACAACTTGAAAGTAAACTGAACCGGGCCGGGGCATCTATCTCAAGGGTAGCTCAATAGCCTGCCTTCTCATTTGTGAATTGACAGAAAATTCAATGTTGTAAAGAATATCCGCTGAACCCCAAAAACTCTTTCACAAACCGTTTCAGCCAAATAGAAGCAGATTTTCTGTTGGCTTGAATATAAATATTTCATAGTACTGAACTTCATATTTAGGCAAAAGTTTAATATGACTCGGTGTTTATTAATTCCGTAACTTTATACTATATTGTTCTAATATGTTTTTTGTGTGAAGACTGATCAATACATAATGTTGAAATCACCTATTATCAAATATTTAAGCATATTGTTTACCCAAATTTTACATATCCTGATGGCGCTCTTTCGCCACAGGCAGTGCTTGGACAGATCACATGACGGTGGCTTTCACACAACCCAATTTTTTGTTAACAAGAATTCTAACAACATAACATCTCGCTTGGCTCATTTTGAAACAATCGAACCTACAGACTTATTAAAGACTCTCAGAATGAATCATTTCTTTATATTTTTGAATAAAAAAGCCGGCGACTTGTTCATGAAATTTCATTTTTTACATGAAGAATCAAATTATAATACATTCTTCCGGCAAGCAGACCCGTGTTGCTTTATTGGAAAACAAGGAGTTAGCACAACTTTTTATAGAATCTGAGGATAACCAACGCACCGTTGGTGATATTTATTTAGCAAGAGTACATAAGGTGATGAGCGGCATACGTGCCGCTTTCATTGATGTTGGAATGGAAAAAGATGCATTCCTTCACTTCTCTGATGCCGGCGACCATCTCGGGCCCTACATCATGATGTTAAACGGGCAGAACAGCATTCCCAACTCTGCCAAAGAAGAGCTGAAGCGATTCAACAAATTGTCGAATAACGACAAGCAGATTCTGGCAGGCAAAATGCTGAAGAATAACCAGAATCTTCTGGTACAGATCGTTAAAGAACCCATCGGCTCCAAGGGTCCTCGTGTATCGACTGACATTACGATTGCCGGACGATTTTTAGTGCTCATACCCATGGGCGAATATATAGCCATCTCAAAAAAAATTACTAACGGGCGTGAGCGCCGCCGGCTCAAAAGTACGGTTGGCAGTAT
Source organism: Balneolaceae bacterium (assembly GCA_007127745.1). Lineage (GTDB taxonomy): Bacteria > Bacteroidota > Rhodothermia > Balneolales > Balneolaceae > Rhodohalobacter. The sequence goes on from SKYV01000159.1 coordinate 10,074, forward strand.
GCTCCCGGAAGGGTTTGGAGTGATTGTGAGAACCGTTGCCCAAAAGCAGAACAAAGAGTCTATCGAAGAAGATATGCGCACTGTTCTGAAAAAATGGGAGCGTATTCTGAATAAACTTGAGACAGCCAAGCCCCCTGCCCTGCTTTATAAAGATCTCGACATCACCGAAAGCCTGATTCGCGATCTGTTTGCCAAACAGTACGACAGGGTTCTGATTGATGATTACCAGCTTTATAAATCAATAAAAAGTTATGTATCTCAAATTGCCCCGAAAATGCTGCCGGCCGTTCAGCTTTATAAAGGGAAAGATCACATTTTCGATCATGTAAATATCGGCCACGATGTAAATTCCATTTTCAGCCCGAGGGTCAGAATGCCATCCGGCGGATATCTGATTTTTGAGCAGACCGAAGCGATGTATGTGGTTGATGTGAACTCGGGGCCGTATGCAGCCAAAGAAAAGCAGGAAGATAATTCCCTGAAAACCAACCTTGAAGCTGCCCGGGAAATTGCAAAACAACTGAGACTGAGAGACATCGGCGGAATTATTGTCGTGGACTTTATTGATCTTCGCGATAATAAAAACCGCAAGAAAATTTATGATGAACTGAAAAAAGAGTTTAAGAAAGATCAGGCCAAAACCAATGTTATTGGTATGAGTGATTTTGGCCTTGTACAGATTACCCGCCAACGAATCAGGCCAAGTGTGGTCAATTCGGTTTCCAAAGTTTGCCCGATGTGCGGCGGCTCAGGAA
>SKYV01000030.1 GCA_007127745.1 Balneolaceae bacterium
GCAACGGATCTAAACAGGAGCTGGCAACTGACAACATTAAGTTTAAACTGGATTGGTCAGTATTTAAATAACGGTCTTATGAAGTATAGTAATGGAAAAGTATAAAATTTTATTAGCATATAATTATCATCGCCACGGTGGTGGCTCTGATGCAGTTGCAGATCGTACAGTTGAATTATTAAATAAAAAAGGACATGAAGTTCAAACTTTCATCAGATCCAGTAAAGAACTAACTGGTATAAAAGGTAAAATTCATGCTTTTTCGGCATCCCTTTACCCTGCAAAAACCATAAAAGAATTTGAAAAAGTACTTGACAGTTTTGAACCCCATGTTGTAAACGTCCATGAAATATATCCATTAATTTCTCCCTGGATATTTAAAAAAGTAAAGGAAAGAAATATCCGGCTTGTAATGACATGTCATGACTATAGATTATCCTGTCCAGTGGCTACTCATTTTAGAGATGATAAAATATGCTTTGATTGTGTAAACGGTAAAGAAATTAACTGTATTCTAAATAATTGTGCAGATAATTATTTTAAAAGTATTTCTTATTCTGTTAGAAATATGATTGCCGATCGTTTCAAGTTGTTTAATGAATATGTTGATCTTTTTGTGACCCCTTCAAATAGCACTATTGAAATTTTACAACAAAATACTGGTATTAAAGAAGAACGATTTTATGCAGTTGGAAATCCAATCCCAAATATGAATGTATCATATAGTGGATATGAGCATGGTGAATACATTGCTTATGCTGGCCGCTTTGGAAAAGAGAAGGGTTTTGATTTTTTAGTTGATGTTATGAAAGATTTAAAATTACCACTGAGGGCTGCCGGTGATCAGTCGGAATATTTTAAAAAAAATAAGGAGTTACCAGAGAATTTAAAATTCACTGGTTTTTTAAATAGAAAGGAAATATCTGAATTCTATAAAAATGCTCGTGTATTGGTTGTTCCAAGTCTTTGGCATGAAACATTTGGCTTAATAGTAGCAGAAGCTCTGCAATGCGGTACACCTGTAATAATTTCAAATTATGGTGCATTATCTGAAGTAGCAGGGCCCGGTGGATTGGTATTTGAAGCCGGAAATAAATCAAGTCTGAAAACAGCTATCTTAAAGTTGTGGAATGATAAAGAGAAATGTGAAGAAATGGTTAATCATGGGCAAGAACACATATTAAGGTATACAGATGATATTTATATTGAAAAGCTTTTATCTGCATTCAAAAGTAGTTGCTAAAGATAAATGCATAAGAAACAAAATATGAAAATTGCCATTATTGGCTCCAGAGGCTACCCTCATGTGTACAGCGGATATGAAACTTTTGTAAAAGAAACTTTCGAACTTCTCAGTGAAAAATATGATGTGCACGTTTATTGTCACAGGAATTTGTTTAATGAAAAGCCGGCTAAAGTAAATGGTATTACTCTTCATTATGTGCCTGCAATAAAACACAAAGCTCTCAGCCAGCTAAGCAATAGTTTTTTAGCAACTTTGCATGCTTTATTTATGCGTTATGATGTAATTTTATATGTAAATACTGCTAATGGCCCTTTTGGTTTAGTGACAAAGATATTCAGGATTAAAACAGCAATTATTACCGATGGTCTTGAATGGTTACGTCCAAAATGGAAGGGGATTGGAGCCTCATATTTTTTATGGGCATCAAAATTTGCAACCAAAGTTTTTGATGTTCTCATTTCAGATTCAAAAGAAATGAAGAGGATTTACCTTGAAAAATTTGGAGCTGATTCTGAAGTAATAGCTTATGGTGCCCATCTTAGATATAGCTATACTGATCATAAGATTAAGCAATTCGGGCTTGAAAAAAACAGCTATTATTTAGTAGTTGGCCGATTAATTCCTGATAACAATGCAGATTTAATAGTTGAAGGTTTTAAGAAAGCGTCAACTGATAAAAAATTGGTAGTGGTTGGAGATGTACCGTATAGTGATGAATATGCAGATCGTATAAAATCAGAAGCTTCTGATAGGGTTATCTTTACAGGTTATGTATATGATCAGGAGTTATTGATGGAGCTATATGGCAATGCCTATGTCTATATTCATGGGCATGAGTATGGAGGCACAAATCCAACATTACTCAAAGCACTAGCATACGGATGTTCGATTCTGGCTTTAGATACACCATTTAGCCGGGAAGTTTTATTGGATGAAGAGTTTGGAACTTATTTTGAAAAGAATCCGGATAGCTTTGCTAATGCAGTTGATAGGTTAGATTCCGAACCAGAACGAGTTAAAAATCAAAAAGAACATTCCAGGGAGCGAATCAAGAATACTTATACTTGGGATAAAATTGCTCGGCAATACGATCAGCTTTTTCAAAAGATGATAAATGGCTAATTTACTCCATTGGAAATCTAGTATGAAATACTTAGTAGTATACCTGTTATTAACTATTCTACTTATTGATGATGCATCGTCACAGAATACAAGTTTGAATAATAAATATAAAACATCCTATGAAATCGAAAAAGATAGTTTAATTGCATTTGCAGGAATAAAAATCCAAGATATTAATGAAGAACGCGAAATTTATAAAAAATTTAATTCTTTGGGTATTTCTCCCAAAGAGGACGCTATAGAAATATTGGAGCGTTATAAGCTAAAAGTTTGTTACCGCCAATACGGTAAAGTTTTAAAGCCCTGGGCAAAATTGCTAAATATTTTCGGTTGGATTTCAAATGAAAGAAAATGAACCTTTAATAACAGCTGTGGTCACTTTTTTTAATCGTACCGCGAGTCATAGGTTGGTATTGGAAGGCTTTTTGCGGCAGATCTTTAAGCGGTTTCGGCTTATAGTCGTTAGTGAC
>SKYV01000042.1 GCA_007127745.1 Balneolaceae bacterium
ATACCACTTTAATGCCCCACGGATCGGTGTGGCGGTCAATGATATCCTGGATCTGCTTGTTGATTTTATCCCGTTCCGCAAGCAGCTCATCCAGTTCAAACTGGCCTAAAACACTTCTCAGAGTGGTTTGTGCAAACATGGATGTTGCAGCAATGTAGCGTTCTACCTGGATAACAGCGCGCTCGGCATCAACCACACGGAAAAAGGTAATGGCATCCACATTTACGGTTACGTTATCTTTGGTAATCACCTCCTGTCGTTCCACATTGATGGTTAGAACACGCAGGTCAACGCGTTCCACTTTATCAATAAATGGAATCAGAACAATAAGGCCCGGCCCCTTAGTTGACTGGAATTTACCGAGACGAAATACGACACCTCGTTCGTACTCTCTCATTATTTTAAACATTTGCGGCAGAAAAATAGACAGGAAAATTACAATCGTAATTACCCATACTAACATGTTGGTTATTGCACCTGGATCGTCCATATCAATTGGTTTTTAGTTAGTGATTCGTTTTTATTCAAATTTATAAATGCCTTCTTTAATTCTAAGAACAAACCGAGTGGGATTCAACGATTAACTCAGTTGTCAGTCATTTCTTTTTTAATGGGACGCACAATCGCCTTCAGACCTTCAAACTTTATGATTTCACATAGTTCTCCTTCGTTGATGGTGCTGTCGCTCTCAGCTCGCCAGTATTCGCCATCAAAAAATATACGACCGTACTGACCCGGTAAAATGGTATCGGTTACTTCAGCGGTTTTGCCAATGGTAGCCTCCAGGCCTGTTCGGGCTGGATTGAAGAGAGACTTTAATCCATAGGTAACAATCCATGCAAAGAAAGCTGCCGTAAGCAGAGTAGCCGGTATGAGCCAGTAGAGCGAAATCTGCATCTCTTCGGGCAGATCCTGAAAGAGCATCAGTGCACCGAGAAAAAATGAAACGGCTCCTCCGGTAATCAAGATACCGAATGCCGGTGTAAATGCCTCTGCCACAAAAAGGATGATGGCCAGCCCAATCAATAAAAACCCTGCAATATTTACCGGCATGGCAGCTACTCCGTAGAGCAACAGGATGAGAGCAATGACTCCAGATACCCCGGGTATAATTCCGCCCGGATTGGTCACTTCCCCGATAATTCCGTAGATGGCAATCAGGGTAAGAATCAGCATCACTTCCGGCCGCAAAATAAAACTGAAAAAGATTTCAGCAAGAGTCTGAGGAATCCGTTCGGTAGTTGCATCTTTAGTCTGTAAAATTTTTCCTTCAACCTCCATACCGTCAATTTGTTCAAGTAGATCTGTAAGGTCATCGGCTATCAGGTCAATAACATTAATTTCAAGTGCTTCACTCGCGGTGATGGAAGCACCATCACGAACGGCGGATTTTGCCCACTCCGCATTTCTGCCACGCTGTTCGGCAATCGATTCGATGTAGCTTTCCGAGTAGTTAAATATTTTTTGCTGCGCCACAGTATCCATTTCGGCACCACCCATCGTTACAGGAGACGCCGCACCGATGTTTGTGGCCGGGGCCATCGCAGCTACATGAGCGGCCAGTGTAATAAAGGTTCCCGCACTTCCGGCATTGGCTCCGCGTGGTGAAACAAAAACCACTGTCGGGTGTTCGGTTCCCAGTAGTGCCTGCACAATATCCTGAGTAGAATCGAGCAAACCACCGGGCGTGTCCAGTTCAATAATCAACGCCTCATCATTTTTCTCAATTGATTTTCGCAAACTTCTTTCGATGTACTGTGTAGTCGTCGGGCCAATGGTTCCCTCAACCCGGATCACACTTACAGTGGCAGTATCTGCAGGGCGTGCTTCCTGTTCGGTGGTGCCTCTCTCAACAGAAGCATTATCCTGCAACACAAAAGCAGATCCGGCAAGAAACAGAATCAGTGACAATATTAAATGTTTGTTATACATATAGCAAAGAAGTTAAAATCCGTTTAAATAATTCCTTTTCCCACTTTCAATAACGGTTCAATTACATTTTCAATATAAGCACTTTCAGGCGACTATCATTCATGCAGATTTAACAGACATCAAAACCTGAATTTCTTCAAAGAATTTAAAAATAAATTTGCATCTCATTTTTTATTGTTCGAATTTTCTTGCCATGAAATTAAACGCACACATAACTACTTCTATTCTTCGCCGTCGCCGCCCCTTGGGCGTGTGATCTTTGTGTGCAGTTTAACTGCTAAAGGACTTATCACCCGCCCCGACAACTCATAACTTGTCGGGGCTTTTTTTTGCTTAACACTTTCGCTCATGCGAACAAGCAACTCCCCCGATAGTCCTGATTCCCACCCGAACCCTTTTTTAAACCAACCAACAATCTATCCACTACCATGAACCATTTATTAACTATCGGAGAACTTAACCCGAATCAAATTCAGAACTTGCTGGATTTGAGCAATGAACTTGATGAATCTCAAAACTCCATTCTGGGCGGCAAAAATGTGGGTTTTGTGTTTGAAAAGCCTTCCCTGCGAACTAAAATCGGCACTGAAGTTGCCATCAACCACCTTGGGGGCAATGTTGTGCAAATTGAGTCGGATCTGCTTCTGGCCAACGGGAAAGCCGTTCCTTTCACCTCCAGAGAATCCCTCTACGATGCCATGATGAATGTTTCGCAGTGGTGTGATGCTGTTTTTGCAAGGGTCTATTCGCATACCACGCTTGAAAAAATGAAAGAGTACGGAACCATTCCGGTAGTCAATGCTCTTTGCGATCTTCATCACCCCATGCAGGCCCTGGCCGATCTGCTGACATTACAGCAACATTACGGTAAAGAGAAACCACTCACCATCTC
>SKYV01000103.1 GCA_007127745.1 Balneolaceae bacterium
TTCTTGAACTTCTTTGTGACTTTACCACGTGGATCCTAAGTTGGCGATATATGAGAATTGGAAAAGAACCTGAGGTTGTTCAAAACGGACGTCATCCCGCACCTGATGCGGGATCTCCTTTCTTTGATAAAAGCTGGAGATGCCGGATCGGAGTCCGGCATGACGGTATTGTTGATAAATAATATCATTGAGCGCCCGTTTTGAACAGACTCACTTTTCATTGATAATATCAAAGACCTAATATTCCGGGCTGACTAACCTGTAAAAATCATTTGCTGTAGTTCATGACCCCAAAAGACAGAAAACACATTCGTATCTGGTACTGGAGCGGTGCGGTGCTTGTTTTCATTATACTGATCATCGGTGGCATTACAAGACTGACCGGTTCCGGGCTTTCTATGACCGACTGGAAACCGATTATGGGATCTATCCCGCCGCTGAATGAAGCACAATGGGAAGAAGCCTTCGATCAGTACAAACAGTTCCCGGAATACCAGCAGATGAATCGCGGAATGAGCCTCTCCGAATTTCAGATCATCTTTTTCTGGGAATATCTGCACCGAATGGCCGGCCGGCTGCTCGGGCTGGTTTTTCTGATTCCATTCGGATGGTTCCTCATCAAAAAGAAATTTGATAAAACCCAACTGAAGCGCACACTTATACTTCTTGTTCTCGGTACCGGCCAGGCGCTGATGGGCTGGTACATGGTGATGAGCGGGCTGGTGGATATTCCTGCTGTGAGCCATTATCGGCTGGCCGCCCATCTGATGCTCGCATTCATCATTTTCGGGTGCTGTGTCTGGTTCGCCCTCGATTTAAAAGAAAAACAAAAATCACCCGGTAAAGGCGCGGCCGAACTGAACAAATGGCTGGCTGCATTCATGGTTTTTCTGATCATACAAATCGTCTGGGGTGCATTCACAGCCGGATTAAATGCCGGGCATATTTACAACACCTTCCCTAAAATGTTTCAATTTTGGTTCCCGCCGGAACTGTGGCTTTATGAACCTTTTCTGATGAACTTTTTTGAAAACATGGTCACCATTCAGTGGTTCCATCGCGTAATTGGCACTGTTTTAGGGCTGATGGTGATTTTTATCTGGCTCCGAACCTACCAACTGGAAACTGCATTCACCACAAAAATGTGGGCACTTGCTTTGTTTGCCTTAACACTTCTCCAATATGCCATTGGGGTTTTCACGCTGATTCATCACGTTCCCGTTTGGCTCGGGGTGTTGCACCAAGCCGTGGCCATGATTCTCTTCGGGATTGTGCTGGGTTTCATGCACTTTTTGAAAGAAAATCCAACCATTTCTGCTGAATTTGTTCAAGGGTAGCAGGTTAATAGAATAGGTCACGAGCGAGACGCTCGCGCCATCCAATTTAAAAAATTGGCAATTGATGCGTCTAATTCCTCATCCCACCGCGTTCAATCAGTTCACGGGCACTGCTGAGGGCCGATTCCGTGATCTCCTCACCACTCATCAGGCTGGCCACTTCGCGGATATGCTCTTCTTCCGAAAGCGGCTCAATTTTTGTGATGGTGCGGTCGCCTTCTTCCATTTTTTCAACACGGTAATGTTTGTGGGCCTGGCTGGCAATTTGCGGCTGATGGGTGATAGCCACGATCTGGCAATGTTCGGATAATTTTCTCATTTCACGGCCCACTTTTTCAGAGATATTCCCGCTGATACCGTTGTCGATCTCATCAAAAATCATCACTGGTAAATGATGCTCTTTGGCCAGAATCGATTTCAGCGACAGCATCACACGGCTGATTTCCCCGCCGGATGCAATTTTTGCCAGCGGCTTGGGCTCCTCTCCTTTGTTCGTTGAGATGAAAAACCGTACATCATCGCATCCATGTTCCTGACAATCAACGGACTGGCCGTCTATCTCAATCCAGCCATTTTCTAAATAGAGCCACTCTACACTCACCACAAACTGTCCGTTCATGATTCCGAGATTTTTCAGTGCATCCACAATTTCTATTGAGAGCTCTTCTCCAACTGCCAGCCGCTTTTCGTGCAGGGCAACGGCTTTTTCTTTTAATTTTTCAGCCTGTTCCGAAATCGTTTTTTCGATACGTTCAATCTCAATGTCAAAATTTTCGGCTGTGTTTAATTCAGCTTTTATTTTGTTGTAGTACTGAATTAACTCTGGAATGGTACGTGTATATTTTTTCTGAAGCCGTTTCAGTTCTGCCTGCCTTTGGCGAAGTTTCTCCAGCCGCTGTGGATTAAATTCAATTCGTGCACGGTACCGCTCGGCAAACTGAATGGTTTCCTGGATGCTGATGCGTGCCGTTGAAACTTCCTGCAGGTAGGTTTCAAATTCCGGTTCAATTCGCGCCATGTCCTCAAGATTCAGCTTGATGGTGTTGAGCATATCCATCAGGCTGATCTCATCGCCATTTCCAATCTCCGTGATGGCTGCTGCTTTTTGATCCAGGTCTTCGGCGTTATCCAGCAGGTTCATTTCGGCAGCCAGCTCTTCCTCCTCATCCGGGTTCAGGCCTGCGGCCTCCAGCTCTTTCACCTGGAACTGATACAGCTCGGTTTTCTCCTTCAGTTCACGTTCTCTTTTTTCCAGGTTTTTGAGCTCTTTCTGCAGCTCAACCATTTTTCTAAACTCGGCCTGATAATCCTCCAATACCGGCTGAACCGAATCGAACCGGTCAATCACACCCAAATGATTTTCATCCTTCAACAGCAACTGGTGGTCATGCTGCCCGTGCAGATCCACAAGCTGATCGCCCACCTGCTTCAGAACCGAAATATTCACCGGTGTATCGTTGATAAATGCCCGGCTGCCGGTTTGGCGGATTTCTCTTCGCAAAATCAATTCCGGGCTGTAATCCACGGCGTTCTCTTCCAAAAATGATTTCATCCATCCGTTATCGCCAACTTCGATTGTGACCTCGGAGATGGCTTTATCAGCTCCCTGGCGAATCACTTCTGTATCTGCGCGCTCTCCGAGAATCATGTTTAGTGCACCGATAATGATCGATTTTCCCGCGCCGGTCTGTCCCGTAAGCACATTTAAACCGCGCTCAAATTGAACGTCCAGTTCATCGATCAGTGCAAAATCTTTGATGTAGAGGGATTTGATCATGTTTATAATTATCAATGTTTAATGATGAATGATGAATGCTGAATTAATAAAGCTACAGTCATCGTCATTTTAATGATTCAGAAGTAGTTTTTACAATTGATGTTAAAATAGCGTTTATCTGGTTGATCTCAGAAAAATATTCATCGGGAATTTCGATCAGGTTGCTTGCTTTTATCAGCCTCAGCCAATACCTCGTTTCTCTTGCCTCTCTTGATGCAATTCCCATTTTATAGTTGAAATCCTTCTTCGTATATCCGGCAATTGCTTCCTCAACATTGGCTCCAATACTCGTGCCTGATCTTAATAATTGCCTCGAAATATCATACTCTTTTTTCTTTTTCAATTTTTGGTATAGGTCAATTATCAAAAGAGAAAACTCAAAAGACTTTTCCTGTATGATGTTTTTAGATTCATTCATTTTGTTATTGGGTTAATTGAACATTTATCATTAAAAATTCAACATTTCTAATAGTATGAACCAAAAAACTTCAATCCCTTACAAAATAAAATCAATCAAACCGAAGGTAGCGCCATAAATAAAAAGCTGTGACAGCAATTCCTGAACCGAGGATTAGAGATTTCCCAAGTAACAGTCCATCAAGCCAAAGCTGCAGGTAAGGTTCTCCGAAAACGAGAACGGCAAGGATTGCCATCAACCCGAAACTGGCAGGAAGCTGATACGGCACATTCATCACTTTTTTGCTGTAAATACCCAGTGTAACGGCCATGGCGCTGTAGCTCAGAAGCGTGGCGGCCGCCGAACCGATCATACCAAATAACGGAATCAGAGCCAGGTTTGCGATGATGGTGATACCCGCTCCCATCAGTGTAATCTTATAAAGCACGCGGGTTTTTTCCTTGATGAATACACCCGATGAAAAGTTGATGTACCAGCCGTGGAACCAATAGGCGAGCAGCAGATAGGGTACAATGTCGAGGCCTACCCAGTAGTTGCTTCCGATTAATGTTGCGTTCAACAACGGAATGTGAATGGCTACAATCTGCTCTTTGAAAAGTGCCACAACTAAAAAAAGGATAGCTGAAAAACCATTAAACCAGATAAACGCCTGGCCAAAGAGTTTGGGCGATTCTTTATCGGACGCGTGACGCATAAAAAACGGCTGCCAGGCCATGCGGTACATCTGCACCAGCAGAAGCATAAACACGGCCATTTTGTAGCAGGCATTGTAGATTCCAACCACATCTTCCGGGGTGGTATCCATCCCGTAGAGGCGTTGTGCATTGGCAGGGTCCATGTTGTTGAGCAAAAAACGGTCGAGCATTTCATTGATGGCATACCCGATTCCCGAAGGCACAAACGGCCAGCCAAATTCAAAAGCCGTTTTCATCCATTTGCTGTTCCATTTGCCGCGCATCAGATCAGCGGTAAACGCCCAAACGACAATAGTCATCAGCATCGATGCGGCAAGATTGGCAATAAACACGGCTTCAATTCCGAAATTAAGCCCCAGAATCAGGTAAAAATTGAGTGCGAGATTGATGATCACATGCATCGTTTTCAGCACGGCAAACAACACGGATCGGCGCACCAGTCTCAGTTCGGCCATCGGCACTATGGCAAGGGTATCGAACCAGAGAATGCCCAACATCAGCAGGAAAATACCGGATGTCTCGGGGCCGAGGTTAAAAAGCGGAAGAAGCGACGGCATTGCCAGCCATAAAATGCCACACAACAGCGTAGCAAAACCCAGCAGACTAAGCTGAAGTGTTTTGAAAATATTGGCGGCTTCTTTCCGGTTTTCGGCATATCGCAGATAGGCCGATTCCATTCCAAACGTAAACACCACATTCAGAAAAGCAATCGCGGCGTAAATCAGGCCGATAATTCCGTATTTGGCGGGATTAAATACATCAGTGTGAAACGGAACCAGCAAATAGTTGATAAACCGCGCCAGCACGCTGCTGATGCCGTAGATCAACGTATCGGAAAAGAGTTCTCGAAGTTTTTTCACAGGTTAGCGCTGTAACATTTTAAAGTTCTACAGAAATCTTTGTGGGTATTTGGCGATACCACTAAATCATGGTTGTTGTTAATTGACAGTTTTTCAGTTGACAGTTGTTGACAACTCATTTGGATAAATATAGACTGTAAATGATCTTTCAATACAAATAAAAACAGATGTTCAAATTCAAATAAACAATTTATAAAGTTGCCAACTGTCAACTGCCTACTGTCAACTCAAAAAACCCCTTCTTAAAAATTCTCGCCCTGCTCCCCACAAAGTATCCGGTAGAACCAATAATTTACTTATCAATTAATTATCTGTAAGCAATTTCAGAGCAGCTTCTACTCCAAGCAGATAGCTGTTCACGCCAAATCCCGTAATAATACCATCCATTGCCCGCCCGGTTATGGAATGCTCGCGAAACTCCTCGCGAGCGTGGATATTTGAGATGTGAACTTCAACCTTCGGGATATCAACAAGTTCCAACGCATCATGGATGGCTACAGACGTATGGGTAAACCCCCCCCAATTGGCCACAATTGCATCTACTGTTCCGGTTTTCGCGGATTGTATTGCATCCACCAAATCCCCCTCGTGATTACTTTGCACAAAAATAAAATTGATATCGGAATAGGTTTTTTTAAGCAGATCTTCGATATCCGAAAGAGTTTGATTTCCGTATGTTTTTGCATCACGTTCACCCAGCAGATTCAGGTTGGGCCCATTGAGAATCAAAAAGGTCATACCTTCACCTCGGCAGAAATGATTTCGGCCAGCTCTTCCATTCGCTCTTCTGTTACATCTACTTTATTCCGAAGAGATACTTCCTGCCCAACTGAGTAGATCGGCACCAGATGAATGTGTGCGTGCGGAACTTCAAGGCCTTCTACAATCACACCGGTGCGAATCGTATCCAATGCTTTATCAATACCGTGCGCCACTGTTTTGGCAAATTTCATGGTTTCTCCCAGGAGATCGTCTGGCAGATCAAACACGTAATCGATCTCTTTTTTCGGGATGACGAGCGTATGCCCTTCGGCAATCGGGTTGATGTCTAAAAACGCATAGTGTGTGTCGTTTTCGGCGATTTTATAACTTGGAATTTCACCACGAATGATTTTTGTGAATATTGTAGCCATAACTTTTTTCTTTTATTGGTTCAAACTACAGAGGGTTATCTACCGTTAAAGATATACAGAATGAAACAGTACTGCATTATTTTGTATACTTCAGAAGAGTTAATATTTTAGACACACAAGAGAAAGCTGATTTTTTATTTTGAGCGTTTGATTTTAATCCAATAAAACCTTTATATTTTAAGTCTTTGGAAATTTCGCTCTATGAATCGGTAGCTCAGTTGGTAGAGCAACGGCCTTTTAAGCCGTGGGTCGAGGGTTCGAGCCCCTCCCGATTCACATTTGTCTGAGCAAAATCATTTTTTAAGACTCTCTCTTGATTAACCTCTATCGGCTGATACCCGGTAGGGGTTATTTTTTATCCCCTGCCAAACATTAATCAAACTACTGCCTGATTTGTCCCAAATTTTCTTGATTGACGATATGCATTTTGTGATTTATGGTATTTGTTGTTAATAATCACTCCACAGAGATATAAGGGCGCAGCCGTTCCATGGTAACCGGCCCGATACCGCTGACGTTGATCAGCTCTTCGATATCAGAAAATCTGCCTTGTTCACTTCTATATTCCACAATACGTTCTGCAAATGCCGGACCAATACCCGTTAAGGCCTGTAGTGTGGTTTGATCTGCCGTATTGATGTTTATTGGAAAGGAAACTGCAACCGCATCTGCATCCCGGCCAAGTTCAACCCGCGGAATTCGCGTACCAACACTGTCCGGTTCACTCCACATTCCCACACCACTATCACTTGCGATTGCCGTATACTCCTGAAATGCCGAAATCGAATCCGGATGCTGCCGGTAGTAAGGCACCCACTCCCCGAATCCGTTGACTAACAATTCGCGGTTTACATCAATGATTTCCCCATCCTCATCTATTACCTGAACATACGCTCTGAATGAACCATATCTCGATTCGGGTGTAAAAAGATCGTACCCATACATTCTGATCTCTTTATCTTCAATCAGATTGGATAAAAATTCGGCAGCTTCTGCTGAATAATATTCTGATGAATCCTGACCTGCATAAATTCGGGGTACATTCACACCGAGAAAACGCACCGGATATCCGAACCGATAAGCCAACTCTATTTCGAACCGGCTGCCGTCATGCACCTGCGAAACGGGATACCACTGTTCATGAGTTATCTGCGGCACCGGCGGTTCTGCATCGCCTGTTGCACGATTCATAGCACCCATAAAATCCTGGTAGTACTGATTCGCGATATACTGACAGTGAAAAATGAGCAGATTTTCATCATTGTTCTCTTCTGCATTTCTCGAAAAATTATACGAGCCGGCAATGGCTATTCCGCGATTATTTTCGAACGGTTTGGTCACATCTATCAGCATAATTTTATGGTGCAGTGTTCTCAGCTCTCGTGCCTGAAGAATATTTCGGCTTCCCATTTGTGCTTCAGGTGACGCCCATTTTACCCCCGCATTTCTGTATTGAGCGTAAAACCGCGGATCAATCAACCCCTGAAGTGTGATGCCGTCGGTAAACGAACGCTCCCACATGGTTTGGCTCATGGGAATATCGTGGGTAATGGCAAAAGCCAGAAAGTTCACATCGTGCTGAGCTTCATCCCGGATCAGTTCGTTCAACCTCTCTCCGATGGACGGTTTGGAGCGGTCACGGTTTATCGGGCCAAAATATAGCTCCACTTTTGTTGTATCCACATAAAACACCTTTTCGCCAATATAGCGCTTGTCTTTATGAAAACGGGCACGTTCGGGGTTTGGAACATCCCCATCGCCACCCCACATCTGATTAAACTCCCGGTGATAGGCCTCGGCAATTCCGCTGTCTTTAATTACGATAGTATTATTCGAATTATAAGGGCCGGTATATGTCAGGTTCATAGAGCCGGTCCATACATAGTAGTCATCCGGATCGTCACTCAGGATATCAATCACGGCAAACTTGTTGTGCATATCGTAGCTGGCACCTACCAGCCTGTGTGAGGTTACCGTACCATCGGGGTTGAACACCTCACCCGCATCATCAATAGTATAGATTCCGGCATCGCGCAACATTCCCCACATTTTTTCGCCATGTTCGCGATTTCTGAACCGGTTATAATGATCGGTTACAACTCTGACACGCACACCCCGCTCGGCAGCACGAACCAGTGCCTCACCCACTTTGTGATGCTCAAGATTATAAATTGACAGATCGATACTGTACCTGGCCGAATCCAGCAAGTCGAGTAGTGTATTTAACAAGTCGGTGTTGGCGTTCGCAGCATTTCCCTCTTTTGCAACCGATTCGTCTGCCGGCATATTAAAATACACTTCAATCCATTCCACAGTGCTTGTATCAGCCTGCTGAGCATGCAAATAGCCACCAAAGAGCAACAGAGCAGAGAAGAGAAACGAACGGAACCAAAAAGAATATTTCATGTGTAGAATAAAATCTGTAAACCGAGAATAAAAAATACTGCCGGTTACCGAAACCTGGCAAATGTTGTTGTTTATACGCAATATTTAGAGTAATTTCGTAAAAAATGACCACAGAGTCATATCATCTGCAAACCTTTTAATCTAACGGCAGCGCAACCGGCATACTGAAAGCTGAACGAGAAAATTAATCGTTAATAAACTGTGAGTTATGAAAAATAATTATTTCAACTCATTCCGATGGAAGCGATCCTGGATAATTATCGCTCTTGTTCTGTTTACCGGTATATGGTTTCTTTTCTTTGATACATACAGCCTGATGACTAAATTCCAGCTCGAAAGACAAAAAAATGAGCTGATTGAACGAACTGAACAGTTTCAAAAACAGGCAGAAGAACTGGACAAAAAAATAGATGCCCTCAATAACGATCCCGATTTAATTGAAAGAATAGCCCGTGAAGATTACGGCATGAGAAAACCAGACGAAACTGTTTATAAAATTCAAACCATTGAATGATTCTTCTACAGTGCTGATTCATCCATTCAGTAATGGCCCAAAACTTCATGTCACATCAGCACTAATTAACATATTCTTCCGTTCAGACAAAACACTTTGTGAATCAGGTTTCTTTCCGGCAGTAAAGATGGAGAAACTCCGGGATCACAGAGAATTTGAATAGTGATTAGAACAAAGCAACAAAGATTGGTGTAGCTATTCTTGCGTTTGAAGAGCTCTGTTGCGTAGCTTATGGCATGCAGGTTAACCTATCTATGAACAACATATTCTGGCCGGTTTTTTTATGTACCCTGCTTATGGTGTGCCATGGGAATAAAGTGTATGCTCAGGCAGTGTCTGATACGCTGCAAACTGCACAAAACGACACCATACCCGCTCCCCCCTCGGATATCGATCTGGAAGAGATGCGCAATGGCCCACCGCAACAAATGCCGCCCGATGCACAACGGCCTCAAACCCAACAGGCTGAAAGACAGGCTGCCCCGGATGCGGTACACTTCCAGGCACGCGATTCACTCACGTTCAGGTTTCGTGGCGAGCGTACCGGCAGGTTATTTGGATCAGGCAATGTACGGCACCAAACCGGCGAACTCTCATCTGGCGTAATTGAACTGGACCTGAACAAATCTCAGGTGCAGGCTGTGGCCACTTCGCCTGAAGACACCCTCTCCTATCCTGTGTTGAGACAAGACGGCAAAGATTTGCGCAGTAACAGGATACTATACAATTACGAAACCGAAAAGGGGAAATTTGAAGTTGCAGAAATTGAGGTAGATGATGGATATTTGATCGGTACCCAGGTAAAAAATGTATCACAAACCGAGGTGTTTGTTGAAGACGGGATCTACTCCACGTGCCCGCCCGATCATATGTACTATTACATTAAAGCACAGAGAATGAAAGTGGTTGATGAAGAAGAAATTTTCTTCACCAATGCCCGCTTGTTCATTCTTGATATCCCATACCCTCTTATCTTTCCGTTCGGTTATGTTCCGGCTGGTATTGACAGGCGGCGGTCGGGACTTCTTGAGCCAACCTATGTTTTCGAAAATACCTCTGCCCGGGGCATTGGCCTGCAAAACCTGGGTTGGTTTCAGTACATTAACGATTATATAACCGCCCAAACCTCGTTTGATGTGTTTACATCCGGTACCGTATTTAATGAAAGCCGGTTTCAGTACCGAAAAACAGGAAGTTTTAATGGAAATCTTGTTTTGGGCTACTCCTATGAAAGAGGCCTTGAGCCCACGGATCCCAATTTTACGGAAACCAAAACCCGGCGGATTTCCCTCACCCACGACCAGCAGCTATCGCCGTTTGCAAACCTTTCAGCCAATATTAACCTTCGCAGTGCCGACTATTTTCAGCGCAACTCGTTTGATATTGACGACCGGGCCGAAACCAGCAGTACTTCCAGAATTTCATACCGCTACAGCCACCCTGAGGGGCGTTTTAATTTTAGCGCCACAACCAATTTAAATCAGCAGTTTACCACAAATGTTACCCGGCTCACCGGCCCGGAGATGAACTTTTCCCTGCGCCAGTTTTCTCCGTTTAAATCTGATAGCCCCGGCCTGGCGGAAGAAAAATGGTATGAACGAATTTCAGTAAATTACCGAAATAATTTTCGCAGCCAGTATAATTTCACTCCAATTGATCGGGATACAGCCGATGTAAATTGGTTTGAAGCTCTGCTCGCCCCGTCCAAGCACAGAGAAGCCACCGGAGAAGACCGACACATAAATTATGGGTTTGTACAGCGTGTTCAGGTCAGTGCATCGCAATTGATACCCAGCCAATTTATCAATATCAGTGCCGGGGTAAATTATAACGAGTACTGGTACCCCACCTCTACCCGACAGGAGTTTATCGAAGAAGAAAACCGGGTAGAAACGTTTACGGAACACGAATTTGTTACCGGGCGAGATTTTAGCACATCCCTGAACTTTTCAACCACGTTTTACGGAATTTCGCAAATGAGCATTGGCAGTTTTGAGGGGCTTCGCCACACCGTAAGGCCCAATATCAGTTTCAGCTATAGTCCCGATTTTTCGGATGAGCGGTGGGGATTTTTCCGTGAAGTACAAACCGATACTCTCGGTAACACCCGTACCTATTCCATTTTTCAGAATGAAATTTTTGGTGGACCTTCTGCCGGTGAGCAGCAAACCATGTCGTTCGGAGTCACCAATATTCTGGAAACCAAGCGGGTGAGGCGCGACTCCACCGGAGAGGTCAACTCTACCAATTTGCGGCTGATTGATAATTTATCTGCAACATCGAGCTATAATTTTGCCGCCGACAGCCTGAACTTTGGCCGTGTGAATGTCTCTCTTTCTTCACGAGTTGTTGATGGCCTCCGCCTTTCCGCAAGTGCTTCTTATTCGTTCTACAGCCGCAACGAAAACGGAACGGAAATTGACCGGTATATCTGGCAGGACACTGGTAAAATCCTGCAGCCCATCAATTATAATTTAAGCTTATCTACAAACATCAGAAAAGGCCGGCGCGGGGCAAGAGTAACCACACCTCACTACCGCCCGTACGATCCGCTCGATCAGCAGTTTTTCAGCCCGATCGATTCCAGGTTTAATTATCAGCCTGTTCAGGATTTCAGTTCTCCTTTTGAGATGGGACTCGATTTCAGCTACCGGTGGACATATCGCCATGGCCAGAGTGCCAGAAAATCAGCGGTGCTGAACGCAAATAACATTCGGTTTAACTTGACCCCGAAATGGAGCGTTAGCACCCGTATCGGGTACGATTTTATTGAAAAAGACCTCACCCCTTCACAGTTCAGTCTTCAGAGAAATATGGTTTGCTGGAATCTCTCGTTTCAGTTCAATCCATTCGGCGATTTTCAGTATTACATGTTCCGCCTGTCACTTTCGGGCGGCCAGATTCAGAGTCTGTTCCAGAAGTTACCGGGACTCAACAATCTGGAGCGAAGCTCTACCCCGACCGGAAGGCGCCCGCCCACATTCTGATGAGCTCGATTTTCACCTGAGAAACTGCATGAATATTCCTGTGAACAACCGTACCTTTCAGCTAAACAATGTCACAACAGTTTAATCATGCAGGACGGAGCACGTTTTTTTGCCTACACAACCTGGGCACTAATGATTTCGGTTGCCATCATCATTTTCACCCATCGATTTATTCCATTCATGAACCAATCAATCTGGGTGGCACTGATGATAATTTTCGGTTTTGGTTTTATCTATTTTAATCTCATTTATGCCATCATCAAACGGTACATCACAAAGGTACCGGCACCGACACAACTTCACATCGGGCTGGCTGTTTTAATTATTTTGCCTCCTACTGTCTGGATTGTAACTGCTGCAAATTCAATCGGTCAAAATGAAATTCTACTGATGCTGTTCCTTGTACTCTCTGCTGTTTTGGGCACAATATATGGTAATCGTGCCGGTATCAAAGCCCGGTACGAATACATCCAAAAACTCAAGAAAATACAGAAAGAAAAAAACTCCTGATTTTAAAACATCAACTGAACCAATATGGTTAACTGAAAGCCCCTGTTGAAGTATCTAATTGCCATTCAATAATTTACAGTATGCAATCTTTCACACCCCCCAAAACCTTTAATCAGGCACCCTGGTGTTTTAACGGACATGCACACACGGTTTTCTGTTCGCTCTTGTTTTCTGCCCCAGCTTTACACTCGGAAAGGCAGCTCATTGATACACCTGATGATGATTTTCTTGAATTGGATGTGGTTGATAAAGGCAAGAATTGCCCTGTAGCGGTTCTTTTTCACGGACTGGAAGGGAATAGTAAACGATATTATGTAGCAAGGCTGGCCCGGCAGTTAATCCATCAGGATTTTTCCGTGGTTTTGGTCAATTTCAGAGGATGCGGCAGCAAGATGAACAGGCAGCGTCGATTCTACCATTCTGGTGAAACCGAAGATATCGAAACTGTACTACAATGGGTTCAGAAACAGTATCCGAACTCCCCGATATTTTCTGCCGGTTTTTCGCTCGGTGCCAGTGCCCTCCTTAATTTTTTGAAGAGGCACGGCTCAAACCACCCTCTTCAGGCTGTGGCTGCAATTTCCACTCCGTTTGAATTGAAAAGGGGCTCCCTGAATCTTGAAAAGGGATTCAATAAAATTTACTCGATTCGGTTTTTGCGAACTTTGACGAAAAAAATCGACATCAAACGAAAAACCTATCCCGATTTACCGATATTCAGCGGTTCAACTCTTTATGATTTTGATGACCAGGTAACCGCACCCATTCACGGATTTGAAAGTGCCGATGATTACTATGGACGATGCTCCAGTTACTATTTTATGGATCAGATAAAAACCAATACACTGATCGTCCACAGTAAAGATGATCCCATGTGCCCGTATAAGTGGACGCCGATAAAAGAAATTGAAAACAACCCAAAGCTCACACCTTGTTTACCTGATCAGGGAGGGCATGTTGGTTTCTGGAGCCTGCCACCCGGCTGGCTGGAACTTACGGTTGCCAATTATTTCAAATCAGCTTTGTCGAACCGTAAACATCAACAAATACATGCAGGCAATTAACTGTTTCGTGAGTTAATTTTCAAAGGATAACATCAATCAAAAAAATCATTTAATATGGTGACCATTATTGGAGCAGGCCCCATTGGCCTGGCCGTTTCTATCGAACTAAAAAAGAGAGGCATTCCGTCGGTTATTATTGAGCGGGGTGCACTGGTAAACTCCATTTTTCACTACCCTACCAATATGACTTTTTTCTCCACTTCCGATAAACTTGAAATCGGTAATATTCCCTTTATTTCTCACGGCACGAAACCCACCCGGCAGGAGGCGCTTGAATATTACCGACGGACAGCAGAGCATTACGATCTTGATATCAGGTTGTATGAAGAAGTGAACGAAGTTAATGGAAAGGATGGCTCGTTTGAAATTTCAACAGATAAAGGTTCATACTCATCAAACAAAGTGGTACTTGCCACCGGTTTTTACGGGCAGGAAAACCTGATGAATATTCCGGGTGAAGACCTGCCGAAAGTAACACATTACTACGATGAACCTCACCGCTACGCATGGCAAAATGTACTTGTTGTAGGTGCAGGCAATTCTGCTGTAGATGCGGCGCTGGAAACCTATCGGTGCAATGCCAATGTATCTATTCTTGTGCGGGAGTCCATACTGAAACCGACCATAAAATATTGGGTGAAACCGGATATAGAAAATCGCATTAAAGAGGGATCCATTACGGCATATTTCAATTCAGAACTGCTTGAGATTCGGGAATCAGAAGCTGTGCTTCAAACACCGGACGGGAAAATTACAATTCCCAACGATTTTGTTCTGGCCATGACCGGTTATCATCCGCACTTCGGGCTGATGAAGAAAATGGGAATTGAACTTACCAACGATGAAAAGAAAATGCCGGTTTATGATGAAAAATCTCTGGAAACCAACCGGAAAGGATTATATGTAGCAGGTGTGGTTTGCGGAGGAATGGATACCAGCAGCCTGTTTATTGAAAATACCAGAATTCACGCCGATCATATTGCCGGACATATTGAGAAAAACCTTTAAAAAAAAGAGGGGCAAGCTACCCATATCACGCCGCTACGACCTGCTACCGCTGCTGCCTTCCGACCCTGACGGAGTTCACAGGGAGCTGGCTGTATGGAACTTGCCCCATATAATCCTAAATAATCAATACATCAAAAAAATAAACCCGGTTGACTTCTCTGATCCGGGTTTTGTCTTTTGAAACGAATTCAACTCGCTGTTCATTGTCCGGTATAAGTCCGGAACAAAAACTGTGGAGCTACGGGGATTTGAACCCGCGAAGCACTGCTTCGCAACATCAAAGCCCAATCACTCTTTCACATTATCAATACCAGCCTGGATGAAAACACTAATTTGATCCAGCGCTTTTTTGTGGAGCTACGGGGATTCGAACCCCGGACCTTCGCGCTGCCAGCGCGACGCTCTAGCCAGCTGAGCTATAGCCCCGAGAACAGTAAATATATGATGTTTTACGGATAAGAGTCAAAAAGCTTTTTGGCTGGTTTTAAAATCTTTTGCCAATCATAATTCAACACCCTTCATCAGAAATATCTCGGAACACTGAAGCCAACAAAGGTGCCAGGTGTATCCAGCCGTTTTGCAAAATCAATTCTTAAAATGCCTAACACACTGTTCAGGCTTATCCCAAGCTCCGAATGGATTCCACTCGAGGTCATCAGATAATCTGGATAATCTCCCTTTGCCTCACTGTACCCGGCTCCGCCGAATAAAATCACTCCCCAGCCGCGGTCAACCAGCGGTCTTATCCTCAAAAGTTCGAATGGAATGGTTCTGAAATTATGCTCGGCGGCTGCAATCCAGAAACGATTCCCCTCATACGGAAGATGGTTTCGCGTTTTTAGCGTTCCAAACGGAGTAAACCTGTGTAATGAGCCATCCACCGTACCAAATCGCTGCAGCGGAAGATGCCCCGCAGATGTTCCTCCTGATACGTGCAGGTCCAGCGTATTTGCAAACAGACGCCGTTTGTAGAATGTCTCGAAATTCCAGTCGATACTGAATGCCAGTTTGGTAAAATCAAAATCACTTCCAATAGCATCATCACTAAACTCTGCGGATAACTGAATCTGTCTTCTTCCGGAAAACCCGAAATCTCCGGACGAAACATTATAGCCTATTTCAATTTTTGCAGAATGGAGAGTTCCATCCTCAATTTGCGGATTGATCCGGCGGGTTTTATGCCATCCGAACAAACTGTAATTCCGTACGACTTCGGTATCAAATGATCGATGTAGCTCCCGATTTGCCGTTATTCTCAAATTTACCCTGGGCAAAATTCGCTGTACTCGAAATCCCGTATAAATTTTCTCGTTTCTGAAATAGTCAAAATAATCTTCCGCACCCAATACTGAGGAAATACTGTTCATCCCGGTTGTGTAAAGTGATGATTGATATCGCGGGGATGATGCATTCTCATATCCCCCAAAAAAGAACACCGCACTTTCTGAAATTCTGAATGCTCTTTGTTCTGACGAAACCCCATAATCCCAATCTTTGCTGTGAAAACTGTACCCAGAAAAACCCTGCAGCCTGAACCCTGTATTGCTGAACCTTTTCTGATAATTCAGGCCGAGATGGTATCCATCCATACGGTTGAAGTGTGTACGAAGACCGAGGCCCGACGGAATAATCCCTCCTAAAAACGGTGACCGTTCACTCTGTTCTCCCGAATCAATCTCAATCATTCTGGCTAAAAAACCCTCCGGTTTAAAGGCTTCTTCGAACGTACGGGTGCTGTCGATGGTTTCGTAGGCCATACTCTCTTCGATTGTGAGTGGAATGGGCTCTGCGCGATGGCGATCTTGAGCTTGAAGCGTATCTGCCCGGACAAGCAAATCTCCGGATTTATAAACCGAATCGGGCACCTGAATATTCACTTCATAATCTGATAACCTGGAAACCTGGCTGAACCGGATAGAAGGAAACTGAAGGCCAACAATTCCGATGCGAACAATACCGTTAATTCTCATATCAACCGGCAACCAAAATTCACCTCCATAATTGCTGAACTGCTGCTTGTAGGAGAGATCAAAATCCTGAACAGGCGGCGGAAAGCTCACCACTTCATTGGGTTTCAGATCCACTTCGAGCAGTGCATAATCGCGACCCAAAACCCAGGCAGTGCCTTCGAAAGTGGGCTGACGTTCGCGCCGGGGTGTTACTCCAATTTTGTACACGGGCTTGCCATCCATTTGTTGGGTTTCGAGCAGCCGGAAGTGATAATATCGCAATGCATCCGGATGGGTAATGCCCACTACATTGTATCCCGCAATGGTTATATCATCATCATAAAAATTGGGCATATAACTGACCCCGGCAAAATTCTGATCCTCCGAGATGTTTGACGTTTGCATTCGGGAAAGCTGAACTTCCCTGTGCCCGTCTACGTGATGCCAAAAAGCGATGGAGCTGCTTTCAGAAATTGAAACAATAGACGTATCATTACTGAGAACCTGCCGGGTATAAGCATCTGCCTGATAGGAATTGAGGCCGCCTCTCCAGATTTTCTTCCGCTCAATGACCCGCTCCATAATGGAAAGTCCGGGATCTTCATCAGTTACCACGATCTCATCCATTTCGGTTACCGACGGTGACAGTTCAACACGCACCGGTAATTGCGACAAATCTGAAATTTCAATCTTCTCGGTTTCAAAGCCGATGTAGC
Source organism: Balneolaceae bacterium (assembly GCA_007127745.1). GTDB lineage: Bacteria > Bacteroidota > Rhodothermia > Balneolales > Balneolaceae > Rhodohalobacter. The sequence goes on from SKYV01000103.1 coordinate 17,375, forward strand.
GGATAATCAGCGTAACCGGCAGTTCATCAACTGTAATAGAGAAAGTTCCTTCGGTATTGGTGATGGTTCCGCGATAGGTGTCTTCAATCAGAATTGTAGCTGAAGGCAGCTTCTCAGCGGTGTTTTTATCGGTAACGGTCCCGGAAATGTCTGTTTGCGAAAACACCTTTTGTGATATAATCGCCTGAAGGAATATCAGAAATAATAGCCGCATAAACGTTAATCGAGAGAACTTAAAATGTATTTTGAACGGGAACTACTATACTACGAATGAACGGCTGTTTCGTTGCAGTTTTTTATCAGAAATGCAGGCAGTTTTTTGAAATGCTGCACAAAAAAATGTGCAGGTATCTTCAATTCATATTTTGAAGCACAACAGCCGGCTCAAGCTGTCTTAAGACCACTTCATCATCGCGTTTGAAGAGAACACGATTATCGGTATGAACGATAAATTTTTCTCCGTTGCAATCTACATGATAGGTAATGTCATGCCCTTTAAATTCCCGGGCTACAATAATTCCTTTACTCCAGCCATTCGTCGTTCCGTTCGGCCGTTCGATGGTGAGATGTTCTGGCCGGATGGAGCAGGTAATCTGCCCGGATGCTTTATTTTTCAGTTTGATATGGCCAATTTTTGTGTCAATGGTGTCAGAGTTATGAACACTTGCTTCAAAAATATTGGTGCGTCCCAGAAATTGTGCTACAAATTTGGTACTGGGATTGTAATAAATCTCTTCAGGTGTGCCAATTTGTTCGATCCGGCCGTTATTCATTACAGCAACACGATCTGCAAAAGAGAGTGCTTCCTCCTGGTCGTGAGTGACCAATATGGCGCTCATTCCGGCTTTTTTCAGGATTGCACGTACTTCTTTTCGTGTGGAATCGCGCAGAATAGCATCCAGATTGGAGAACGGTTCATCCAGAAGCACCAAATTGGGTTTGGGGGCAATGGCTCTTGCAAGTGCAACGCGTTGTTGCTGCCCACCAGAAAGTTCGGCCGGACTTTTGTGTTTATGCTCTCCCATGCCAGTTCGGCACAGTACTTCTTCGGCAAAAACGTTGCGTTTGTATTTGGGCAGTTTTGTCAGTCCAAAAGCCACGTTTTGAAGGGCAGTCATATGCGGAAAAAGCGCATAATCCTGAAAAACAAATCCGATTCCACGCTTTTGAGGCGGTACATGCTTTTGGGTTGAAGAAAGTAGTTTGCCGCCAAGATAAACTTCACCATTGTCAAGATGTTCAAATCCTGAAATCAGCCGGAGTGTGGTTGTTTTTCCACATCCGCTGGGCCCCAGTAGTGCAAAAATCTCGTTGTCTTTTACCCCGAAAGAGCTCTTCTGAACTACAGGAACATCTTTTTCGAAAGATTTTTCTATGTTTTTTACTTCCAATAACATCGCTAACCTGGAAACTGTTAAAAACCGGCTGAACACTTATTTAAATTCAGTCTATATAAAACTAAAGAATTTTTCTGATCTTTGAAATCTCTCAGAAGAAATAAATTGTATTAAATCGCAGGAAAACAGTTCTGCAGACAAAGGCGGTTTAAAATCTCAGGTTTATGCCGATAGCCAGTCTGCCAACATTATCAAACTCCAGGTCATCGGTGCTTGTCAAGCGGCTGATCCGATATTCGATGAACGGTTTCAAAAATGGCAATAATGTAATCTCGGCACCGCCAAAACCGTTCCAGTAGAAATTTGCTTCTTTGAAACTTTGCAGGCTTTGATGGTCAGCGCTCAATTTAAAACGTTCACGGCCAATACCAAGCCCGGCAAAAGGTTTTACCATCCCGATGCTGACTCCGGCTACCGCAGCAAGCCCAAAATCGTACACATCCACATCCTGGCTGGCTCGGATGCCATCTTGCAGTGATACATTATTTGTTTCATTAAAATAGCTGAAGTGACCTCTTAGATTCAGATCCAGCAAAGGTAAACCGGACAGAACTCCTTTTTCTACACGAAACCCGAACCCATTTTTCGGTTCTTCATCCCGGATTTCGTACGATGCGCCAATTCCCCACTGGGCCTCAGCCTTTTCTGTTGCAATGGAAAGTGCAAAAACAACTCCAATAATTACAAATATTAAATTTCTCATGAAAATCAGGTTTATTCTCGTTCTGTGTATTTTGTTTTTATTAAGATAAAGGTTACTTCTTTATGATTTACAATTCATTTTAAATCGGTTTTACCATAAAAGTTTCCTGAAATGTCCGATATTTCTGTGTGAATTTATGCAGAATAAAATATCAAGAATGTTAAAAGGTGAAATCACTCTTCTTTTAATTGAAGTAACAGTAAAAAAAGATTAATATATACCTTATGAAAAGATTGTTAGCCGACAAATTTGCAAATCCGGTTGTGTTCATCTCACAATGCTCTCTACAAATACCGTATATGCTGTAGTGGATTTGATGTTTGTGATGGCGAATCATTGAAACTGAACCATTAATAAATAAATATTAACTATGAAAGAAGATAAAAAATCAAAGAAAAGTGGATTGTCTCGCCGCGAATTTCTCACTAGATCGGCAGCAATTGGTGCGGGTTTCACCATTCTTCCAAGCACTGTTGTTAGCGGATTAGGCCATAAGGCTCCCAGTGACAAATTAAATATTGCCGGAGTCGGGGTCGGTGGCCGTGGTAATGGCGTGCTCCAACAAATGACATCTGAAAATATTGTTGCAGTCTGTGATGTTGACTGGAGATACTCAGAAAATGCTTTTAATAATTTCCCCGATGCTAAAAGATACTGGGACTGGCGGGTAATGTATGATGAAATGATGGATGATATTGACGCTGTTATGGTTGCTACATCCGATCATACTCATGCCACTATTGCTGCCCATGCAATGACCCAGGGCAAGCACGTTTATGTAGAAAAGCCTCTTACACACACAGTGTACGAATCCAGGCTGCTCACCAAACTTGCAGAGAAGCACAGAGTAGCTACCCAGATGGGTAACCAGGGATCATCAATGGAAGGCATCGCCAAAATTATTGAGTGGATAAAGGCCGGTGAAATTGGTGAAGTCAGAAAGGTTGAAGCCTTTACAGACAGACCAATTTGGCCACAAGGTTTAAATACTCCGGATGAAGAGATGTCGGTACCTGATACAATGAACTGGGATCTGTTTGTAGGCCCTGCCAGAATGAGACCGTACCACGAAATTTACACACCATGGAACTTCAGAGGATGGTGGGACTTTGGTACAGGTGCTTTAGGTGATATGGCCTGCCATATTCTGGAACCACCTTTTAAAGCTCTTGAACTTGGATATCCAACCAAAGTACAAGGTAGCTCAACCATGCTGCTCCGCGACAGTGCTCCTGTAGCAGAGAAAGTAAAGCTGGTATACCCAAGAAGACAAACAAGCATTGGTATTCAGCCAGCTGTTGAAGTACACTGGTACGATGGTGGCCTGGAACCCGAACGACCAGAAGGATGGATGGAAGCAATCAAGCACAAGCCCGACTCGTGGCCGGGTGGTGGAAACATGAACCACCAGGGTGGTGCTGTTATATTCCACGGAACCAAAGATACACTGGTCTGTGGTTGCTATGGCCTCGACCCATGGTTGCTTTCAGGAAGAGTGCCTGAAGTACCACAAACTGAGCGAAGAGTTGAAACTGACCACTACATGGATTGGGTACGTGCCTGTAAAGAAAGCCCGGGAAGCCGTGTAGAAACCAAATCCAACTTCTTCCAGTCCGGACCATTTAACGAAATGGTTGTAATGGGCGTACTTGCTGTTCGTCTCCAGGCCCTGCACAAGGAGCTGGAATGGGATGGCGAAAACATGAAGTTCACAAATATTAGCCAGAATGAATCATTGAGAATCATCATTGAAGACGGATTTACCATTGAAGATGGACATCCATCATTCCGTCGTGACATGACTGATCCGATCAATGCCCTTGAATTCGCAAACCGCTTGATTAAAACCGAGTATCGCGAAGGATGGGATCTGCCTGATATGCCTGCTTAATGCAGAATCTGTATTCATATAATTAAAAAACAGACAATGAAAACAGACTATATTTTGAAGGCAGTATTTTTGATCTTTTTGACCGCAGGCCTGTTTATGGCCTGCGCGTCTGAAGATCAACAAGAACAGCGGGCCGAAACGCAAACCGAAGAAGTACCCCTGAACACTCTCACCGATGAGGAAGTAGCCGAAGGCTGGATTCTCATGTTTGATGGTGAAACCACCGAAGGGTGGAGAGGGTATGGTCAGGAATCGTTTCCCGAATCCGGATGGGTCATCGAAGATGGCACACTGCAGGTAATCGGTGGCGAACGCCCCGGAGACATCATCTACGATCAAAAATTCCAAAACTTCAGGCTCTCCCTCGAGTGGAAAGTATCAGAAGCCGCTAATTCCGGTATCTTTTATCTTGCACAAGAACTGGAAGGCAGACCGATTTGGCATTCGGCACCTGAAATGCAAGTTTTGGATAACGAACGCCATCCTGATGCCGATCAGGGCGTAGATGGCAACAGAAAAGCAGGCAGCCTTTACGATCTGATCCCGGCTGATCCGCAAAATACAAATCCGGCAGGTGAATGGAATCACGCCGAAGTTTTGGTGCATCGCGGAACCGTTGTGCATTTCCAAAATGGCGAACAGGTTCTTGAATACCAGCTTGGAACGCCGGCCTGGGATGAGATGATTGCCAACAGTAAATTTGCTGACATAGCTGATGTATTTGGTAATTATGAGCCCGGCTATATTGGCCTGCAGGATCATAATGATGATGTATGGTTCAGAAATATTAAAATCAGAAATCTGGATTAGTACTACTGAACGAAAAGTTCATTTTTTAAAAGCCATCACGGTTTCGTGATGGCTTTTTTATTTTACACACTATTTCTCTGTAAAGCACCTATTTTGTTCACCTTAGAATAAAATCACAGAACTGAAAAATGGATTTGTGTTCATTCTCTCTCTTTTTTTCTATATAAACACTGAAACTATTTCTATGCAGATAACATAATCAAACCGAACAATAGGCAAAAAGTACTCAGTAAAAATGCCGATTTTCCATTTTATTGACACACAACAGAATTAATATTGTTGTTTTTCCTTCATTTTTACTAATATGTATTGCGCTCAAGTAGCGTCTCTCTTGATGAATAGTCAGGGTATCACACCGGATAGGTGTGATACCTTCTTTTTTTTGAAACCTCCTTTCCTGAAAAATCGTATTCTTAGTTTCGGTCTGTTCCTCATACGCTCTATATTGGTTATATTTCATCAAATCAAATAATAAGACCCATGCTACATGAAGAATTTTAAAATTAACCACCGAAATAAAAGTGGCTTAGAGGTATTAGACCTTCAAGGTGAACTTGACGCACATACAGCATCTCAGCTCGAAGATGTGCTAAAAAATCTGATCAACAGTAACAAATCGAACATCATCGTCAATTTTAAAGATCTCGATTACATTGCCAGCGCAGGTTTGGGTGTATTTATGGCATACATCGAAGATGTTCGCTCTATCGGGGGAGATATTAAACTAACCAATATGAACGACAAGGTTTATAATGTTTTTGACCTTCTCGGATTTCCCACCCTTTACGACATTTTTGAAGATGAACACCATGCGATTGACAAATTTATAAATGATAATGAGTAGTCCATTTGGATAAAGCTGTTTCATATCAAAAAAGTATCGGAGCTTCTACCGAAAACCTTTCCGAAATCAGAAAGTTTGTGACAAACTATGCGCAAAAGCACGGGTTTTCCAAAAATCAGATTGCAGACATCCGCCTGGCCGTAGATGAAGCTGCCACAAATATTATCAAACACGCCTATAAAAGTGATGATTCGCAAACTTTGACGATTAAACTCGAATTTGATGATGAAAAACTGTGCGTAACGCTGACCGACCAGGGAATCTCTTTTGATGTGAAAAAGTATAAAAGCCCGGACATCAAACAACAGATTGCAAAAAAGAAGCGTGGAGGCATGGGTATTCATTTGATGAAAAATCTGATGGATGAAGTGTCTTACAAGGTAAAAAATCAGGAAAATGTACTTCGAATGAGTAAAAACAGAAATTAATTGGTTTGAATAATTCAGACAACAGCAATGGGTTTCAGTCAAGTTTTGAGTTAAAAACAGTTCTCGAAACCAGCAGATTATTGGTAGAGTCTCGCGACACATCGTTTATTCTCAACAATCTGTTACTCATGTTAATGGGCAGGCTTCTCGTTTCTAAAGCTGCTATTTTTGTTTACGATCCGGTTTCTGAAAAATATTCCCTGAAAAAAGCCAAAGGATTTCCTGAACACTCCGAGGGAAACGAATATGAAGTTATCACGCATGCCGAGCAAAAAAAGCTTTCCCATTTACCTGTGCGTGATGGACAAAACGTTTTTCCTGAAAGTTTAACCGACGAAGAAAATTCTCTTTATTTTAACCTCCGGACAAGCAACAATCATCACGGCTTTTTGCTTCTTGGCCCCAAGGCAAATAATAAGCCATACGAAAAGCATGAAATTGAATTTGTTGAGGGTCTTTCCATTATTTCTACTGCTGCGCTTGTAAATTCAGAGCTTTTTAATGAACTGAATAAAACCTATCGGAATCTTGACCGAAGAATTCATGAACTAAATACCCTGTTCGACCTTTCAAAAGAGTTTAACCTGCTGGTAGATCGTGAAAAAATTTCCAGAATTTTTAAATTTGCACTGTTGGGCCAACTATTCATCAGAAAATTTTTTCTGATTTATAAAAATCAGGATGAAATTTCTCTGCTGGCTTCCAGTGGTTTATCAACTGAACCTGATGCCGGACAAATCGAACAAATCTTTTCCGATTCTGATCAGGAAGTTATGCTTATTGATGATGAGTTCCGGCAAAACAATCCCTGGGTGCAAGAAAATGAAATTGTAGCACTTATTGGCATCTCAATCCAGAACGAGAAGGTTGCCGTAATCGGGGTGGGAGAACGGGTCAATAAAATTCCCTTCAGCGAAAACGATTTTAACTTTCTCAAATCTCTGGCCAACCTTGCCGTCATTTCAATTCAGAAAACCTATTTTCTGGAAGAACGGATCGACAAAGAGCGAATGGAAGAAGAACTATCCATTGCCAAGTCTATTCAGGAAGGTTTACTGCCCGATCCCATCCCGCAAATTCCCGGTGCCGATCTGGCTGCAAAAACCATCTCTTCACGCGAGGTGGGCGGCGACTATTTTGATATAGCCGAATCGCCCGATGGGAATTCAATTTTTGCTATTGCTGATGTTACCGGAAAGGGCGTTCCCGCTGCCCTATTGATGGCAAATATGCAGTCGATGCTGCATTTGCTTCTGCCTGTTGATATTTCTTTTGCCGAAGCTACAGAACGTATCAACAGTATCATTTTTAAAAATACACCGCCTGATAAATTCATCACTTTTTTCTGGGCCAAATATCTGAGTGATCACAAAATTTTACGCTATGTAAATGCCGGACATAATCCACCGCTTCTGCTTCGGCACAATTCTGATACGTTTGAGGAATTGGATAAAGGAGGGTTGCTGCTGGGAGCGCTGGAAACCATTGCCCCTTACGAACAGTCTGATGTTCAGTTAAACCCGAATGATTTACTGGTGTGCTACACGGATGGGGTTGATGAAGCCATGCACCCGATTGACCAGGAGGAATTCGGTACGGATCGGCTCAGAAAATCGATTCTGAAATACCGGGATAAATCCTGTGCAGAAATTCTTGATGGTATTGTTCAGGATGTGAAAAGCTTTTCAAATAACCGCCTGACCGATGACCTTACCCTGCTGATTCTCAAGGCCTGCGAATAACTGGATTGATCAGGTCGGTAAAGCCCGCCTGTTGCTGTTGTTCTGCAAGGGCAATGATCGCCTCATAGGTTCTGTAACGGTTCTTAATTTCCTCAACATACCTCACCGGCTCTATACCGCGCGCGAAGCCATATCTTGCATCCTGATAGTAACGGCGCTGCATAAGTTTCAACAGTGCATCGGATACTTCTTCCCACGAGTTGGGGTCACGGTTCCGGTCAATGGCAAGCCGTCTTGCATCCGCCATGTGCCCCAAACCTACATTATAGGTGGCCAGTGCAAAAGCCCATTGATTGGTACTGTCAAGATATGCGTAATGCTCGAGATGATCACTGATGATTTCAGCACCGATCCGGATATTTATCTGAGGATCATAAAGCTCCTCATAAGGGGTTTCAACAAATCGTGGCATAATCTGCATCAGGCCAACGGCACCGGCCCAGCTTTTGCTGTTTGGGTTAAAGCTCGACTCCTGTGCAATCATGGCAGTAAGCATCAACCAGTCAAGATCCATAGAGTCGGCCACAGCCTTCACCATATCATCATAGGGAGAGATAATTCCAATAGACTGATATTGCCATTCCGGGTTGTAGTATTGGGCCATTGGCTGACTCTGTTCAAAATATTTTTTCCGTAGCACATTCAGAAATGTAGATCGCCTCGGATGTTCTCTGTCTTCAGATAAACGAAAATGCTTGTAGAGAAACCGGTTCATTTTTGATTCAAGTTCAGGTGCATTTTGTCGAATCGCCCAGGCGATGGTGTCTGATTCGGCAACTGTCGGGCCTGGTATCAAACCTTCCATATATCGGTTTGCTGCATTAAACATATTATCATCTGCAACAGTGGCCATCAGGCTGCCATTGGAAAGCTGCATCAGGGCTGCTTCGGTGTCCAGGCTACTCGGAACAAGTTCAATTTCAAGATCGTAGCCTTCTTCAATCAGCTCAAGCATTCTGAAATAGTATGAGCTGTTATGGCGAACCGATATGGGAATCCCGGAACCGGAAAGCTCATCCAGAGTTGGTGGTCTTTCGGGGGCATCCACAGAATAAACAAGCATCTGATCTACAATGTTATAGGGCCTCGTAAAATTAGCCACTTCTCTTCTTTCGGGTGTGATTGTATAATTGGCCGCAATTACATCACCTACTCCTTTGTTCAAAAGTTCAAAGGGGTTTTCATCGGCCCCGACAATAATCACTTCGAGAGCAAGATCATTTTCGCGGGCAAATTCTCGCAAGAGTTCATATTCAAAACCTACTTCTATTCCCTGATTCAGGAAATAGGTATTTGAGCTGTAATAAGTAATCATTCTAAGCACACCGCCATTTTGAATCTCATCAAAATCACGTTCAATTGGTTCTACATCGGTCAGAGCTGAGCGAGATCGCTCTTCGGTATGGTCTTTCTCAGAACTACATGCACTGATAGACAGAGAAAAAATGGTTGCTGACAGGATAACTGTCTTTATAAATGGTAGGGATTTGATTTCCATAGAATACAGGTTCGTTCCTGTTTATGAAGGATCGTTAACTAAATGCTCAATTTAACCGGTTAACGCTACCTTCCGGGTATCTAACAAATATGTGGTTATCTATAATCATCAAATATGTATTAACGAAAAGAATATTGAAATCTCTTGAAGCTACTTCTTCGGGTTTTACCTCGATAATGTTGTTGTTATGTTTTCAGCGGTTCTTAACGCTTAATTTACCGGATTTATTGTAGATCACCAAAATAACAGAGTTTTACCATACAACATTCCCGATTCATTTTTGTTGATTTGTATTACACTACAATTGATGAATTCGGTTTCATAAACCCTGAGATTAGATGTATTAAACTACTCAATCTGTTGATTTTTAACGAGCCTGCGAGTCCAGCTAAATGCTACTCCGGCCATAATAATGAGCATAGCTGTGATGGAAAGCGGAGACGGCACCTCTGAAAAGAGAAAATATGCGGCAATGGCTGCAAATACAGCTTCTGATAAAATTAACGTAGAAAGCAGTGTGGGTGAAACATACTTAACGGCATAATTCATAGATCCGTGACCAATAATTGTGGGCCCGACTCCCAGGGCAATTCCAACCAGTAGAGCCGTTCCACTGATATAAGGCCAGCCACCGGTCCAGATCAGCGTCAGAATAATGCAGACAACCGCGGCATAGAGATAGACATTAAAAACATAATCGATCCATTCGGTATGCTGCCGGATGCGCCGGCCGAGAAGAAAATAGATTACAAAAATTACGGCCGCAGAAAAAGCCAGAATATTTCCCAGAAGTGCGTTTGGAAATTGGCCTGCATGCGTGTCATCGGCTATTCCCAATAACACCGATCCTCCAAAGGCGATAAAAACCCCAATCCATACCAGCGGCCGGAATCTTTTTTTAAAGAGCAGGCTTTCGGCCACAATCAGCATAACGGGGTGTATGGTAACAAGTACCGATGCCGATGCCACTGATGTGTAATGCAGTGATGCAATCCACAGTGTAAAATGAAGGCCAAGTGCTAATCCGGCCGCCACCAATAGATAGGGTTTGGCACCGTCCGTTCTCAACTGGCTGTAAGAAACACGAGCTTTAAGCCAGAACGGAATCAAAAAGAAAGCAGCAAAAAATGTTCGCATGGCCGCCAGGGTAATCGGCTCCACATCGGTAGCAAAGCGCACCAAAATTGGTGCAAGACCAAACGTTAGCAGTCCGGCTACCAGAAGCAGGGTGACTTTAATTACCGGAGTTTCTGAGGGAGAGGGATTATTCAATGTAATTTATCGTATTCGATCCATCGATTTTACGAGCTCATCATCTTTTTTAATTCCGCGCCCGGCCATCCACAGAAAAAAGAGGGACACAAGAATGAGCAGCACACCAAAAGCTTCCTGCCATAAGTAAGATCCCAGGCCGCCCAGAGAAAAAATAACTCCGGCAGCTGATCCAATTGCAACAATTTGAATGTAGGTAGCAAGTTTTACTGTATTGAACTGTAACGTTCTGTTTTTAAATAGAAAAATTGCAATAAAAGCAATGATCATAGTCAATGTCAGAGATAATGCCAGCCCCATTCCGATCCAGGTGTAAGGATCGTCCATTGCCCTGCTGTAAATCGGCGTAAAAAAAACAAAAAGATTCCCCAAAGATACGATGAGTAAGTAGATAGACTGTGGTCTTTGAATCACGATGTACGTTGTTTAATGATCAGTTTTCAGATAAGTTAGATATTCGGCTTGAAGCATTCATTTGAAGATTACAAGCAGATATAAGGTAAGAGGAATCTGAAATAAAATCAGATATCGAATAAATATCTTGGAAATTAATAAAAGACCTCCAGCCAAACCCGGAGGTCTTTGAATATTATTTGAGCTTTGTAAGTCTGGCAGAAACTGAATCGAACGCAGAATAAAGAACCGGAACAACCACCAGAGTTAAAAAGGTGGCAAATGTCAGTCCGCTGATAATGGCAATGCCCATCGGCCCCCAAAATGCCGTGTTTTCTGATCCAAACTGAAGCTGAGGATCAAAACTGATGAACAGCTCAACAAAATCGATATTGATGCCAAACGTAAGTGGAACCAGGCCGAGAATGGTGGTCATTGCTGTCAGAATCACCGGCCTGAATCGGATCAGCCCGGCTTCAATAATGGCATTCTTCTTTTTCATTCCCTGTTCAGTTAGTTGCTTCACATAATCCATCAACACAATATTATTTACACAGACAATTCCAGCCAGAGATATAATTCCGATAAAGGTCATCAGCCCGAAAGCGGTACGGGTCAAAATCAGCCCGAGAAGTACTCCAATCAGGCTGAGTCCCACAGCTATTAAGATGATAAAAGGTGAAATCAAGTTATTGAATTTTGCGAGCATCACTAAAAATATCAGTGCAAAACCAACCATCAGTGCCGTGGTTAAAAACCCAAATGCTTCTTCCTGATCTTCACTCTCTCCAGTATATTCAATTGTATAGCCTGCAGGCAGGTTATCTCTGTAATCGGACAGAAGTTCCTGAACTTCCATCAGCACTTCCGGACCACTGAAGCCCGGTGCCGCTTGCCCTTCGATGGTGGCAGTGCGCTGGAGATTCAACCGGGTGATGGTTCCAAGCCCCGAGCCTTCTTCAAATGAAGCCACCGACACCAGCGGCACCATTGTATTTGCCATGGTCATGATATTCAGATTCCTCAGGCTCTCCAGATTCTGGCGATCTTCTTCGCGAAGTCTTACCACAATATCATACTCATCGTCACCGTCACGCCATTTGCTGGCATCCAGTCCGTTATTGGCAATGCGGATGGTTTGGGCAATATCTGCCATGCTCAATCCAAATCGGCTGGCTTTTTCGTAATCCACCAGTATTCTGTACTCAGGCAACCCCCCGCTCACATTGTTTCTGACGTCAACAAGGCCCGGCACTCTTTGTGTTGTGGAGGCCTCAACCAAAATTTGTGTAATCTCCCTGGTGATTCTTACGATCTCATCAAAATCATCCCCCGATACTTCAATATTAACCGGCGCACCGGTTGGGGGGCCCATCTCTTCACCCTCAATATTAATGATGATATCAGGAATATCACTGACAACCTCCCGAAGTTTACTTACCGTAGCAGCTGATGGTTCTGCGCGTTCGCCGTAATCAACCAGGTTTATGGTGAGCCGTGACAGTTCTGGGCTTTGCCCGCCTCCGCCAAAAAACGGATTTCCTGAAACTCCTACATTGGTTTGAATATTTTCAATATTGGCTTTTACAGCGGGATCTCTGTCAATCAAACTATAAATACGCTGCTGCACATTTTTGGCAATCTCGTTGCTTGCATGTACATTCATCCCGATTGGGCCTTCCAGCTCAATATTAATCCGGTTTGGATCCGTTTCGGGGAAAA
>SKYV01000122.1 GCA_007127745.1 Balneolaceae bacterium
CGGGTTCCGTTGGTTTGAAATGAGTTGGTGATATTCATTCCCGGCCGGGCATACTTTTGCTGCAGTTTAAATGCCTTTCTGAAAAAGCTGATTCCGAGCAGTGTCGGTTCACCTCCCTGCCACACAAAATTTACTTCAGCGGCATTGATCGGCTGGGCGTAAATATACTGCCGGATGTAGGAGTCGAGAACCTCATCCGTCATTTTAAACGATTCTGTTCCGGGATAGAGATCCTCTTTTTCGAGGTAGTAGCAGTATTCACAATCGAGGTTACAAATGGCCCCGATGGGTTTTGCCATAATGTTGAATGGAGAATTTGTCATAATATGAAAATATTTTAGCGACCAGCCAGAGTGCGTAAGCTCCTGACAGTGTCGCGATTCTGTTGATGAACTTTGCCGGTCTATTGGTACTGGCGCAAGCGTCCGCTTGTGCCCCCCGAAAGGTCCAAGCGGACGCTTGAACCAGTTCAAGCTTTGAGTTTCAGGTATCGAATTCTGCCAGGTCTTTCAGACTCTGGGAGGTTCTTGTAAGTTCTTATAAAACTTCAGTCTGTCCGGGCACCGGAATCGGGTAATATCCATCCTCAAACGGCTGTACCGGTGCGGGGGTGTTCCAGTCTACATCTTCGGGCAGCAGATCGTGGTGCGGGTACATCCGCTTGTCGGATTGCAGGGCCTCATCCCACTCGAGGAACTGGCCGGAATAGGTAGCCATGAAACCCATTACACTGGCCATCGTCGATTTTGCCCCATATTCGGTGTCGTCGATTCTGTTTCCGCTTCGGATCGCCGCAAACAACTCATCGTGCTCAATTTGATACGGGCTCGGGTCATCATGCGACTCATACCGCCAGGTGATATTTTTCTTCCGGTCTTTGATGGAGAACGGATCGGGGCTGCCGGTGGAGACAAAGCCCTCGGTGCCATTGAAATCTTCGGCCACGCGATTGTAGCATCCCGGAATCTGCCTGCACTGGGCGGCAATGACCGCACCACTGGGATAGGTGAATTCCACAAAATTGTGATCAAAAATCTGCCCGTATTCTTTACCTGTACGCACTTCGCGTCCGCCCATGCCCTGGGCAGTAACCGGAAATTCTCCCAGGAACCAGTTGGCAACGTCGATGTTGTGAATCATCTGATCGAGCACCTGATCACCCGCCTGCCAGATAAAGTGGAAGTGATTTCGGATCTGATGTTCCAGTTCCGACCATTCCGGCTGGCGCTCCCGGATGAAAAATGGACCCTGGTTCCAGTACACCTGGCCGGAGATAATCTCACCGATGGCACCACCCTGTACGCGCTGGTACAGTTCCCGGTAGTTTTTGGCATAACGCCGCTGCAGGCCCACTACAACATTGAGGTTTTTCTCTTTAACAATTTTGGCCGATTCCATCACCCGCCTGACCCCGGCCGGATCTACCGCAACCGGCTTCTCCATAAATACATGTTTGCCCTGATTCACGGCCTCTTCAAAATGCAGCGGCCTGAAAAAGGTTGGTGTGGTTAACAGCACCACATCCGCCAGGGGGATAGCTTCTTTATAGCTATCAAAACCGATAAATCTGTGTTCTTCAGGGACATCCAGTTGATCTGTGTCGCCAAATCGCTGGGTTAAGCCTTCGTAACTCTCCTGCATCCGGTCTTCGAGAATATCGGCCATGGCCACCAGTTTGGCTCCCGGATCTGCACTTAGAGCCTGCACAGCGGCCCCGGTTCCACGGCTTCCGCAGCCGATCAGGGCTACTTTCAGGGTTTCGCTGCCGGCAGCATAGGCACTTGCCCCGATTGGCAGAGAGCTGAGCAGAAGTCCCCCGGCAGTCAGTGATGTGGTTTTCATAAAATCACGTCGTGTGAAGTTCTTTACAAACGTACTTTTTTTGTTTTTCATAATGGAAAGCGGTTGATGTTGAATGTTGTTGAATCTTCAATGGCAGGTATTACAGGGTTGCATTTTTTGGGATAATCTTACCGGTTTTTTTGCTTAGTTTAATAATATGAATCGGGCTGAAGCCTATTGAAGATATATTTATCTAAAAAATGTAATCAACTCTTATGCTGCAATCAAATAGTTTCAGTTTTGAAGTTGCACCATTTTGTTAATCTTGTCTGTTATCTGTTGTGGGGACTAAAGCCGAACGGCAAGGTGCCCTCCCTGTTTTATAAAACGTCAGCTGTCATTCTGAACGCAGGTCTCCGGAGCAGTTGCGAAGGAGGCCGAAGTGAAGAATCTCAGTGGTTCAAGTATGGAATAACAGAAAAGAAATTGTGAAAGCCATATACAGGCACAAGCGGAGGCTTGCGCCAGGAAGGTTGTGGCTAAAAAGTTTATTGCCGTTCGGCTTCAGCCAACGGCTAATTGGTAAATAGTTTGAAGTATGGGCTAACTACTACGAAAAATTGAGTTGTGTCCTGTTTCAAAAACAGGCATTTTCGTAAGATGGCTTCATTCTAAAAATCACAACTAATATTTCGATCATGGTTTCTGCAAAAAATAGATTCATCCAATTTCTGCTTTTGTCAATGCTTTTAACGGTTCTGCTTTCCTATTCAGGTTGTGCAGAAAATGACTCACCACCGGCCCGAACTGACGATCGCCCCAATGTGGTCATCATTTTTCTGGATGATGCCGGATTTGCCGATTTCCGTCCGTTTGCGGAGACTCGATATCCCACTCCAAACGTTGATCTACTGGCCGATCAGGGGCGTACTTTCTACAATTTTTATGTGCCGCAGGCTGTCTGTTCGGCGTCCAGGGCTGCACTGCTGACCGGAGCTTACCCTGAGCGCACAGAAGTATTTGGCGCATATGCTCCTCATGTTCGCGGGCTCGATCCCGAATTTGCAACGCTGGGTGAAATTCTTCAGGATGCAGGTTATACAACAGCCATATTCGGAAAATGGCACCTGGGTGACTATCCCGAAACACGTCCGCCTCAGCGTGGTTTTGATGAATCGAGCGGAATCATGGTGTCGAATGATATGTGGGCCGATCATCCCGTTGCACCGGAATACTGGGGTCAGTATCCGCTGGTCTATTGGGAGAATGAGGAAGTTGCCATCGACTCGGTGACGCATGAACATCAGCCTCATTTTACTACATGGTTTACCGAAGATTCGGTGGATTTCATCAACCGGAATAGTGACGAGCCCTTCTTTTTATATTTGCCACACCCCATGCCGCACGTACCGCTTTTTGTCAGTGATAAGTTTGAAGGAGCCTCCGGTTCCGGCCTTTACGCTGATGTGATTATGGAGCTGGATTGGTCAGTCGGTGAGGTAATGAATGCGCTCAAGGAAAACGGTGTGGCCGATAATACGATCATAATTTTTACCTCAGACAACGGACCATGGATGAGTTACGGCAACCATGCCGGGATGACACCTTACCGCGGAGAAAAAGGAACCTCATTCGACGGGGGTGTCCGCAGTCCGCTCATCATTAAATATGCCGGACACCTCGAGGCAGGGACAGTTTCTCATGATATGTTTGGCTCCATTGATTTTTTACCCACTCTTGCACGATTAACCGGAGCCGATCTTCCGGATTATGAAATTGACGGTAAAGATGTCTGGGATCTGATTACCGGAAAAGAGGACGCCGAAAATCCACACGATTACTATTCATTTACGAATCACGACCGGTTTGAGGCGGTAATTAGTGGTGATGGAAAATGGAAATTGGTTCTGGAACATGATCACAGGGTTTCTGTCGGAGGCCGCGATGGCATCCCCGGGCCGCAGCTTCAAAAAAGAATAGAAACATCGTTATTTGATATGGTTCATGACCCGTACGAAAAAGTGAATGTAATTGATGTCTATCCGGAGGTTGCCGAACAGTTGCTTCAGTTTGCCGATGAGCACCGGGAGAAATTTTTCCAATAATTGCCGGAAAACTTCGTAAAGCTTCAAACCTTTTGGCAAATGAAACGTCAGAAAGGCGAGTGGAAAGTATTATTCCGTAGCTGGTATACTTTCTGTTTATAGTTAAAGAATAAATCCCGGTCGGATAACCGACCGGGTTTTTTTTGGCATTTTGATTTAGGGGAGAATGGCTGCTTGCGTGAGGAAATCCTTCGTTTCAGGCCGCTACAGACCCACCCTGAATCCCATTCTCCGAGGAAAAGTCCCTCGCAAACTGAGTACTTTTCGAAATCTCGTCCATTCGGGAGAGGTACTTTTTTTATTGGTAAAATAACCACGCAAAACGTCACCCCTTCCTTGTGCCGCTGCGGTATTTGTGTCGGGAGAGGAAAACCGGGGGATGGGTTCCGAAAAAAGGGAAGGCTGCTTACGCCAGGCAGAGCCGGAGATGGGTTCATAAAAACAGAGAAAATCCACTCCAATGTCTTCTACCATTTTTTGTGAATAGAGCCTATCTTACGGGTCTATGGAATCGAAACGAGCTCACTCAATCAACGTACTTGAAACCCCGTTTTCCACTGTAACCTCAAGCGGCCACTGGTTTCATGCCACGCGGCGTACCATCAAAGAGTATGTTCCGGGGCTGATGAAAAAATATCCCTTCGAAGAGCTGATCACAAAAGCTGTTGTCTGGATCGACAGTGCCGACTCGCTGTCCATGATTCTGTTCTTTCTACTGGCTTTTCTGATGAACGCCTGGATCGCCGCTTTAATAGCGCTGGTCTTTCATTATTGGTGGTATCACAAAAAAAGTGCCTTTGTAAACCGAATTTTTACTCCGCTTTTATCACTCTTCAATAAGGATTTTTTCCAGTTATTAGTGGCTGCCGTTGTGCTCAGTTTTATGGGAATCACCGGCATGTATACGGCTGTTGTGCTCGGAATAATCTTCTTTTTTCTGTTTAAAATTGGCTTACTTCGCAGATTCTGGGACTGGGTAAATACCAAAAGACAATCAACTGACAAACTTCCGCTGAATGACAGAGTCCTGAAAATGGTTTTGGTGAGGTATTCGATGTATGAAAATATACCGCCAGAAGACGTGAAAAAAATTGACCGACATGTTCAAAAAGCAGTGCTGGAAGCAAAACAGAAGAAAAAATGAGTAAAACCCGACTGTTCATCGCCCGCCATGGTGAGACGGACTACAACATAAACGGCCTGCTGCAGGGGCGCGGTATTAACGCTCCGCTGAATGAGATTGGCCGTAATCAGGCTGAACGGCTTGCCGGATATCTGAAAAATTATCCGACAGACAAACTGATCAGCAGCAGCCTGGAGCGTTCCTTTCAAACGGCACAATTTGTCCAGCAACTGAATGGCCTCCAGATAGAGCAAAATCCCGATCTGGACGAAATGCATTTTGGTGATTTTGAAGGAAAACCTTTCAGTGAAGTTGACCATGAGATCAAAAGGCTGGATGAAGCGTGGCGAAGCGGGGATGTTTCGCTGAAAATTCCCGGTGGAGAATCTCCGATGGAGACTTTTGAACGGGCCGATTCTGCCGTGCGGAGTTACATTGAGAAGATCAAACAGGGTACCCTAACCATTGTTATTCACGGCCGCCTCATCAGAATTTTGTTGTCGGAGTGGCTCGGTTTCGGTCTGAAAAACATGCACAAAATTGAACATAATAACGGCGGTGTAAACCAGCTTGTTTACGAAAACGGAAAATTTGAGCCGATTTACCTCAACAAAACCGATCATCTGAAAGAATTTAACCGGGTTTAAAAAAATATGAGTGAAAAAGTAAAACAGATGTTTGCCGACATCGCCGATGATTATGACCGGATTAATACGATCCTGTCATTTGGCGTGCATAATGCCTGGAGAAAAAAAGCAGTGCTGGAAAGCGGCGCTAAACCGGGCGACCGGGTTCTGGACTGTGCCACCGGTACGGGCGACCTGGCCATCGAATTTAAAAAAACAGTGGGTCACGAAGGGTATGTGCTTGGAACGGATTTCTGCAAAGAGATGATTGAGCACGCTCCGGCCAAAGCCGACAAGGAGCAGCTCGTGGTTGAGTTTGAAGTGGCCGATGCGATGAATCTGCCTTACGAAGACAACTCTTTTGATATTACCAGTATCGCTTTTGGAATCCGAAATGTGGACGATCCGCTGGTTAGCCTGCAGGAGATGGCACGTGTGGTAAGGCCCGGCGGACGGGTGGTGGTTCTTGAATTTGGCCAGCCGAAAGGATTGATGAAAAAACCGTACCAGGTTTACAGCAGGCATGTGATGCCGGCGCTCGGTGGATGGATCAGCGGAAACCGGGAGGCGTATAAATATCTTCCCGAAACCAGTGCGGCATTTCCGGCCGGAGAAAATTTTCTGGGATTGATGGACGAATCCGGAGCCTTTTCCGAAAGCAAAGCTGTGTCGTTAACAGGCGGCATCGCATTCGTTTATATAGGTACGGTGAAGGAGAATTAGTATATTTGACCAGAACCCAGAACCTCCAGGCGTCCGAAGGACCTTGAAGCGTTCTGGATTCTTTGAACTACTAAAAACTGGTTCAATCGTCCGCTTGGACCGTATTGGTGGCACAAGCTATATAAGGGACAGTTCCAAAGGCACAAGCGGACGCTTGCGCCAGAATAAGAGCTGTCGCATTCTTACAGGTCATTTAATGAAAAGTTCGATATTAAAAATCAAAAAAGTTTACCATGAAAATAGAAGAGATTAAAAACTACCTGCCCCATCGCTATCCGTTTTTGCTTGTAGACCGGGTGCTGGAAGCAGAGGAAGACCGAATTGTTACCATCAAAAATGTAACGGTTAACGAAGAATTTTTTAACGGCCACTTTCCCGGTGCTCCCATTATGCCGGGTGTGCTCCAGGTTGAAGCGATGGCCCAGAGCGGTTGTATTATGCTGATGAAGGCGCATGTGGAAGATCCCGAAAACACTCTGATCGTTTTTACCGGGATAAAAAATGCCAAATTCAGGCAGCAGGTAGTGCCGGGAGATCAGCTTAAAATGGAAGTGAAGCTTGCAAATATGAGGCGGAATTTCGTAACCATGGAAGGGCAGGCTACGGTAGACGGCAAGGTGGTCTGCGAACTGGAAGCATCTGCTGCAATTGTACCAAAGGATAAAGCATGAGTACAGAAGGAAAAAACAGCCGCCCCGATAAAGTGACCACTCAAACCGTGGTGGATATGAAACAGAGCCGGGAGAAAATAAGCATGCTAACCGCGTACGATTTTACCATGGCCGGCATCATAGATTCGGCAGGTGTGGATGTTATTCTCGTGGGCGACTCTGCCAGCAACGTAATGGCCGGTTTTGACACCACAGTGCCCATGACGATGGATCATATGATCTATCACACCTCCTGTGTAGTCAGGGGTGTTAAGAAAGCACTCGTGATTGCCGATCTGCCGTTTATGAGCTACCAGGTAACAGCCAAAGAAGCACTGATCAGCGCCGGAAGGATGATGAAAGAAGCCGGCGCCCATGCCATCAAACTGGAGGGAGGGAAGTCCATCACGGCAACCGTTCAGCGTATTGTGGATGCGGGAATTCCGGTGATGGGCCACCTGGGCCTGACCCCGCAGAGCATCTACAAATTTGGTACATACAAAGTGCGGGCCAAAGAGGAGAGGGAGGCTGAGGAACTTCTCAGAGATGCCAAATTGCTTGAAGAAGCCGGTGTGTTTTCCATCGTGCTGGAAAAAATTCCCTCAGAACTTGCCAAAAAAGTAACAGAGTCAGTTGCGGTACCCACGATTGGTATCGGGGCGGGGCCACATTGCGACGGGCAGGTATTGGTACTGCACGACATGCTCGGGCTGAATAAAGATTTTTCACCACGCTTTCTGCGCAGATATGCTGATCTGCATTCATCCATGACAGAAGCCGTTGGCAACTACATCAAGGATGTGAAGAGCGGAGATTTTCCCAACGAAAGTGAACAGTACAATTAATTGAACGTTAGATCGACATAATAATTTGGAAAAAAACCTGAGGGATGCCAAAAAAGGCGTCATCCCGCACCTGATGCGGGATCTCCACTCTTAGATAAAAGCAGGAGATGCCGGATCGGGGTCCGGCATGACGGTACTGATGAAGTATAATCTTGTTGAACTCCCTTTTTGGCCATACCCTCTAACAGGCTAATAAGTTCAATGATTTTATTTCGAACTCATGTAATTTTAGAAAACATTATTTGAAATTTTATGTCCAATCAACAAAAACCGTTAATCCTGGTTTGTAACGACGATGGTATTTTCTCGCAGGGAATCAAAGCCCTGGCCGAGGTTGCCGATGAATTTGGGGATGTGGAAATCATCGCCCCAGACCGCCAGCAAAGTGCGGTTGGCCATGCCATCACCATTCAAACACCGCTGCGGTCAAGAGCTTTCCGGATTGACAACCGGTTCAACGGGCAAGCCGTATCAGGTACGCCGGCCGATGCCATCAAGCTTGCACACAACCAGCTTTTGAAACGCAAACCCGATTTGGTGGTAAGCGGCATCAATCACGGGAGCAACGCCGGCATTAACATTCTCTACTCGGGTACGGTGAGTGCAGCTACAGAAGGGACCATTCTCGGCTATCCTTCGATTGCTATCTCCTGTACCGATTTTGATGAAAAGGCCGACCTCTCCGGGTCGAAAGAAGCCGCCCGCAGGGTGATCGGCTACGTGCTGAACCACGGCCTGCCAAAAGGAGTGACGCTGAACCTGAACGCCCCCGCCGGCCCGCTGAAAGGAATCAAATGGGTGCGCCAGGCAAACAGCCGTTATATAGAAGAATTTGAGGGTCGGATTGATCCTCACAACCGAAGTTATTACTGGATGACCGGCAAATTTCAGCTTCTTGATCATGACAACGATAACGACATCGCCGCCCTCGAAAAAGGGTACGCTTCACTCACACCCATTCAGTACGACTTAACCTCTTATTCACTGCTGAACGATTTGAAGGATATTGATTTATAGAGACTTCGTCTGCCCGTTGTAGTTTCGGGCTTACGAATTTTGGGTAAAGAGACAAAAGAATTTAGGCAGGTTAACATAGAATTCGGCAGACGAAAAAAGCAATCGTCAACCGACTCATAAATCACAAACCATTCTTCTTCAGATTCATCACCAGATGTTTCCAGAAGGCTTCCACTTTGGGTTTTCTCTCTTTGCTCACCTGAATTTCAATCTGTTCCAGATGACTGATATCCAGTTGTTTCAAATGTTTACCCCACTTTGAACTCTCGGCAGGTACGAAAGAATCATTCAATCCCTCATTTTGATAGATAAGCTGATTTTGCAGACGATAGAGAGCATTCAGCGGTTCATTCGTACCTTTACCCACGGCTGCACTATATGAAAAATAGGGGACAGCGTCCACGTTTGGAGTATTTGGATTGAACTCCTTATTCACATAATCTCGGGTAAGTTGTTCGGCGGCGGCAACGGCATTGCTTTTTTGTGAAGGATATATATTTTCGCCATACCAGTTGGCAAATTCAGCCAGTTTATCTTTCACTGTATCCGGGGCATTCAGTACCAATTCGGCGAGGCTTGTTCCCCTGTGCGGAGTAGCAACCGTTGTCAGTGAGGCAACAGAATCCTTCATCCCGAGATGAGAGAGTGCATAGCGCATGTCGAGGCCGGCCATGCTGTGTGCCACTACATTCAACTTTTCGTATCCATACATCTTTTTGATTTTGGTAATTACCTCAACCCACTGTTCGGCACGGATATCGATTGCGGCGTAAGGTACAATATTGGGAGCGAAAGCGTGTATACCATAACTGCGGAGCCGCATACAGGGAGAGTGCATGGGCGAGGGGCTGATCAACATAGCCAGGCCTCCGTACCCGTGGCACATCAATACTGGAAAGTTGAGCTGAATAATATCCGGCTGCGGAAACTCAGACAACTCAAGTTTTTTCAGATACGTTTTGGGTTCAATCCATTTCATAGTGCCAACATTTGGTTATTCATTCTGCAAGACCGGTTTTATAACAAACGTGTATGGGTTCAAAAGATCCATGCATGTTAGATCTAAAAATTGCAATTCGCCAATCAGATTCCTGATAATAAGAACAATTTTCTTCAGCTCACTATTCACTATTCAGAAAAATGGTGCGGTGTACCGTTTCGTTCACAAGAAGGTGGATTCGCAGATTGCGTTCTGGAAACTGAACATGGCCAATTGTGCCGGCCTGATAGGATTGCAGTTTCTGATTCAATGAATAGTGAAACGAGGTTTTTGAAAAATCGGAGGGAACACGGACAGTGTAAATATTTCTGGAAAAGAGTGAGTCAATTTCAACAGTCCGCACCCGGACACGGTTTTCAGCTATGTGATGGTCATGAAGTGTGTCTGTAATCAGCGAATCGAGTTGCGAAGCAGAAGTTAGCCGTGCGCCGGACGGAGCATCCACTTTCCAGAGCAAAACGATTGCAGCCATACAGGAAAGCAACAAAAGCCACACCACCCAAACTCTTTTTTTTCCAATCATACTGTTTGTTTTATCCGTCAATTTGTACTTTCAATTATTACGGCTGCCTGATAACGCCGGATGACTTTAATGTAACCTGAGTTCGACATAAGAATTTGAAAAATGAATCTAAGGCTATGCAAAAAGGGCATCAAGTTGTAAAAACATAATCAATTTCGTCATGCCGGACCCCGATCCGGCATCTCCTGCCTATATCAACGGATGGAGATCCCGCATCTGGGTGCGGGATGACGCCCTTTTTGAACTACAACACCTTTATATCACCAAATTCAATTATTTTATTTCGAACTAACATTAATGTAAGAATAGATACTCTTTGATGGGATAC
>SKYV01000193.1 GCA_007127745.1 Balneolaceae bacterium
ATTGGGAACAACCATCCGGCTGGCATATTCAATAAACCCGATACCGAAAAAATCAGCCGAAACAATATTAACAAGGTTACTCACAATCAATGGTGTAGAAGCCGTATCTGCGATAAACCCGCAGGCCATCACAAACGGCAGAATCATCCGATCTTTAAATTTGAGGGCACGCACCATGGCCAAAACAATGGGTGTGAGAATCAGGGCAGCACCGTCGTTTGCAAAAAACATCGCAACAATGGCTCCCAAAATGGTGATGTAAACAAACATCCGGATGCCGCTGCCGTTCGCAAAACGGGCCATATGCAGTGCCGACCACTCAAAAAAACCGATATCATCCAGGATCAGTGAGATAATGATAATGGCTACAAATGTGAGGGTGGCGTTCCAAACAATTTCCGTTACGGTGATTACATCAGCAAAACTGACTACGCCTGCAATGAGTGCCAAAACGGCCCCAATCGAAGCAGACCAGCCTATGGATAGCCCGCGTGGCTGCCAGATCACCAAAACGAGTGTGAAGATAAAAATCAGTGTAGCAATAACGGTAAGCGTCATATCCTTTATTTGTTGAGTAAGGTTTTCAGGTTAATCAGTTTTTTTAACACCGGCCATTATTTACCGGTGGATTCGCTCAGTATTTATTTTCATTATTTCTGTCTGCAGGAACTGTCAGTACAGGAATGTGGGCTTTTCGAATCACCTGCATACTCACTCCTCCCAAAAAGAGATCTTGCACGTACCCACGCCCCTGGCTTCCAATAATTATCATCGTAGCTCCGGCTTGTTTTGCATTTTCCAGAATTTGAAGTGAGGGTGAGCCGTGACGTACCATTATATCGATCTCTGCGCCTGTTTTATCCTGAAGTTTCTTTTTTAGTGCTTTCAGCCTTTCCGTATCTATTTTGTCAAACTCACGGAGCTTGTCAGGATCATCGGTACCCGGCCTTCCTCTTGCCTGCACATGAAGCATTTTGATTTTTTGAGTTCCTTCAGAAATCAACCTTTCCAGAACACTGAAGGCTCTGTCGGCTGTTGGAGAAAAATCTGTAGGATAGAAAATATGCTGAAGTGACTGCCTGCACGATTTTACACAATAAAGTTTTCTTTTCTTCAGCTCCTTTTCATCAGAAACAGACAAATTGATGAGGTACACCGGCAGGCTGCATCTCTGCAGAAGTTCGGTAGCCGTACTTCCCAGCAAAAAATCTCTGAATTTATTGTGTCCTCTGTTTGCAATGATGATATAATCGGCGCCATACTCTTCCGCTGCTTTCAGTATTTGAGTGGGAGCATAGGCATTGGTTTTAAACCTGACTTCCATCTCAATATTCAGCCCCAAAGGCTCCAGTTTTTGCCGGTATTCTTCCATCCTGGCCTGATATTTTCTTTGAGTTGATTCAGAAAGCCCGCCTGGATAAGAGACAGAAACCGATGTAAACAGGGTTAATTTTTTTGTACCAAACTGCTTGAAATGACTTAAGCAGTCCATTACAATATCACTTGCTTCAGACTGATCAAGGGCAACAACTGCGTGATTTAACGCTACATTCAAAGTATGCCTCCTTATTCGTTATTATATCTGAATTTCTGTTTCATTGGATGCAAAATCAGTCAGTTTTTCAATCGATTACAAAACTGGTGATCTAAAAACCGTTAACTTGTTCGTAACATTACGATTAATATATCTGAGTTACAACCTTCACACCAAGTTGTAGTAAATTATATCATAAAAGCACATGAGAATGCTGCCGGCTGAGAACTGTTAACTACAATTTCTTAGCAGCAGATGTCTGCCTCATTGAGCTCATCGGATAAATTAGTTAGGAAATGCTTCAGCTCTTTGATTCCATCCGGGTTGAGGCAGTAGCAGGTTTTCACTCCTTCTACTTCTCCGGTAATCAGCCCGGCTTTTTTCAGGGCTTTCAGGTGTTGTGATACGGTGGATTGAGCCAGGGGAAGCTGATCGCTGATATCTCCGCATATACAGGTCTTTTTTTCAGAAAGAATTTTTAAAATTGCAATGCGGGCCGGGTGACCAATGGCCTTTGCAATTTCTGCCGGGCGTACCAGCGCCGGTTCTTTCAAATCAAGTTTATTAATTACAGGCATTTTTTAATCGTTTATTTACGATAAAATACGGGTACGGCAACTTTAATGAAAGAACTTATACCCTGTTTTTTTACAATAATCGCATAATCGGCATTTTGGATAGCAGGCCAATTCCCAGATGTTCCAGAAAGTTCATACCCGGCTCCCGGTGATGATAAATTTTTCCACCATTTCGCTCTTCAACCCATACAATCCGGTTATTTTCATCGAGATGCAGCCGATAGGAGGCCCCAGGCACTTCATTTTCGAAAACAGCGGCAGCCTGTTCTGCCAGTTTTTTGCTCTTAATCACAAACCCCATCTCCGTATTAAATTGCGCCGACCGTAAATCAAAGTTTAACGATCCGATAAAGAGCAGCGAGCGGTCAACCGAAAAGGTTTTGGCATGAAGGCTGGCCGATGCATTCCCGGTCAAACCCCGGTCTTTAAATTTTGCCCCTTTTCGCCTTCTTTTTAATTCAAACAGATTCACACCAGCTTTTAACAATTCTTTGCGGTAGCGGATGTATCCCGCATGGACAACCGCCACATCTGTGGCCTCGAATGCATTGGTCAGAATCGATACATTTTTCACCTTTTCCGCTATCGTTTTGAAAAATTTCACACCTTCGTCCGAAGGCACCAGGTAGGGAGAAACCAGCAGAAGCTCTTTGCCCGGATATTGCAAAATTTTAGAAAGCTGTTGTGGTACAAGGGCATCATCCGGAGCTAATCCCAGCCCTTTGCCAGGATCATCACTCACCATTTGTATTTCCGTCCATTCAAACGGGAGCTTATTGTTCAGCAGGTTTTTCACAAATTCGGAGTTACGGATTGCCTCCACAAATTCATCTGACTCTGGATTTTGCTCAATAATCTGAATCGATTCGGAAAGCTGCCGGAACGAGGCAGGTTTGGTAGCCGAAAGCACAACATCAACCGGGTAGGATGATTTGCTATCCCAGTAGCGTTCAAAATCATCGGATACATCATCCACTACAGGGCCAATTGCAAGCACATCCAGATCCAAAAATTGAAAATCGTTGGCTGCACCGAAGTACTGATCCCCGATATTTCTGCCTCCCACTATCGTCGCCAGGCCATCGGCCGAAAACGATTTGTTGTGCATGCGCCGGTTCAATCGGCGAAAATCGTACAGGTAGTCCAGTGCCCGCCATTTTCTCGACCTGAAGGGGTTGAAGAGCCGGATTTTAATGTTCGGATGAGCATTAAGCGTGGCCAGAATCTTGTCGAGCTTAACGGTATTATTATCGTCCAGCAGCAACCGCACCTGAACCCCGCGCTCTGCCGCCCGGTAGATTGCATCAAACATCATCATCCCGGTCATATCGCGGTTCCAGATGTAACTGCGGATATCCAGAGACTGATCAGCCGCCTCGGTCAGAAGCATTCGGTTGGCAAAGGCATCACGGCCATTAAAAAGTGTAACCACCCCCGAATATCCTGCCTGTTTTTTTACAAGGGGCTGAATGGCATCTCCCATGCGAGTTGGCTGGCCTTCTGCCGCCGTTCGTGATGCTTGCTGTTTTCGACTGTGTGCTTTTTTGAGTGAAGTAAAAAACTGTGACCTGCCTTTCAAATATTTCATAATCTTAACCTACCTCTCGGGGGATAAGATTACAAATTTTGTTGATGTGATAATTCAGAAAGGTTGAATTTTACAATCAGGTCGTCCAATTCGTTTTGATGAATGATTTCCTCATCCCGGTCCAACATCTGTGTGAATATCAGATGGTTGCGATGCAGAAAATTTTCGAAAAAAGAGTTCAGGTCCTCCAGCCGGCTCTCAAGAAATTGGGCATTGAACCGGTTTTTCTGAAATGACACTGTGTTCAATTCAAACAGGCGCTCGGTCAATTTGTTTGATTTGCCACGCAGCCATTGGTCAATCAAATCCGGAAGTTTCTCGGTGAAAAGTACGGAATTTTCTCCTGCCGGATGCATCCACCTGAGTGGAGTGAGATTTCGGGTAAGTTGAACCGGCAATTGGTGTGGCGATTCTGCCCTGTGTTCAGTAATCCAGAGAAGCTGAAGAAGTGCCCCGAGTGATTTCCTGACCCTGCTGTGTCCTTTAAAACATCCATACAAACGGTTTTTCCCGGTGGCCGGATCTGTATCATTACCTTTATGATCAAATAACGGATAGCTGTTTATTATTCGACAATCGGCTTCAGAATTCATCGCCAGACGAAAACTTAGAAACTGCTTCGTCTGTTCTGTCAAAATAAAATAGTAGGTTTCGGTTTCTTTATTCACGTGGTTAAACTCCGGCCGGTACTCTCTGATCAACCGGTTTTCCTTAAGCAGTGCTTCCCCTTCCGTTGCTGTTTGATTATATGTGATGGAAGTAATTCTGCTGACAAGCCGGCTCAGTTTTGAGGATGTACATCCCGGGCGGATTCGCTTGTAGGAAAACAGTCGGCGGCGAAGATTTTTTGATTTTCCAACGTAAAGCAGCTCGCCCTCTTCGTCAAAAAACCGGTAGATGCCCGGAGATTTGGGGATCTCATCGAAAAATGGTTTACCAAGTCTGGTTTCCAGTATCGGGTGCGATTGAAACAGATGTCGGGTTTTTTTCACAACTCACAGCACTTTTCATGATCGGTTTCAAGAAAGTACCGGTCGGCTGTGACAGCCTTGTGTCATCTACCCTTCAACATCAACGATCCCGATTCACGGAAATCACTTCCCGTAGGCTGCTGGAATAATCTCAACCCGAACTCCGGAGCTACGGCAATCAGGTGGTCAAACATATCAGCCTGAATAGCTTCATATTCAGCCCAGACTGTAGTATCGGTAAATACGTAAATCTGTAAAGGCAGACCTTTTTCGGTGGGTTCAAGCTGGCGCACCAACATCAATAGTTTTTCGTTGCTTCTCGGATGATTTTTCAAATATTCAATAATATACGCCCTGAACGTACCAATATTTGTAAGCCACCGGCCGTTGGTGAGGGTTTCCGAGCTGTCTTTTAAAAACTGCTGATTGTAGCTGTTCACCTCCCCCATCTTTTTTCCGATATAATTTTTTAGCAGATGTGAATTTTTGAAACGCTGAATTTCTTTATAGCTCATAAACCGGATGGAACTAATATCGACCATCAATGATCGCATAATACGCCGGCCGCCGGCTTCCTGCATTCCCCGCCAGTTTTTGAAACTGTTGTCCAGGAATTTGTGGGTTGGAATTACCGTAATAGTTTTATCAAAATTTTGTACCCGTACGGTGTTCAGGGCGATATCGATCACATCGCCGTCGGCACCAAAATTGGGCATTTCAATCCAGTCTCCCACGCGGATCAGGTCGTTATTGGTGAGCTGTACACTGGCCACAAGCGATAGCAGAGTATCCCTGAAAAGAAGCAGAATAATTGCCATGATGGCACCAATTCCACTGAGAAAATACCAGGGGGATTTGTCGGCCAGGCTTGAAATGATAAAGAAACCGGCCAGTACATAAATGATTACTTTACCGAGCTGAATATAACTTTTAATCGGAGTCTGTTGATCGGCCGGGCGCATCAGGTAAAGAGTGTGGATGGATGACAGGAAAGCATCAAACACGCGTGCCCCGACCAGAATCATGGTGGCTGCGGCAATTCGAATCACAAAATCGGTTAGAATGGAATGGACTTCAGGAAACAGCCCCAGGCCGTTGTAAATAATCAACAGCGGAATCATAAAAAGGGCGCGCTGGGGAAGTTTATGCTTTAAGATGACGGCATACCACTCGGTGGCAGTACGTTCATCCAGCTTGTGCAGAAGCTTGATGATCCAGTAACGGATAATGATGTGGACAATCCCGGAAACAAGAAAAATGATGGCCAGTGCTATGGCCTCTACAGTGTATTCGGTTTGCATTTCATTTGGCAGAATCCGTGCCAAATCCTGCAGCAGCTGGTTTTGCATAACAGTTGTCAATAAACTCATGTCTGGCTTTTGCTTGCTCTGATTTTTTATCGGCTAAAGTTCGGAATGAAAGTAAGAAAAATGAACCTCGATGTGGTAGAAAAAATTAAAAAGATTTTTGAACCGGATACACAGAAATTCTTATAGAATGGATGGAGTATTATGAAATTTGCCTGATTGGGTGGGCTTTGTTTCAAGCAACAGTTAGTAATATACACATAGGATCACCCCAAATCCAAACAAACATTGCATAGTGTAACTAACAGTAGTTAATGTATAGGTAATAATAAATTAACCACTATCAATGATGCCCTGAACTGATAGTAACATTCCCAAATTTCGGAGATATTTCTTGTATTTTTTGAGCCATACACTCCCAACAAACGATGTATGGGATCAATCTCCATTGAATGGTTACATTTTAGTTTTGGGACGATACTGCCTGGTCAAGCAGATCCATCAGATGAAATTTCAGGTCGTATAGTGTGCGGCTTCGTTCAGCTATATCATCTGAAACAGAATTCCAGTCGGAAGCCCGTTCAAAAGCAGAGCCTTTCCGATATATGTTGGCTGCGGTGGTGATAAACATTCCGGCTGTTGATACGCTCAGCCGCTCATCGAGTGGTAAACCATCAGAAAATTGTACCGATGTAATGAGACGGCCGCTTTCACTCAGGTGATAGTTGAGTGCACCCTGCAGAGCTCTATCAGAAATGTCTCCAATAACATCAAACAGATCTTCCCGCAATTTTGTGATATACATGGGCATACCCTCTCGTTCCCTGTCAAAGGCGTAGGCTCCGCCCAGATGGTTCAAAAATTGATACCAGTCGTACAAGTTCACTTCTCCGGAAGCTGCTTCCGCTCCATTTTCGGTAAATTCGATTTGCTCCGGAAGCCCCCAGGGCTCAATAAGCGGAACCACACTCTCAAACATGGCCACTGTTCGATCAAACACACGCCGGGCCGTTTCGGCATCTTCTTCATTACCAAACATATAGAGAAAGTCGTACATTGCTTTTTTGCCGCGAATCATTGCACCCACAGCATCCAGGTGCCAGATGGTATCATCTCCAAAATCGTAAATTGAATAGTCTTCATTCCAGGCTTCATCCATGGTTTCAGCCAGTTCACGGTAAATCTGCACCATTTCATCGGTGCTGTGTCCCATCCAGTGTTCAAGCACCTCTTCTTCTATTACGCCCATATCATCTGCACCACCGGGCTTTTTCCATACGATCCAGGAATAGGCATTTGCGTGAATGCCTCCGAGTCCATAACTCATACTGCGATGGCCAAAACTTCCGTCATCGTGCACAAACCGCCCGCCACGAAAATGTTCGTTCATCAAATATTGGCCAGGAGAAACCAGGTAGTTGGTTGCTTCGCGGTTCAGCCGGTTGAAAAGTGTTTCATCAAAATCAAACCGGCCGCTTCTATGGTGTATGTGATAGGCATAGACAAGGTGGGGATAAACCGACAAATCAAGGTTAGCCGATTGGATAAAACCACCATTTACATCTTCAATCCAGGGAGCAAATCGGCCGTTATTATTAAACGTCTGATCGGTCAAACCAACAAGTTCGAGCCACTGTTCGGCCCGGCGGACCATTTCATCCGGGTATAATTCCGGGCGATAGGCTTCGCTGCCATATTCCGAATCACGAGAAACGGTTGCCATCAATTGAACAGCATGCATGTAGTTGCTGTAATCCCGAAGGTGCAAACGATTGTCGATCAAAACCGCCTCACCTTCATCCGTTATATAACCCGGAACAATTGGGTCAGGAGTCTCAGCAAGTTCACTTCCGGGAATATCATCTTCGCCAGAGCAGGAAGAAGTCAGAAAAACAAGTAGTCCAAACAGTATCAGGTAATTTCGAAAAGCTTTCATGCAGATATGTGGTAATATTTTTTTATTTGAGATAGTCAATATAGGAACGTTACGCCTTAACAAGATTGAAATCAAAATTTTTTGGGAACCGGCCTCGATTCTATCCGGAAAACCCTTTTCAAAAAATGCATTTTGTTTGTTGATACAAAATTTGGCTCAAAATCCGGCTGAATTCTGCTTATCTTTACGCCAACTTTTTGAATGAAAGAAAATTATGAGATCCGAAGACGTCATAAAAAGTATCCGATATATTCTGGACATCAGCGATGCAGAAATTGCAAACATCTTTAAACTGGGTGGTTACCAGCCATCGCGGTTGGAAATTACAGCCATTTTTGATGAGGAGGATGGAGAGAAATCAGATTTGAGCCACAAAGCGATGGCTCATTTTCTGGACGGGCTGATCTATTACAAACGCGGCAAAAGCGATAAACACCCGCCACGGCCCATTTCTGTTCCCGTTTCGAACAATACCGTTTTAAAAAAATTGCGGGTGGCATTTAAACTTCGGGAGGAGGAGATTCAAAAAACTCTACAAATGGCCGGATTCAGCATGTCATCCTCCGAATTGAATGCACTATTCCGAAAGAAAAATCACCGCAATTACAAACCGTGTGGAGATCAGGTGCTGCGATATTTTCTGAAAGGCCTTGCTATGAAATTCAGAAAAAATTAAAAAATCGGCCTTGTAAATTTTATACATACCGGCAACATTTCCGGCTGCCCATCAGGCATTTCTACCTTTGATATTTTTTCTTGAGATAACAAAATAATTGGCACACGATTTTTTCACTCAATCCCTGCCCCGAAAAAAATGCCGGGACAAAGAATGAGTGATTTCAGCAACTATTTTCATTTCCAATTGGTCGCGGAATTTATCAAATACCTTTTCCTCTTTTACATAGGACCATTCGGAATTTTTATTGATTCGGATCAGCAGGCAGGCCTAAGCGCTCAAAAAACTCTTCCGGCTCCTCACGGATCCGAACTGTATCGTCAAACTCAAGGCCAAGCGTTTCGTACAGTGCCCGCCGGTTGTCAATATCGGATACCAGTTCCTGGTAAGCGATCTGTCCCACACGGACGGCAACCCGGCGGGGAACAACAACCACACCATCGGCATCGGCCACAATTACATCACCGGGGTAAACAGTAACATCACCAACCACTACCGGCCGCTGCACATCCAGCAGCTCATTCCGCCCGATACGCTCGCCACGGCCGCGGTCGTAATAATCGGTGTAAACCGGGTTTCGCTGCAAAATAATTTCATCAATATCGCGAACACCACCGGCTGAGACCAGGCCGGTCATACCTCGTTCAGTCCAGTCCATGATGTTGAAGGATCCTGTAGAGCCTGCATCATTTACTCCAGCATTATCAATTACCAGAACGGTTCCGGGTTTGATATGCTCGGCAAACGATTCATCAGAAAGCTGCCAGTACCAATGTCCCCGCCACTCTCTGTACACGTCGTAATTGGCCGGGTCGGTGAGGTCGGCGCCGGGATGTTTGGGGCGGTTTGTGGGGCCATAACGGGCGGTAACGGCAATCCCGGAAATCCGGTGATCCATCGTCTGTACATCTTTCCAGAGCGGAGCCATTCGGGGGTGCATCACGCCAACATCCATGTAGCCCACCGTTACCAGGCCGTCCACCACATCGGCTACTCTTGCACCATCATAAAGTTCAATCAGCACTTCATCCGAAATTTCTGAACCATCTTGTGCTAAAACGACAGATCCATGAAAATTATGGAATAGAAGTAAGGCTGCAGAAATAGAAAGTATTTTATAGTGCATAATTATATTAGTTTTTATTATAGGTTTTTATTCGAAATTGATTATTATAAAGTATACATATTTATCTAAAAAAAGAGACATGAAAAAACTTGCAAATATAGCGGTACTTTTACTTAGTACCGTATTATTGGTTTATACCCCTACACTCAATGCTCAATTCCTGGAAACTTTTGATGAACCGGTATCTTCAGAATGGATTACCTTTACCGGAGACGGCCAGGCAGAAAGCACTCTTGAGCTGATGGACGGTTTTATGAGATTTATCGTGGATGCCACTCAAGACCGGCAAAATGTCTGGTGGGCAATTATGCAAACTTCATCAACTGACGTGCTGGATCTTGAAAAAGCCTCGCACCATGATTATGAGCTGCGTATGGAAGCGAGGGTTCGGTCGAGCCATGCCCCGAGGCGCCACAATATGCAGATCAGAACACAGCGAACTACGGATAATTACGCTCAGTTGATGGAGTTCGACATCCCTGAAGCCGGAACCTGGCAAACCGTAAGTTTGACTACGGACGGGCTGGACGTGAGGCCGGGAGATATCATTACCGTGCACATTGCCCTGATGGACTGGGGCCCGTTTGTTTACGAACTGGATGTTGATTATGTGAAGGTGGATGTGGTGAAAGCATCGCAAACCGAACCGGATTTTGGTGACCAAATAGTGTATCCGCCGCCGGTTCCGCAACCGGAAGAGTTTGATTATGCAATACCCGTTGCCGAAACAGGAATGGTTGATACATATTATCCAAACCTGAATTTGAGCGGATGGCTGGCCGGAGGTGAACCGGTTTTAACCACGGACAATAATAAAATCATCTTACTTCGGTGGGATTTAGAAGAATATAATGGTGAAACGGCAGATACATACGGCATGCTTCAGCTCATTCCATTTTCGTTTTATAAAACCACAGGAACCGATGAGATTGAGTTCGATCAAATCCGACTGGTTGAAATTTTAGGGGGAGATGAAAACTGGAAACGCAAAGAAGTAACTCTGCA
>SKYV01000134.1 GCA_007127745.1 Balneolaceae bacterium
AAATTGCATTGGCACATGCAGAAACATCCCTTCAGCACCACATGAGACCAGACGGCACAAGCTACCACATTGTTGATTTTGATAATTCCGGAAATGTAAACTGGAAAGATACCCGGCAGGGGTATGGGCCGAATTCTGTCTGGGCACGAGGACAGGCATGGGCTATTTATGGTTTTACCATGATTTACCGCTACACCGGAGAAGAGAAGTTTCTGAATACCGCAATCCGTGCCGCCGATTATTTTATAGACAATCTTCCGGACGATTTCGTGCCTATTTACGACTTTCTCGAACCTGTAACAACGGTTCAAACCAGGGATGTATCGGCATCGGCCATCGCTGCTTCTGCATTTTTTGAAATTTATGAATACACACAAACCCCCCGGTATTTTAACAGTGCAGTTAACATTTTGAATTCTATTTCCAATGAAAAGTACCTGTCAATCAACTCAGAAAATAGTTCTATCCTGACTCAATCCACCCTGCACAGGGGGCATGGCAATGTGGGCACATCGTACGCTGATTACTATTTTTTGGAGGCCATAGTCCGGTATAAAAAAATCAGACAGGCCGAATTCCCACAGCTTTTAAGTCAATCTGTCTTTTATCTGGACCAGAATTTCCCCAATCCGTTTAACAATCATACCCAGATATTGTACACCATTGAAAACGACGGAGAAGTAGAAATTTCGGTTTATAACTCAGCCGGAAGAAAAATCAGGCAGCTTGTAAGCGCCTATTTACCTGCAGGCAGTTACCGGGTTGAATTTGACGCTTCGGGGCTCTCCTCCGGTACCTATCTATATGTTCTTCGATCCAACGGCCAGTCTGTTACGCGAACAATGACACTTATTAAATAGCATGAGTTCGAGATAAGATCGTTGAATTTGGTGATATAAAGGTGTTTGAGTTCAAAAAGGGCGTCATCCCGCACCGGATGCGCTCATTTTTTGAACGCGAAGCGATAGCGGAGTGCTCCGAGCGTAGCGATACCCATGTAATGAAATCTCCACATTTTGCATAGAGATGTCCTGGAGCAACGTTTGGAGATTCCTGATCAAGTCAGGAATGACGGGTTTTGGCAGGAGATGCCGGATCGGGGCCCGGCATGACGAAATTGATGATGTTTTTGCTACTTCACGCCCTTTTCGGATAGCCTCAGAGTCATTTTCCAAATTCTTATGTCGAACTCACGTTAAATAAGTGAAGAGCTATACATCATTTTTAAAAGTGTCCGATTTAGAGTCTGCTTTTTCTTCTCTGCCAAGATAAGATCATTGTGAAAGCATGATTTTGAGGGGCATCTCCCAAAAATAAAGAGGCGAGATCATCGCCTCTTTGGAATACCTTTTTGCAGTTTTCGTCTGCTCAGGTCATTCTCTATGTGAGTTCTACTTTAATAACGGGTGTATATTTAGGGAAAGTATCTTAAATCGGAAAATTTTTATTTTTTGTTTTTCATTTTATTCAGTCTGTATCGTCTTATAACCATACTGTAAATCAACAGGTTCAACAAAATCACTCCCAGGCCGAGCCATATCTGAATTTCTCTTGTCAACCCGGCAGGATAGATAACCGGCATCAAATACTGGTCGATAAATCCGCCTTGATAACCGGCCTCCCCTGCCATTACTCTGAGGCGGTTTTCCAATGGAGTTAGCGGGCAGATCCACCCCATAAACATAATCAAAGCCGCCCACACAGCTGCCGGAATGTGCAATAAGATGACCCATGGCCATTTTAAAAGCAGAACTGCACCAACCGAGGCGAAAAGAATAAAAAGAAAATGGATGGCTACAACAACATCAGCCAGAATTGAATAGAGCATAATTTTTCATAAAATATTTTCCTGAAACGGAAAATAAAGTGCAATTCTCTCAAACCGTTCCAGTAGCTATTTCGTCTAATAAACAGATCACTTTAGTGAATCTAACCTAAAAATTGAGGAGACAAAATGAATACACAAATTAAAACAATATTTACACTGGCCGGCCTGATCATGTTGATGGCAGTTTCGGCAAATGCCCAGCGGGGCCAGGGAGATTTAACAGGGATGGCGCAACGGGCTGAATTGCCGGAGCTTGTAACTATCAGTGGTGTTCTGGATTATATCAAAACCGGACCTTGTGAAAGTGCAACCGGACATGCCTACATCGGCACACATCTGTTTTTACAGTCCGGCGTGGATGAAACATTATGGAATATACATCTCGGGGCTGCCTATGCTGTTGAAGATTATATAAACAAATTAAAGCCCGGTGATAATGTGGAAGTGATCGGGTTCCGGACCGATTTAATGGAAGCTGATAATTACGTTGCCAAAGAAATTTCAGTGAACGGACGAGTATTTGAACTGCGGGATGAAAACCTGAGGCCGTTTTGGGCGGGAGACCGCAGCCAGAATTACCGCGGCCGCCGAATTGACCGACGGCGTGGCTGGAGATGGTAAACATACTGTTAGATATTAAATAATAGTCACTTATAGCATTGAAAAAATCTAAAAAAATCTTTCAATAGAATTTTGAACTGTCTGGCAGATTGAAACTTTAACAGAAAGAATCCATTTTTAGTAAATATTATTTTTCATCTCATTGATTATAATTATGTTTGTACTAACTTTATCTGAGATTTTGCTTTTTTCGGATTGAAAGTTTATTTATAATATTAAAATATTATAATAATTATTCAGGGTTCAACTCGACAAATTTGATGGGATGAAAAATAAAATTTTACTATTCGCTTTCTGTTTAGGGTTATTTGCACTATCGGTTCATTCTTGTGACAAGATTTATGATCC
>SKYV01000001.1 GCA_007127745.1 Balneolaceae bacterium
TAACTACTTACCAAATCAACGCTCCGTCAACACACCCCTGATCGATTCGCTATACGCTCATCGATCTGTCCCCTCTCAAGAGGGGATTTTCCTGTTCTTCCCAATTAAAAGGGTGGGTTTAGTTCAAAAACGTATCGTACACGAGCCAGAGGGGCGGGTCGTATTCTCCAATACGGATTTGCTGATCATCCGAAATCGATTCTCCGGATGTTGTGAAAAGTGAGAGGTTATCAGATTCGGTGAGAATCACTTCGGCATCTTTGGATGCGGGGATCCAATCTTCATCACCAAGCTGGCTTTGGCCGATGCTGCACGCGCAGATCATACCCCAGTCACAGTCGTGGTGCTGGTGTGTATCTGTCTGCTTTTCCTTCTCTTCAGCTATCGATTCGCAGCAGGCGTGGTCAGCGGCCATTTCAGTTGCCGCATTTCCCATATTCATCATGCAGAAATCGACGAACTGCTTTGCGTGCAGGCCGGATGGAATCAGAAATGCCATCAACAGCAGCAGTGCTGTCGCTTTTGTGAAGCGCTGATATGTTTCTGAATAATTTTTCACAAATCAAGAATAAGGGATCTGGAATAAAAACCCATATGATCCAAAAATATTACACAATATGCCGAAATATTTGAACCTTTGTATGTTTAAAAAGAAAGTCTGATGTTCCATTTCTTTGTATAATAAACTTCGATTGCAATATGAGAGATGAAGCCATAAGAACGTTTTTGTAACGGGTTTTTTTCTGTTTCTGCTTTCCTTGATTCTGCCTGCATATTCCGAACAGTTCAATGCCTATGGATTTCAGACAGCCATTGTTGCATTGGCGGGGCCATTCAGTGCCGGATGGGATTCAAATATTTTTCATGAGCTGTTTTACAGAGGTCATGTGTTGTTGCTGGGGCTACACAACTTCATCCTGCCGGCAACGATGTTATTATTTCACAAAATTAAGACGGGCACTTACAGTTGGCTGGCTGTATTATTTCTGATCTCAATCCTAAACACCATTCTGTTCTTCTTTTTGAACTGGTTCAGTGTGGATCACGAAAAGCTTTTGATTGGCTATTAGCCGGTATATTTGTAGCATATCCGGTTACGGTTCAGATAAAATTGTTATCTGCTGAATGAATTCACCCATTATTCGGGTTTTTATATTTAACGTGAGTTCGAGATAAAATCGTTGAAATAAGCATCCAAAGGGGCGCACAACGAGTTAATGAATGTTAGATTCCGTCATGCCGGGCTTGATCCGGCATCTCCTGCTTAAATCAAAGATAGGAGATTTCACTCCGCTATCGCTGCGTGTTCAAAAAATGAGCGTATCCAGTACGGGATGACGCCCTTTTTGGAAAGCCTCAGACTCATTTTTCAATTCCTTATGTCGAATTGACGTTATTTATAAACAATTTCATCAATCAGAATAATATGAAGACGACAGCTGACTCTGTTATACTAACCTGTTTTACCGGACTCATCTTTTTTGTGATATTTCTGATTCCGGACACATCACAAAGCCGGCAAGTTTCTATAGATGCAGAAACCGGCGGAGTGTGGTTCAGCCGAAATGATGTGAGAATTCCGAACGAGGGTGGAACGGATTTTGATATGATTGATTTGATTGGCTCTGACCTGAGCTTCTATTATCGCCTCAGGCTGAATGTTACCTTCGGTGAAAGGCATACGTTCCGGGTTCTGTTTGCTCCGTTGGAAAAGAACGGAAACGGGATATTTGACGAGCCGGTATTTTTTGAAGAAACCCAGTTTGATGCGGGCAGTCCTGTAAACGGCATTTACAAATTCAATACCTACAGGCTTACCTACCGCTTTACATTTTACGACCGGAACAACTGGACTTTAGGTGCCGGTGCTGCGGGTTTGATCCGTGATGCGAAAGTAGAACTCAATCAAGCCGGTGCTTCCGATTCCAATACCGACCTTGGGTTTGTGCCTCTGCTTCATGTATTTGCAGAAAGAAATTTTGGCAGGAATGCATCTGTAATTTTTGATGCCGAGACACTGGCAGGGCCACAGGGAAGGGCAACCGATGCGGCCCTGACATTTCATTATCAACTTTCAGATTACTGGGGTGTGATGGCAGGTTACCGGTTGCTGGAGGGCGGCGCCGATGTGGATGAAGTGTACAATTTTTCCTGGATTAATTACGGCCTGTTCGGTTTGACATTCAATCTGAGATAGATTCGTATACATTCCCATTCACCAGAGTAACAATGCTTTGGGCCGGAATGGCTGATGCAAAAGGTGATAGAGTGGAAAAAAGAAAGCATCCAACAGAAAATGGATTGTAATCCGGAATTTTTTGGCCAGTCTGTATTTTTTCTGTCTACGTATTTGGAAAAGCACGTCAACCAGTTTAACAAATTGGACTGTATATACTAAGAGAATATCAAACCGGGTATTTACTGCATCTTGTAAAAAGTTTGTCAGGGTAACAGATCTGATATATGTACTATATAGACAACAATGGTGAATTATCTGAAAGTATTAGGCGAGTATCTGCAAAATATGTGGAATTGAAGAATCGGTTAAGGTGTGATTTTGATTGAAAACGAATAGATAAGGCTACCGATTTTTGAGCTGAATAATCGCCCAAATGATGCACAATTAAATGGAGGGTTTTAAAATTTTTAAATTACAAAGTTAGTATAATACATAAACGTATCTTAATATCCGGTTTTATGAAAAAGTTCGATTCGGTTTATGACGTTTTGGACTGATCCAGAGTACCGGCTATTTGCAGATAATTTTAAACGAAGAAGTTTCACATTAAAATAAA
>SKYV01000239.1 GCA_007127745.1 Balneolaceae bacterium
ATGCCCATCCCCACATCGGCACAAATAAACTGCCGCCGATTATCTCGAAGATGCGCGAGTGTATTCTGCACCACGGCGGGGAAATTCACTTCAACACACGGGTGACCGATTTTCTGATTGAGAGCGACCGGATGAAAGGGGTGAGGACAATGAACGGGGAGACGTTTCATGCAAAAAATGTCATCCTCGCCACCGGACACTCAGCTCGTGATATTTTTGAACTTCTTCATCGAAAAAAAATTGAGATTGAACGGAAACCACTGGCGATCGGTGTGCGCGTTGAGCATTCCCAGGCGCTGATAGACTCTATCCAGTATAGCTGCGACGACCGTGGAGAGTACCTGCCGCCGGCTCCCTACAATATTTCGAAGCAGGTGAAGGGACGCGGCGTCTATTCATTTTGCATGTGTCCCGGCGGGGTGATTGCCCCGTGTGCCACAAAACAGGAAGAGATTGTTACCAACGGATGGTCGTCATCGCGAAGAGCGAGGGCTACGGCCAACTCGGGGATCGTGGTGGAGCTAAGGGACGAAGATTTTAAACCATTTGCCAAATACGGCCCGCTGGCAGCGATGATGTTTCAAGCCTCTATTGAGCGAAAAGCGTGGGAGATGGGAGGGATGACGCAAACCGCACCGGCACAGCGGCTGGTAGATTTTGTGGATGGGAAACTCTCGGCAGATTTGCCGGACACATCGTACGCACCGGGGATAACACCTGTTCAATTACGGGAAATGCTGCCCGGTTTTATGTACGAAGCGCTGGCGGACGGCTTCAAACAGTTTGACCGCTCGATGAAAGGATACCTCACCAACGAAGCCGTGGTACACGCCCCCGAATCGAGAACTTCATCACCCGTCCGTATTCCCCGAAACCGAAAAACTTTCGAGCATGTGCAAATTGAGG
The DNA here is from genome assembly GCA_007127745.1 of Balneolaceae bacterium. GTDB lineage: Bacteria > Bacteroidota > Rhodothermia > Balneolales > Balneolaceae > Rhodohalobacter. The sequence continues at coordinate 907 of SKYV01000239.1, forward strand.
GCCTCTACCCGTGCGGGGAAGGGGCTGGGTATGCCGGCGGAATCGTCTCCGCCGCGATGGACGGGGAGAAGTGTGCTGAAGCCTGTGCGAGCAGGACAAAGAATTGAAACCAAAGTATCCGGAAGTGAAAAGTGCGTATATAAAACATTATAAATAATGAATATACGCACTTTATGGTGTAGCTTAAATTTGGATGTAGATATTGGTACAGTTTTTTTTATGTCCATTTTGCTGAAGTGCTATCAATGTTAGTGTACTTAGAATTAACTCCGGATTCTTTGGAATTCTATTGTATCGTCCTGAGATGAGGTGCTTTATCAAAATCCGGTACTTTCCTCATAATTGATCATCCACTGAATGCCGAATTTATCTGAGAACATGGCAAACATATCTGCCCAGTCTGTTTCGTCGAGAGGCATAAATACCTTGCCACCGTCAGACAGTTTACGGTATATTATCTCAGCTTCTTCGGCATTATCAGGTTCAAGCGAGAGATAATAATTGCCGTTTTTCTGGATGTTGGCCTCATGGCCGGTTCGGGCATCCGATGCCATAAGAGTTTGATCTTTTCCGGCAATGGCCAGGGCCACGTGTGCCAGTTTATTTTGATCCTGCTCAGGTATTCCTGAAGTGCCGGGCATTTCATTGAACCGCATCTTAAAAACGTCTCCGCCAAATACGGATTGATAAAAATCGAACGCTTCTTCGGCATTACCATTGAATATGAGATATGGGTTAATTGATTTCATAGTTAAATAATTATTTAAGGTTGATGGTTGTGTTACCGTCATGCGGTTTTCTATAATAGTTAGGTAATCCGCATAACGAAGGGGTATCTGTATGAATTACTGGTAAGCACGAATTGAACATTAAACGTCACCATTTTTTGTTCGCCATTTTTTTACGCCGGGCCAACTCTTTCTCGCTCGGCTCGGTACCCGGGAACGAACCTGGCTGGATATCGCCGCTTGGCACATAGGTACTCATCACAACACCGGTGGCCGAAACCTGAGAACGAACGAGCCGCAGCGCCGATGGCTTGGCATTCTCACCAAAGAGTCGCTTGCCCTTCCCAAGCACCACTGGAAACATCCAAACGTTGTACTCGTCGATCAGTGAGGCTGCCTGGAGCGTTTGAATCAAATTGCCACTTCCAATTATTTGTAAGTCCGGCCCCGATTGGGCTTTAAGAGCGATAATTGCCTTGACGACATCGCCCTGGAACAGGGTCGAGTTATTCCAGTGAAGCTTTGTCCGGGTGCGCGAAGCTACATGTTTCTTTGCCGCGTTAAGCGTCTTTGCAGCTGGGTGATCCTCCGGCTGATAGGGCCAGTATGCTTCGAATATCTCATAGGTTCTGCGTCCGAGCAACAGCTCGCGGTTTATGCCATCGAAACCTGCTTCAGACATATCCATGCTGTCGTCCGTAAAATGGAACATCCAGCCGCCATGGTCAAAACCGCCGGTGGGATCTTCTTCCGGTCCGCCGGGTGCCTGCATAATTCCGTCAAGCGATACAAATGCTGATGTGATGAGCTTTCTCATAGATTTATTTTCCGTTATAAAACACATTCCATTTATGCCCGTCGGGGTCGGCAAAACCGCACCCATACCAGCCGTTTTGCATTTCAGCAGGTTCAGCAAACATTGAGCCGCCTGCATCTATCACTTGTTCCGCCCAGGTATCCACTTCCCGTCGGCTGTTGGCTCCGATTGTGTACATGATTTCGCTGCCTCTGCTCAGATCGGCTGCGTTTCCCTCCGATGCTTCTTCAAACATATCCTCCCGGAAAAAGTGCATGATGAAGTCATCCCTGCCCGCGAAGAAGCTGACTAAATGACCGTTCTTATGGGCTCCATTTAGCTTGAAACCCAGGCTTTCATAAA
>SKYV01000176.1 GCA_007127745.1 Balneolaceae bacterium
ACAGAACATCATCAGGGATTTTCGAGGTTTTACATCAAAAAAGCTCAAAAATGAAATTCAGTCAAATCCAGCCGAAAGCAGAAAGAAATGGATGTTAAAGTTATTCCATTATGAAGGCTCAAAAAGAAAAACGAATGGCAATTTCCAGTTATGGAAAAGAAACTACCGCCCGATAGAATTATTCAACCAGAATATATTTGAAGAAAAATTGTAGTATATCCATCAAAATCCGGTAAAAGCCGGATTTGTTTATGAGCCTCAGGAGTATGTGTATAGCAGTGCAGTAAATTATGCAGGCAAGCAAGGATTGCTGGAAGTTTCGGTTGAATAACATGAGTAAATGTTGGGCTTTTAAATAAGACATGAGCTTTTCGTGTTGGCACAAACGAGACGTTTGCGCCATACCTTTAATATTTTTTGCCACACCTTTTCCAAAATTGAAATAGCGCAAACAGCCTGTACTGAGCCTGTCGAAGTATCTCATTTGTGCTGAGTACTATCAAAACAAACTGCAGCAAGAACGTTTGCCGCACGATCAAAATCCATCTTTTTTTTAGAATTGGTAAGGCGCAAACATCTTGTTTGTGCCCCTGATGACGGTTAAAACCCCAATCCTGAAATGGCGCAAACGTCTCGTTTGTGCTGACCACCACCTTCATAATTACACATTCGTACAAAACCTTTTTGCAGAATTCTGCCCTTCGTGCTATCATGCTGATTGAATCAATTCTCAACCTGAAAATTTTTTGAATTTTTGTCATGTCTAAAATAAATGTACTTGTCATCGGCTGTGGAAATATGGGAACCTCACACACCCGCGCCTACCACCAATTAGATGGCTTCAATATCGCCGGTCTTGTTGACCGTAGTTCCGATAACCTGGAGAGACTCACCAACGAGCTTGGCGACTATCCAACATACAACGATTTTGATGCAGCACTCGCTGAAACCAAACCCGATGCCGTTTGCATCTGCACCTACCCGGCCACGCATGCAAAGTTTGCTATCCTGGCTTTGAATGCCGGCTGCCACGTTTTTGTGGAAAAACCGATTGCTGAGACAATCGATGATGCCAATGCCGTTGTTCAGGCGGCCCAAAAAGCCGGAAAAAAGGTGGTGGTTGGGTACATTCTGAGACACCACCCCGGATGGAAAAAATTTATTGACGTTGCCGGCCAGCTCGGAAAGCCGCTGGTGATGCGCATGAACCTGAATCAGCAGAGTTCCGGAAAAGAGTGGAAAGTTCACAAAAGCATCATGGAAGCGATGTCTCCCATTGTTGATTGCGGCGTACACTATGTGGATGTGATGTGCCAGATGACCAAAGCCAAACCGATCAGTGTATCCGCCATCGGGGCGCGGCTAAGTGATGAAGTCGATCCCGATCAATACAATTACGGCCAGCTTCAGGTGCGCTTTGATGACGGCTCTGTGGGTTGGTACGAATCCGGATGGGGCCCCATGATGAGCGAACAGGCCTATTTTGTGAAAGATGTGATCGGGCCGGACGGAAGTGTGAGCATCAGTAAAAATACATTCGATCTGCCAAGAGGCTCATCTGCTGATATTGGCGGCCATACGTCTGTAAAACGGCTTCACCTGCATCACGGTAAAATCGACGAGAACAGTAAGCTCATCAAGGAAGATGAAATGATCGAAACCCCTGATGAGCCCGATCATGACGGACTCTGTTATCTTGAACAAGAGTTTTTCCTGAAATCCATTCAGGAAGATCTCGACTTATCTGATCATCTCCGCGAGGTGGTACATACCCTTCAAATTGTTCTTGCCAGCGATGAATCGGTGAAAACCGGAGAAACGGTGAAACTTTGAACCTTAATAAAAGTCGGGTTTTAATTTATTCTAAATCGGAATCCTGATTCATTATCATTCCAAAACCATGCAACTACTCCCTGCATTCGAAATTTACGGCGAAGGCTCTGATCAAAAAGGAACTTTTCAACGCATTGAAATCGATCCGGATATTGAAGGCCGCTTTATGGAGGCCGACGAACTCTACATGATAGACATGAACGTTGAAAAGTCTAAGACGCTTCTCAAAAAACTGATCAGTGATGCACCTTTTTATACGGAATCTTACTTCCTGCTGGCGGAGATTGCACGTGACGCAAACAAACCGGGTGAGGCTGCTGCAAATTTGGAAAAAGGAATCCAACAATTCAAAGAGTTAATACCTTCGGATTTTGAAGGTGAAATTCCATGGGGTTTTCATGAAAACCGCCCATTTTTACGACTGCTCCACGAACTGCTGTTGACCTACGATCAACAGGGCAAAACCAGCCAGGCTGTTGATACAGGTTTGCAAATTCTGAACTACAATCCCGATGATAACCAGGGAGTCCGCTGGCTGATGGGTGATCTCTACCTGAAAAATGAAAACCTCACTGAAGCTGCAAAATTTTTAAAACAAAATGCCGGCCAGTATCCGCCGAACCGCTACAGCTATGCGCTTCTGTTATTCAAGCAAAACAAACGGTGGGATGCGGTGACTCAGTTTCGCCTGGCTTTTCTGGAAAATATTTACATCAGTGAGATGATCCGGGCAAAAGCGCCTTTAACTCCCTATGAAATCTTTGAGCCCTCAAGCCTGAACGGACTGGATGTTGCCGGAGATTACTTTTTCAATATGAAAGAGTACTGGTTTGAAAACATGGAGGCCATGCAGCTGATGGATCTTATCATCAGGCACCCCGTTGTTTATGATGAAATTAACACTGTTTTCAGCCTGTATCACGAAATTCACACCCTGCCTTACTATGGCG
>SKYV01000071.1 GCA_007127745.1 Balneolaceae bacterium
AATTCGTCCGTTTTCATCGGTTCCGTCCCATACAATTTCAAAAGATCCTGTTGCCGAAACGGGAGACACCCGAATGGTTTTAACCGGATTCATCCCAAAATCAAAAATTCGGATGGTGGCTCTTCCTGTTTCATTCATTTCATATTTTATGCGGATATCGGAATGAACTGACGGTGAAAACGGATTTGGGTAAGCATATGTGTCAACCTCGGGGGCATCGGGTTGATAGACGTTGCCGCCTTTGAGAGGAACGTCCGTCCGTACGATCCGCCATGTGGAACCGCCATCACTGGTGGATGCAATTCCGTCACTGGTACCAACCCAGAGGTTTTGATCAGTCGCGATAACGGCAAAGTAGCGTGCATTTTGTTTGATGAGAGAGTTCGGACTGACAATCTGCTCAATTCTTGACCAGTTCAGCCCGTCATCATCAGAAATGTATAATCCGTTATCTGCAGCTACAAAAATCGTGTTGTTAAAAAAACCGATATCGTTAGCACGTACACCTTCCAGGAACCGCTGGAATGTCTGGCCGCCGTCATCCGTATATACCACCCCATAAGAATCCCGGTTATCGGGGTCGGCCCGCCAGTTGGTCATCCAGATACGGCCGGTACCTGGCTGCTGGCGTATTTTTTGAATCCAGTTGGAGAGCAGGCCGTTTTCATTTTCCGGTTCAAAAGAAAACCGGTGCCATTCTATTTGATCTGTCGGAGCTGTGAGTGCGTTTTCAGAAATATTTAACCCGGCGGCAGTTCCCACCCAAACTCGTTGCTGCTCATCAATCAAAAGGCCAAAACCCAGTAAATTATTGTCGAATCGGGGATCGTAGCGATTTACAGGTTCACCTTCTGCGGTTTGGGAATACCACTGATAGGATTGATCGGGGGTCAGTCCTGTTTCGAAGGAGGGAGGCAGAATGATTCGCTCCCAGGTAGCCCCGGAATCGGTACTTCGCAGCAGGCCGGAAGCCCAGTTGACGGAGAGCAGTGTGTTCTCGTAAAAATCCACTTCAAAAGGCGGTGATTGTTCAGGAACGGTAATTCGTGTGCGAATATAGGTTTCATTACCGTACTGAAATTCAATGTCGCAGGGCGGGCCGACAGAATCAGCGGTACAATTTTCGCTTTCAGATGGGCGGTCGTCCAACGGAAACGGTATAAAATTCCAGGATACACCCTCATCATAGCTCTGATAATATCCTTGGGCGGCATTTACACTGCTGCCCCCCATGGTTGATGTGAATCCCAAACCGGCTACAATCCGGCTGCCTTCAACCGAAAGAGAAAACGCACGGCCGCGTGCATTAAAAACACTATCGGCATTTTGGGGTGCATATATTTCTCCGCTCATTTCAAAAAAGGCGTTTAATCCGGGGCCCATCCAAAGAGTATGACCATTAGCTTCGAGCGATGATACAGAATTTTGTTGAATGGTGGAATAGCGATCGTCAATGGGACCAAATGGAAGGAATTCAGTTTGAGACTGGCTGAATGTTTGGCCACACAGAAGCAAAATCCCCGAAACCGCAAAAATCACAAATAAGAGAAACGACCTGAATTTCATAAATAAAAATCAACAGTGCATACTGTAAATAGATCTGTATAAACTCTGTTTAGATTACAAAAAAGCTGAGAGAATGTATATCTAAAAATTTGAGGGTTTTTTACAATACACATCAAAAATTCACAGCGTGGAAATCTCTAAAGATCGGAGCACCACAATAAATCCAGGCCCATATTTGGGCAATTCGATAAATAACGTAAATGCAATAATTCAAATACTTTAATTTGCTTCTACACACTTCTTTATGAATGTTCTGGTTCAAAAAAATATTTAATTACCCAAAAAGAAAAGGAGCCTCCGGTCAGAGAGACTCCTTTTAGATTTAGCAATCTAAAGAATAGGCATAGCATGCCTACCTGGTGTTATATAGCAATCACAAATGGCGTGCCATCCGCGTTAGTCCATAATTTTTCGCAGAAAAGCGGGCTGATCGGTATCCCGCTTGTCAATGCGTTCGGTTCTGTCGTTTAGTGATGTATCATCATTGCTTGCTTTCCGCTGTTCCTGCTTGGGTTCTGTTAACTCTTCTTCCTCTTCGGCATCATCTACACTGCGCATATATTTCAGATTTCTGCGGTGTATAGCGGGAGAGTCAAGATTTTTGAGGTTTTTCTCACCTTTATAAAAAGGTCCGTCAGCCGGATGAGTACGACGCTGTGCAATATCACTGGCTTTTGGAAGAGAGAATGAACGCTCTTTTTTGGCCGGTTTTTCTGATTGTCCGTTAGGCGCAACTTTTGCCTCTTTGCGATTTTCGCTCAGTTCAAATCCGGTTGCGATCACGGTAACTCTGAGTTCATCTTCGTACGATTCATCCAGAACGGTACCCAGTATGATTTCGGCATCTTCACCTGCTTCCTGCTGAATGATACTGGTGGCAGTGGTGGTTTCTCTCATGCCGAGATTATCACCTGAAGAAATGTTGACAAGAACATTCCGTGCACCGCGTATACTCACTCCGTCGAGCAAGGGAGAGTTGATGGCTTCCCGGGCAGCTATTTCTGCACGGTCGGGGCCGCTTGCTGTTGCCGATCCCATAATTGCTGCACCTCCGTCAATCATGGTAGTGCGAACATCGGCAAAGTCGAGGTTAATCAGACCCGGCATTAATATCAGGTCCGAAATCCCCCGGGTGGCATTGTAGAGCACTTCGTTGGCTTTTTCGAAGGCTTCTATCAGCGAGGTGTTTTCATCTGATATATCCAGAAG
>SKYV01000262.1 GCA_007127745.1 Balneolaceae bacterium
ATCCTTTAAAACGGTTTTGTTGGGTTTATAAACTTTCCCAACACCTTCCATGGAAAAAATGATTTTTTGATCGCTCAAGACTTATCTGATTTTTATGAACATTGAATGGCTGAAAAGATACTGCGTATTAAGACAGGTTTGAAACATTTTTAACCCTGAATTTTTAAAAATATCAGTTCATTTGTGAGCATAATTTTTGGATGTTGTTGATTTCAGTATGATAAAGCTTGTCATATTTTTTTCCATTCGTGTCTCTTTTCTATCGTTGGTATTTTGATGGTTTCAAAGTCAGAGAAAAAAGATCAAACATATATTCATTTTTGAACGATTCGGAACATAGCACATCACTGCTCAAAGACATCAACCTGTATGTGATTTTCGGAATCACTCTGACCTCCATTCTGGGCGTGGCCAGTATTGCGCCGGCATTTCCCGCCATTTCCCGTGCTTTGGATGTCCCGCCCGGCCAAATTGGATACGTCATTACTGTCTTTACAATTCCGGGCATCTTCTTTACCCCTGTTCTTGGGGTGATGGCCGACCGTTTTGGGAGAAAAAGAATATTAATTCCGGCTCTATTTATTTTCGGCATTGCCGGCACGGCCTGCGCTTTTGCAGACACATTCGGGCAGCTTCTGCTCTTTCGATTTTTACAGGGCTTTGGAAGTGCGGCACTTGGTGTGCTCAATGTTACGCTGATCGGCGATCTTTATGAAAAAAACAGGCGTGCAACAGCCATGGGATATAATGCCGGCGTGCTGAGTGTGGGTACGGCACTGTATCCTGCCATTGGCGGCGCACTGACTGTGCTTGGCTGGAATTATCCGTTTTTCTTAACACTTCTGGGTATTCCGGTGGGAATTTTTGCCATACTGTTTCTTAAAACCTCCAAAATAAAGCAAACCGGATCATTGGGTATCTATTTCAGAGAAATTGCAGCAGCACTGAAATCCAGGTACATACTCGGCCTTTTTGCAGCCATGTTTTTTACGTTCATTATCCTCTATGGTGGTTACATTACATACTTTGTGATTCTTTTGGATGAACGGTTTGGAAAAAGTGCATTTGTGATCGGTGTAATTGTATCTGGCTCTTCGATAATTACCGGCATAGTTTCCTCACAGCTTGGGCGTTTAACCCTTTTGGTAAAAGAGAGAAACCTTGTAATTATTGCATCCATCCTCTATCTGGCCATTTTTATTATGATACCCTTCGTGCAAAATATTTGGGGTTTTGCGATTCCCATTATTCTTTTTGGAGTGGCTCAGGGAATCAATATTCCCAATATTATGAATATGATTACAAGTTATGCGGTAAAAGATTACCGGGCAGCATTTTTATCTGTAAACTGGGTTATCATGAAACTGGGGCAGGCATTGGGCCCCTGGTTGCTGGGAATCGTTTATCTCTATTACGGAATTGACGGAACGTTTTATGTAACCGCAATAATTGCCGCACTGTTTGTGCTGGTTGCTGTTTTATTTATCCGTTCTGAAGTTTCTGAGTGATTAAAAGTCGAGCCGGATTCCCAGAGATGTGAAATTTACTGTTTCAAGGGCAAGCCACGGGGTAGCCTCGTACGACAGACGAAATTCAAACTTTTGTTGTGTGGTGTATGTGTTGTGAAAAACAAATTTCCGAAGATGAATATCGTACTGCAATTTAAAGAACGGATTTAATTTGCTGTTTTTTGCTTCCACACCCAGCCCAACCCAAAAGCGGGTAAGATAGGATCGAAACATGTCTCCCATCCCTGAAAATTCAACACTGTCAAATGTTGTTGGGTTATTAAAGTCGGAATTGTATGCGGTTAACCTGTATTTGATGCGATATTTAGGCGAAAAATTAAAATCAGTGACAGTTTGGTTTTTTCTGAAATTATAGCGGGAAGACAGATAATTCCGTTCGCGAGGCGGGTATTGATCAAAATCGATTCCATCAATGTCCTGAAACAGGTTGGGCAGCCAGTAATAGTTCTGGTTGTAGAATTCTTCCAGATCAGGCCCGCGTAAAAAAAGCGGCACGGTCATGTCCCGGTACGTAAACCCGCCATGATTGCCTGAGCTACCGTAATTAGTTCTCGGAAATTTGGTTTCTTCAAATAACGTAACAACATCAGATGCAGAAGGATGATCCAGATGATGAAATATACTGACAGGTGCCATAGGATAATGCAAATCGTGACTGAAGCTCAGCCATTCATCCTGGGTTAAATACTCGCCGTCATAACCCTTATTATAATATCCCAATATATCTTGCCCCTCATACTCATAATTTATCGTAACATCCTCATAATTTTTATTAAAAAAGATCACGGCATCATTGTGGAATCCTTTCACCTGATCTGTGGATGATCGGAAAAACGTAAAATCAATATCTGTCTCCTCTACAAGTTTTTTAGCATAATATTCAGCCTTACTGAGATCCTTCAGAAATAGTGACGGATACGAATAATAGTTCAATTCATCTCCCATCCACTTATTTATATATTCATCAACATCAATTCCTTCGCCAAAAGTCATGCCGTGATCTGCATATACGATGACATTTACATCATCATCAAGCCGTTCTGCAAGTTTTCCAAAATGGCAATCGAATTTTAGCAGCTCTTTCAGGTAAGCTTCTTCACCATTAAAATGTCCCTGAGTATCAACATTATAATAGTAGAATTGCAGAATGTTGTAGTCTTTCAGATAATCGGCGGTATTAACCAATGCCGGGCCTGCCAGCCAGTGAAAGCCACTAATTCCGTATATTATATTACTGGTAGATATCCGGGAAGTAGATAATACCATTCTCAGAAATGTACCAACCGTTTTTACGACAGTTCCCTCAGTTCTGTCAGTAACCCAACCCCAGCCGGGGAGCGGTATTTCACGAACTGTTTCTCCATAGCGCAAACTGGAAATAACGGCCGGTGTTTTACTCGGAAAGTAGGTAATGGTGTAATCAATCCTGCCGTGTTCTCCGAAATAGGACTCGAGATTTGGCAGATTGCCTTTTGCCATCTCCTGATTAACATAATAACTGGAAGCAGCATCCAGATGAATCAGAATTAACTGAGGTTCATCATTTTCAGCAAATACTGCCTGAAAACCAGCTAAAATTAATAAAATAACGAGAATTATAGACTTGAATACCTTCAAAAAATACCAATTGTGATTTCTCTACAACCTGAACAACCAATATACAGTATTAATGTGAATTCTCTGACAAGCAGATCCCTCCATTTTTAACAGAATTTTGAGATTAACAACAGAATATTACCAGCGCAGCAAATTCACTTTTGTAATATCAACGGATAAGTTGTTTCTGAAAATAGCAAGGATGATTGCCAGCCCGATTACAGCTTCTGCTGCAGCTACGGCCAGTGAAAAGAATACCAAAATTTGTCCGGTCACATCGCCATGATATGCACTGAAAGCCACCAGTGATAAATTTACGGCATTAAGCATCAGTTCAACACACATGAACAAAACAATTGCGTTCCGGCGAATTAAGATACCGATCATTCCGATGGTGAAGATTACAGCACTTAGTGCCAGATACCAGTCAATTCCTACCATTAAGAGTCCCCCTTATTCGGTTTTTTATATTGGGCAATCATAATAGCTCCCACCACAGCAGCCGTTAACAAGATGGCTGTCATTTCAAATGCAAACAGAAATTCGGTATAGAGTACATCCCCAAGTGCCTCTACAGTTCCGGCAAACTGCATCTCTTCTGAGATTGCGGGCAGCAAATCAGTAACCCCGCCGATACTGTAAATAATCTGGCTGAAGATGACTGCACCCAGGAGAAAAGCGACAATATATTTAACCCTGAGTTTATCAAAAAAGCTCTCTTCATCATCGAGGTTTAGCAGCATAATCACAAAGAGAAACAGCACCATTATGGCTCCGGCATAAACCAAAATCTGAATGAGGGCCAAAAACTGAGCCTGCAATACAAGATACAATCCGGCTACCGAGAGCAGGTTTACAACCAGCAAGAGAGCACTATTTACTGTATTCCTGGTTAATATCATTCCCACAGCCGAAGCAATTGCCAAAACTGCAAGAAATATAAATGAGTATAATTCCATTTCTGTCGATTAATTTTACGGCACCAAGGTACCCAAATTTAAAAATGGCTTCAAGCATTTTGATCACCTTTTTGCCAATTACCTCAAATCTTTTCGGGAATTTCAGGTACTCTCCGGCAAATGATGAAATTATTCTCCTTCTGAATAATTTTGTTAAATGTAAGAAACTCTGCGGCTCTTAGTTGAACTGATTTTGTTGTTTTATGATTTTTGACAAACAATGTTGGAAGAGTTTATTAAATATCACGTATTTTTGAAGCTGCATTCCGGAAAACCGGATTGAGCGTGGCTATTGATCTGTCTTCTTATTTTTAGTCAGTTCAACAAAATGAATTCTAACTAAAAATTCTCTCTTTAATGAGTTCTAAAACAGTAGATATGCAGGCACTGGGTGAAAAAATTGAAAAACACAGTGCTTTTATTGATGATATTTATTCTGAACTAAACAAGGTGATTGTAGGCCAAAAATATATGATTGACCGGTTGTTGATCGGGCTTTTGGCTGATGGGCATGTTCTTCTTGAAGGTGTACCCGGGCTTGCAAAAACATTGACCGTATCATCTCTGGCAACTGTTATAAACACTAAATTTCAGCGCATACAGTTCACCCCCGACCTGTTACCGGCCGATTTGATCGGTACACTGATTTATAATCAGAAAAAGATGGAATTTACGGTAAAAAAAGGCCCCATCTTTTCAAACATTGTCCTGGCCGATGAGATCAACCGGTCGCCCGCCAAAGTGCAAAGTGCTCTGCTGGAAGCCATGCAGGAAAGACAAGTTACCATAGGTGAAGAGACGTTTCCGCTGGAAGATCCTTTTTTGGTGCTCGCAACCCAAAACCCTGTGGAACAGGAAGGAACTTATCCACTGCCCGAAGCTCAGGTAGACCGGTTTATGCTGAAATTGAAGATCGGCTATCCCTCTAAAAACGAAGAGCTGGAAATTATGCGCAGGATGGCCAAAACAGGGGCCAACACCAAATTAAAATCGGTGGTCACGTCCAAAAAAATTCTGGATGCCCGCAAAGTGATCAACGAAATTTACACGGATGAAAAAGTGGAGCGATATATTGTGGACCTGGTATTTGCCACGCGAAATCCGGGCGACTATCAAATCGCCGAGCTTACCGACCTGATCTCATTCGGGGCTTCACCAAGAGCTTCCATCAATCTGAACCTGGCGGCCCGGGCTCACGCTTTTATGCAGCACCGCGCCTACGTAACTCCGGAAGATGTTCGCTTCATTGCCATGGATATTTTGAGGCACCGAATTATCCCAACATTTGAGGCTGAAGCAGAAAACATCACTACGGAAGATATGATCAAACAGATTTTATCAACGGTTCAGGTGCCCTGATCAGATATAGTTTTCTGCATTTTCAGATTCTTTTTTGGAAAGGCAATGTATAAATATAATATGGTGCCTTTTTCGGTTTCAAACACCACCCGTCCGGCCGCTGATTTTGCGGTCAGACGGTTAATGCTTTTTTTAGCACGCAGCGGTTGGCAAACCCAACCACCTGATGGATCTGCAAATCTTCCTTTTCAGTGATTAACTCCGACATGTTAAACTAATCTATAGTTTTACAGAGTCTCTAAAGGTCATTTTCAACTGATTTATTAAACCAAATTAATCAGTTTTAGCCTTTATCCTGATTAAAGATTATAAATTTTACAGAGACAACACAGAACTAAATCATTAATGCCATCAAGAGTATATTCAGAGAGAATTTTAATGTGATTACATTTTTATTAAATTTAATTAATTATTGCACTGAATTAAAGCAAGATATTTTATTAGATAAAAAAATAAACTACATTATACTTAATACAAGATTGTTGTTTATATAATGATTTTTACAAGCAAACTTACAATTAAATATATGAGGGAACTTTATTTAATAACATTTATTAGTGAGCATAAATAACAAACAATGATAATTGAAAGGGATTCAAATGAAAATAAAAATGGTGCCCAGGTCTAAAGTCAAAGTATCCAGAAAAAGCCGTTCTAAATACGATCAGTTACGAGAAGCCATTTCCAAACTTACTTCTGATGGAGATGCAGTCAGGGTTGAGTATTCGAGCCAAAAGGAGCTGAATTCAATACGCAATGTTGCTTATACCTATAACAGAGAAACAAACAGCAAAGTTAAAAGCACAACCGACGCTTCTGAACAGGCAGTTTATTTTTATGTGGGTAAATAACCCGTCCGGCTTTTTCATGTAATACAAGCAAAAAAAAAGACTTCTGACAGAATGCCAGAAGCCTTTAAAACGATCCACCGGAATTTGGTGATACCGGTTAGGTATTGTTTTTATCGTTTTCTTCCTTTTCCTTCAGCTTGTCAGCCAATCCTGAAACTTCACCAAGTGTGGGCGTCCCTGTTTCCACGCTATCACTTTCAGATTTCTTTTTTGGCTTGGGCTTTTTCTTCACATCCTCATCAAGCTGTGAGATTTCGATGGTTTTACTCTGTTCGTCGAACTCCACAACACGGCCTTCAATTTTGTCTCCTTCATTGAAGGTGGCTTTGAGATCTTCAACCGGCTCGGCCAGTTTATCTGCAGACAGAAAAGCATCCACTCCAAGTTCGAGTTTTACGAACACTCCCTTGTCGGTAATTTTTGAAATTTCGCCGGCAACTGTTGATCCCGGGCCATACTCTTCGGCATATTTCTCCCAGGGATTCTCTTCCACCTGTTTGTGGCCAAGTGTAATCCGCCGGTTATCAAAATCAACGGCAAGAATAACAACATCAATTTCCTGGCTTTTGTCAACAATCTCGTTCGGATGCTCTACTTTTTCCGTCCAGCTCAGATCTGATACATGAATTAGTCCATCGATGCCGGGCTCAAGTTCCACAAAAACTCCAAAGTTGGTGAGGTTCCGGATGACACCCTTGTGGGTAGAACCAATCGGGTACCGATCCAGGAGATCTTCCCAGGGATCTTTTTCGAGCTGTTTTACGCCCAGGGAGATTTTCTTCTCATCTTCGTTAATGTTGAGCACCACACATTCAATAATGTCATCTTTCTGTACAAGCTGTGATGGATGTTTGATGTGCTGTGTCCAGCTCATTTCACTGATGTGGATGAGGCCTTCAACGCCTTTCTCCAGTTCAATAAATGCACCGTAATCGGCGATGGAAACTACTCGTCCCTGAACACGAAGGTTTTCGGGATATTTATGATGTATTTCATCCCATGGATGCGGCTGAAGCTGCTTGAGGCCGAGTGATACTCGTTTTGATTCTTCATCAAAATCGATAACGGCTACATTCATTTTCTGATCGAGCTTCACAATTTCTTCGGGATGCTCAACACGTCCCCAGGACAGGTCTGTAATATGAAGCAGTCCGTCAACACCACCAAGATCAATAAATACACCGAAATCGGTAATGTTTTTAACGATTCCTTCGAGAACCTGTCCGGCTTCGATGGTTTCGAGAATCTCCTGGCGCTGATCTTCAAGATCAGACTCGATAAGGGCTCTGTGTGAGACCACAACGTTTTCGGCCTGCATGTTGAGCTTCACAACCTGGAATTCCATGGTTTTGCCAACATAGGCATCAAAATCGCGAACGGGCCGCACATCAATTTGTGAGCCGGGCAGGAATGCATCAATCCCGAACACATCCACAACCATACCGCCTTTAATTCTGCGCTGGATGTAACCTTCAATAACTTCGCCTGTTTCGTGAGATTCTTCAAGTTTCTCCCAGGCCTGCAGGATGTCGGCTTTTTTACGCGAAAGAATAAGCTGTCCCTCGCGGTCTTCTACTTTGTCGAGAAATACCTCTACTTCATCACCGGGCTGCAGGTTTTCAATTACCTTGTCTGAAAACTCGTTGACCGGAACAATTCCTTCCGATTTGAAGCCGATATCAACAATTACATACTTTTCATCTACCGAAACAACAATTCCGGTAACAATCTCTTTCTCTTCAATTCTGCTGAGGGTAGTTTCATACATGCCGGCAAGCTGGTGAAACTCATCATCCGAATAATCTTCAGATGCTGCCTGCAGTTGGTCGAATGTATAGGTTTCGCCTTCTACATCACCTGAGTAAACCGGTACTGCAACTTCTTTCTGTTCACTTTCTTCTTCGGTTCCCTCTGCCTCTTCTGTTTCTTCTGCACTCTCTTCTTCAGCAACATCTTTTGTTTCTTCGTCTTCAGTTTCATCAACCGAGGCTTCTTCTTTTACTTCTTCAGCTGTTTCTTCTTTTTTTTCCGCTCCCATTTCTTCAGCTACAACTTCTTCTGTAACTGTACTGTTTTCAGCTTCTTTTTCGGGTTTATTAGAATCTTTGTTTAAGTCTTCAGTCATTTAGGTTACCTGTTAAATACGGCCATATTCCGGCTTTCGGAATACGGGATTTAGTTAATATTTCAGTTTTAGTTTATTTTGAATGATATCGATGATCTCCGATACCTGTTCATCAAATGTTTTGCCGGTTGTGTTGATCACGATAGCATCATCTGCTTTCTTAAGCGGATCTGCTGCCCTGCTTTGATCTTTACGATCTCGTTCATTCAGATTTTGTTTCACCTCATCCAGGCTTACCCCTGCGGTACTATCGGTTTGTTGTAATTCATTAAAGCGTCGTTTTGCACGCTCATCCAGGGATGCATCCATATAAATTTTCAATGCAGCATCCGGAAAAACAGCAGTTCCGAGGTCACGTCCATCAGCGATGTAAACATCATCCAGAACAAGATTCCTCATATACCCGTTTACAAATTTTCTGATTTCGGGTAAAGAGGCAATATCACTTACAGATTCAGTGACATTCTGGTTTCTGATATTTTTTGTTATATCAGCCCCGTTCAGTTCCACAAAAAAAGTTTGTCTTTTATAGGCTGTTTCGAGGTCCACTTCCGGCAATAAATCAAGGAACGTATTTTTTTCGGGTTTATCGGCAGCAATCCAAAGATAGGTTATCGCTCGGTAAATAGCACCGGAATCGAGATACTGTATCTTCAGCCGGTTAGCTATCTCCTTAGCGGTAGAACTTTTCCCGGAACCTGCCGGCCCGTCAATAACTATGATCATTTTTACAGAACGGTTAAATTAATTTTTTTTCAACTAACATTCAATCTGTTCTTGTAAGTTGATTTTAGAAGCGTTAATTTTGTCAATCTGTAAAAGATAACGAGTATATAACTCTAATAACCAATTTTGTTATGCCACAGCATAAATCTGCTATCAAACGAATGCGCCAAAATAAAAAGCGCAGATCACACAACCGAACAAGACGTTCCAAAATGAGAACGTTGATTAAAAAAGTACAAGATACTACCGACAAAAAACTTGCCGAAGAATATTTGAAAGACGCCGTGAGCCTGATTGACAGGCTTGCCACCAAGAACATTGTGCATCCCAATACGGCGGCAAGAAAGAAAGCACAACTCACCAAACACGTAAATAATCTCTGAGACTCTTGTCAAAAGCACTTCTTGTTATTATCGATGGCTTTGGAATAGCTGAGAACACCGAAGTCAGTGCCGTCGATAAAGCGAACAAACCTTTTTTTGATTCATTAGTTGAAAAATATCCCAATGCGAAGCTTTCTGCAAGCGGCGAAGATGTGGGCCTGCCCGACGGACAATTCGGAAATTCCGAAGTGGGGCATCTGAATATCGGGGCCGGAAGAATTGTATGGCAGGAGCTTTCCAGGATTAATAAATCGATTGAAAAAAGAGAATTTTTTGAACTGCCCGTACTAACCGAAGCATTTGACAAAGCCAAAGAGAAAGGGCGTATCCATTTTATGGGGCTATTTTCCGATGGCGGTGTACACAGCCACAACAATCATCTGTTTGCACTGCTCGAAATGGCCAAAATAAAAGGTATTTCCAATGCCTATGTCCATGCGTTTACCGACGGACGCGACACCTCTCCGCATGGCGGTGCACGGTATCTGAAAGAATTTGAGAAAAAAGCCGAAGAGATCGGAACCGGCACAATGGCATCCGTGGTGGGAAGATATTTTGCCATGGACCGGGACAACCGCTGGGAACGAACTCAAAAAGCGTACGATCTTCTTGTCCATGGTAAAAGTGCACAGGTAGCTACAGCAGCCGAAGCTTTTGAGAAAAGCTACGACGCCGGTACCACTGATGAATTTATTGAACCACATGCCGTTCAAACTCCGGAAAACAGCCGCATTCAAAAAGGCGATGTTGTTGTCTATTACAACATCAGAGGAGATCGCGCCAGGCAGATCACCAAAGCATTTTTCCAGGTTGGCGATTTGCCATTTGAAACTCAGGATCTGGACTTGCATTATGTAACGTTTACTGCCTACGATGACACATTCGATCCGTTTGTAAAAGTGGCATTCCCGCCCGTTCGAATGAAAAACACATTGGGTGAATACGCAAGTTCGCTTGGATTGAAGCAGCTGAGAGTGGCCGAAACAGAAAAATATCCCCACGTAACCTACTTTTTTAACGGTGGAGAAGAAATTCCAAACAAAGGTGAAGACCGCATTATGGTTCCGAGCCCAAAAGTTCCAACCTACGATCTTCAGCCGGAAATGAGTGCAGTTGAAGTGGGTGAAACTGTTAAAACCAATCTCGCCAAAGATTACGACTTAATAATCATGAACTTTGCCAACCCCGACATGGTTGGGCACACCGGCGTGATGGAAGCAGCGATTAAGGCCATTGAAACTGTGGACAAGCAGCTGGAAATGTTAGTAACTGAAGCCCGCAAGCAGGGATATGAAATACTGATTATCTCCGATCATGGAAATGCAGATTGTATGAGGGAATCAGATGGTAGCCCTCACACTGCTCACACTGCAGTGCCGGTGCCTGTTGTTGTTGTTAGCGAGAAGGCCAAAACTATAAATAGCGGTATTCTTGCCGATGTAGCTCCTACCCTGCTGAAATTAATTGATGTCAAGCAACCGGAAGAGATGACAGGCAAGCCACTTTTTTCGCCATAGATTCTCAATTTGAATGCAGAAGAATCTCAGAATTTAACACCCAAGGGAATTAAGGGGAGCTCGATTCATTTCGCACTCCGGGTATTTCGATATCCGGAACTCTCTTCAACCTGTTGAACAACAGTGCTTTGAATACTTCATCACTGTGAAATAACTGTTCAGCATGATCATGTCCCCAAGGGCATATTTCACCAGCATCTGTTTTTTACTGATCTTTATCAGTAACTTTTACGTTTGCATTTACATTCTCACCACACTACTTTCGTAAAGAAGTGAACTAAAAATCTGGTTCACTCGTTACGCTAAAGAAACAAAGCAAAGGCAAAATTTTCAGGTTCCATTATGGAGGGTAATTTTTCAAGTAAAGTTCGTGACGTTATTCAATTTAGCCGTGAAGAGGCTCTGCGCCTTGGCCACGATTACATTGGAACGGAACATCTGATTTTAGGTATTGTACGGCTCGGCGACGGTGTTGCCATTCGTATTTTAAAAAATCTGAATTGTGATCTTTTCAAACTAAAAAAAACCATTGAAGACACCGTTCGTGGTACTGGTGGCACCGTTACCGTAGGTAATATTCCATTGACCAAACAAGCCGAAAAAGTGCTGAGAATTACCTATCTCGAAGCTAAACTTTATAAAAGTGACACAATCGGTACTGAACATTTGTTACTTTCTCTTTTAAGAGATGAAGAAAATATTGCAGCACAAATTTTGCAGCAATTTCAGGTATCGTACGATGCGGTACGAGAAGAGCTGGATATGATCATTTCCGGCAACTCACGGGATGTTGACCGGCCCGATTCCCGGTCTGCAACATCCAGTGCAACACCATCATCACCAAAAGGGCCGCAATCATCCGGCAGCTCCAGAGAAAAGAAAATGGAAAAGTCAAAAACACCCGTACTCGACAACTTTGGCAGAGATCTCACTGAACTGGCTGAAGAAGGCAAGCTTGATCCAATTATTGGAAGAGAAAAAGAGATTGAACGCGTAGCTCAGGTACTGAGTCGCAGAAAGAAAAATAATCCGGTTCTGATAGGTGAACCCGGAGTGGGTAAAACCGCCATTGCTGAAGGCTTGGCAAGCAGAATTATTGAACGGAAAGTTTCCCGCGTTTTGTATGAAAAAAGGGTTATTGCCCTTGATCTGGCCGCTCTTGTAGCCGGAACAAAATACCGGGGACAATTCGAAGAACGCATGAAAGCCGTAATGAGCGAACTCGAAAAAACAGATAACGTTATTCTCTTTATCGACGAATTGCATACCATTGTGGGTGCAGGCGGCGCAAGTGGATCACTCGATGCTTCCAATATGCTGAAACCAGCACTTGCACGGGGCGAAGTACAGGCTATTGGCGCCACCACTTTGAACGAATACCGTCAATACATTGAAAAAGATGGTGCACTCGAACGGCGATTCCAGAAAATAATGGTTGAACCGACTACAACAGAAGAAACCTATGACATCCTCAATCAGATTAAAGGTAAGTATGAGAAGCATCACAGTGTGAGCTACACACAGGAAGCTATCGATGCCTGTGTGAAGCTGACCGATCGTTATGTTACCGACCACTTTTTACCTGACAAAGCCATTGACGCACTTGATGAAGTAGGTGCAAGAGTGCACCTTTCCAACATCACCGTGCCCGACCATATTATAGAGCTTGAAGAGGAGATCGAAAAAACAAGCAACGAAAAAAATACGATGGTGAAAAAGCAGCGGTTTGAAGAAGCCGCCCGCCTCCGCGATACAGAAAAGCGGCTGATGGAAGAACTCGATCAGGCTCAGAAAGAGTGGGAAAAAGAATCGGAGCATATTGTTTACGATGTAACTGAAGAAGATGTAGCTTCGGTTGTGGCCATGATGAGCGGCGTTCCTGTAAACAAAATCAGCCAGAAAGAAGGCCAGAAGCTTCTGAAGATGAAAGAGGCTCTGGGCAGTAAAGTAATTGGCCAGGAAGAAGCCATCGTAAAGCTTACAAAAGCCATACAACGAACACGTGCCGGACTGAAAGATCCCGCACGGCCAATCGGTTCGTTTATTTTTCTCGGCCCCACAGGCGTTGGAAAAACCGAAATGGCCAAAGTTCTTGCCCGCTACCTGTTCGACAAGGATGAAGCCCTGATTCGGGTAGATATGAGCGAATACATGGAAAAATTCAGTGTTTCACGGCTGGTGGGAGCCCCTCCCGGATATGTTGGATATGAAGAAGGTGGTATTCTCACAGAAAAAGTGCGAAGAAAACCCTACAGCGTTGTGCTTCTCGATGAAATTGAAAAAGCACATCCCGATGTATTTAACATTCTGTTGCAGGTTCTCGATGACGGTATACTGACAGACAGCCTGGGCCGCAAAGTTGATTTCAGAAACACCATTATTATCATGACGTCCAACATAGGTGCCCGTGACATCAGAAATATGGGCAAAGGAATCGGGTTTTCATCATCGGACAAAGAATTCGATTATGCCGAGATGAAATCAACCATTCAAGATGCACTGAAGAAAGTCTTCAACCCTGAATTTCTGAACCGGATTGATGATGTACTGACGTTCCGGCCGCTTGAGAAGAAAGATATCTTCAAGATTATCGATATACTTTCTGATGAACTATTCAGCAGAATTCGAAATCTGGGATATGAACTGGAGCTTACCAAAGGCGCCAAAGACTTTATAACCGATAAAGGTTTTGATCCGAAATTCGGAGCCCGGCCGCTGAAACGAGCCATCCAAAAATACATTGAGGATCCTCTCGCCGAAGAAATTCTTGGGATTGAGCATCCGCAGGGTTCGCTCATCAAAATCAAGATGAACAAATCCAGAGACGGACTCGAATTTGACTGGACCGAGCCCGAATCAAGCGGTGAAGAGTCTGAAGAGCAACAAAAAAAGAATCAGGAAGATAATCCCAAATCAGAATCTGAACAGGAAGCTAAAGCCTGATCAAACCTCATTCAACAACTACATGTAGCACGTGGCTTCCCGGTCACGTGCTTTTTTATTTTCAAAACTGAATGGATAAATCGAGGTGTCTGTTCAGCCCGGTTAACCGGTATTGCCCCACCCCTTTTCTTTCAATGGCAATTTGATTTGCATCATACGCAGAAATTGAATGCGGAATCTCCTCCCGAACAATTTCTCTTCTTGATAAATGAACGGCAGTTAATGTTGGATTCGAAATATTCAGATTAGAATGCGAACCGCCAAGGGCAACAATCATTTCATCATCAGGGAAATAGGCAGCATAAATCAGGGTGGCTCTCGACGATGCACTGCCTAAACTTTCACCCGTTAAAACATCAATAACCGTAACGCGTCCGCCGGTGTATGTTGTCAAAAATTCTGCTCCTTCACTCAGAGAAGCCCCACGCAAAGGATCATCCGAATCTGTCCGGAAAATTTCATTTCCAAAACGGTCAAAAATCAAAACACGATCGCCGGAACCACCTGTTGAAATCATTGTGATATACTCTCCCTTGCTACTTACCTCCAGGAAGCTGATTTCCCGTTCAACATCATTAAAAAACAGGTTGTCTTCCTGATCACCATAAACAATTCGGGCCTGCGATCCGGTTTGTTGTCCGTAGGCAATTACAGGATTATAGAGCACAACCGTGCGCCCATTTTTATCGCGGGCAAGTTGTGATTCTCTCTCACCGTCGGCACTTTGTGAACTGTTGGATACTGAAAACATCTGGTTTCCTTTCGAATTTACAAACGTGAAATTGGCTACATTATCACGCAGCACCAGCCGTCCGTCATCAAATTGAAAAACCTTCATGGTTTCATCGGTCGGATCAAAAAACTCAAGTGGTGTTTCAAAGAGTATGTTTCCATGATGATCGACCGAATAGAGAAATACCTGACCCCTCTGCTCCAGAATCCCAAGTTTTCCTCCGGGCTCAGCCAAAGACCACGATGCAGGGTTGATTATTGTCTGATCTCCAATGGTGATTTGATTTCCGCTGATCATAAAATTGCTGTCTTTTACCGGAAATGTGTTTTGATTATTATCGGCATGATCCGGTACGGGCGAAACAGTAATCTGCTGCGATTGAACGGATACCGAAAACAGGAAAAACAGAGAGGGAATAAGAAAAAGATACTTCATCGAATGATTTTATAATGTTGTTATATTGGCAGATTAAAGAACGAAAATTTTCAACTGAAATGCATCTATGCTCTACTCTGTAATTGTGCCGGTATATAACAGGCCGGATGAGATTTATGAGCTGCTTAAAAGTTTAACAAACCAGACGTACAAACAGTTTGAAGTTTTAATTATTGAAGATGGATCTGAAAACCGATGTGAACACATCGTCCATCAATTTAAAGACCAACTGGATGTTCGATACTATTATAAAGAAAACAGCGGACAAGGTTTCTCAAGAAATTTTGGATTTGAGCATGCCCGGGGAGACTACTTTGTAGTTTTTGATTCGGACTGCCTGGTTCCGCCTCACTATTTTGAAACAGTTACGGAGTATCTTGCCCTGATTCCGGCTGATTGTTGGGGCGGCCCTGATAAAGCTCACCGGTCTTTTACACCGGTTCAAAAAGCCATCAATTTTAGCATGACCTCATTTCTGACCACAGGAGGAATTCGCGGCAAAAAAAAGCATCTGGGAACTTACCATCCGCGAAGTTTTAACATGGGAATCAGCCGGGAGGTGTGGGAAAAAACGGGTGGTTATAAAATAACCCGGATGGGTGAAGATCTTGAATTCAGTATTCGTATTATCAAAATGGGTTTTAAAACCGTATTTATTGAACATGCTTTTGTTTACCACAAACGCCGAACTGATTTGAAGCAGTTTTTCCGGCAATTGCATTTTTTCGGACGGGCACGTATTAACATCTCCCGTTTCTATCCCGAAGAACTGAAACCGGTCCATCTCTTTCCGGTTCTCTTTTTGGTGAGTTTGATAGCTTCAGTAATATTTTTATTGCTTACTATTCCAGTTCTCAAATCATTCATCTGGGTTTATTTTTTCTATGCTCTGTTACTTTTTTTGACATCATTTTTACGTGAAAAATCTTTGCATATTTCCTTTCTGGCAGTGTTTTGTGCTTTCACACAATTAAGTGCATATGCTATCGGTTTTATAAGTGAACTGAGAAAGGAAATAAAATTATAGCTGCTATTTTTTCGTGAATGAAATTGCATTCAGAATTTAAAACCACTATCTTTTAATTCTTTTGAAAAAATGATCTGGATGAGTTGCAATAAGAATTCGGGCATCTCATTCAAACCAATTTGACGTACTGATTTTCGGGGAGTGGCGCAGTCCGGTAGCGCATTCGCTTTGGGAGCGAAGGGTCGCAGGTTCAAATCCTGTCTCCCCGACTTGACATATTGAAATGAACAGGGGATTTTTCACATGGTTTATGATATTATTTCAGAAAAAGTCACATGTGAACTACTGAACGGGTTTTGAAACTATTGCGAAAGCAGTGCTTCCGCGGTTCAAATCCTGTCTCCCCGACAGCAAAATGGATGAATATCGAATCTTGTAACCAAATTTTGAAGGCAAAAATAGTAACGCTCAGCAGAAATTCGGTATTCAGAATTTACGAGCGCCCGTAGCTCAACTGGATAGAGCAACTGCCTTCTAAGCAGTAGGTTTCAGGTTCAAGTCCTGACGGGCGTACAGAGGCTACATTATTGAATTTCGAATACAGATTGCTGAACTTTTAGTAAAGCCCTCTGTTTTCAAAATTGAATTTTTATAAGATTAGGCGACATGGCCGAGTGGTTAGGCAGAGGTCTGCAAAACCTCGTACGGCGGTTCGAATCCGCCTGTCGCCTCTTTCATTGACTTAATGGAATATTTCACATGCCGCGTTCGTCTAGGGGTTTAGGACGCCGCCCTTTCACGGCGGTAACACGGGTTCGAATCCCGTACGCGGTACTTATCAAGTACTATTATTCGAATTACCGAAGTGGATGTATTCAATGTTTTTTATGAGCTCATAAAAAACTCAACCATTGCGAAAGCAGTGCCTCCGTAGTTCGAAGCCAGTACACGATACATTGTGAGTATTGAAATTGGAGTAAATCATCATCTGAAATACCACATTTCCTACTCATTTTATGGAGCCCGTAGCTCAGTAGGTTAGAGCGCCAGGTTGTGGCCCTGGAGGCCGGGGGTTCAAATCCCCTCGGGCTCCCCAATATCCAAGTTGTGCCACCACTCAAAATGATGGTACAACTTTTTTTATATGCCGCGTTCGTCTAGGGGTTTAGGACGCCGCCCTTTCACGGCGGTAACACGGGTTCGAATCCCGTACGCGGTACATTCTTTATATTGAGATGTATCAATACATCTGTTTTTGTCCTGTTTTTCCATACTATCATACAAACCCTGTCCGATAATCTATCGCAGGGTTTTTTTATTTCCGGAAAACTTGAGAGGCCGCCATTGCACTCTTTTTAAATTGGTTCTATATAGATCTAATCGTAATTTTTTATATTCAAATAAAAGATTCTACTTTCATACTAACTCGTTTTAAATGGGGGGTTTTTCTTGTTAGCGGATAAGGGAATCACCTACATCCCGAAACAACCTTTTCTGTGAGTTATTGATTTTATTATAGATATGAATATTCTTTTCGATTACGAACCTACTAAATGGTCATACAATCAATTTCTATTCGATTAATTCAATTTTCAAATAAAATTATTTTGGATATATAGGTATAAATATCATAATTTAGATTGTAGTAAATAAAAAACTGATCCATATGCTCACTGATTTTGGTTATGTACTGCTATTTATTGTAACTGGTGCCCTGTTTGTGGGAGTTGCGTTGTTTGTTGCAAAACTGATCCGTCCAGACAGGCCCAACGAGATTAAACTCCTGACTTATGAGTGCGGCGAGATGCCGTTCGGAGATGCCCGAATTCAGTTCAATAACCGATTCTACATTATCGGGTTGATGTTTTTAATTTTTGAAGTTGAAATCCTGCTCCTTTTCCCTTGGGCCGTTGTTTTAAAAGACATTGGGTGGTTTGCATTTGCTGCCATGTTTGTATTTGTTTTTTTGATATTTATCGGATTTATCTACGAGCTTGGAAAAGGTCAGTTGCAGTGGGATATCCCGGCGCCAAAAATTCCCGAATATCAGGAGGGAATTGGCGTAATAGAGCATGAATCTTCAAACAAATCATCTGAACAATCAACTGTTTTGGCCGAATAAACTTTAATCTAATTATGTAATTGTCCGATTATGGGAATGCTCGACAAAAAATACCATGACAGTAACATTATTATTGTCTCCCTCGAAAAAGCGCTGAATTGGGCACGTAAAAATTCTCTTTGGTACGAACAATTTGGCTTGGCCTGTTGCGCTATTGAAATGATGGCTACTGCAGCCTCTCGATACGATTTTGACCGTTTTGGCATTCTTCCAAGATCTTCGCCCCGGCAGGCAGATGTAATGATTGTTGCCGGTACAGTTACATTAAAAATGGCATCCCGCATCGAACGATTGTACGAGCAAATGTCCGAACCCCGGTATGTCATCAGTATGGGATCCTGCAGTAACTGCGGCGGCCCCTATTGGGAGCACGGCTATCATGTACTGAAAGGTGTAGACAAAGTAATTCCGGTTGATGTTTATGTACCCGGTTGCCCGCCAAGGCCCGAAGCCCTTCTGGAAGGCTTTCTGAAACTACAGGAAAAAATTACCGGTGAAACCATTATAGGGGAAAAAGATAAAGATCTGGAAGCTGTTAAGGCAGAAATTATCGATTCAAATAAAGACGAAGATTAAACAGCATTAGAAAATGAAAACTCCGGAAGAAATTTTTGAACACCTGACAAGCCAATTTGGAGAAGATGAACTCTCTTTCGAAAGCAGAGATATCGGCCAGCCGTGGATTGCCGTTCAAGCATCCAAAATCCGGGAGGTTAGTAAATTTCTTCGCGACGAACCGGATCTGTTATTCAACACACTAATGTGCCTGAGTGGTGTACACTATCCCAAAGAAGAAGAACTGGGAGTGGCTTATCATCTGAATTCAACCCGGCATAATCACAGCATCGCTTTAAAAGTTCGTGTACCAGAAAACGAACCGAATGTCCCCTCGGTTGAATCGATCTGGAAAACAGCCAACTGGCATGAACGCGAAGCCTGGGACATGACAGGCGTTGTTTTTGACGATCATCCGAATCACAAAAGAATCCTATTGCCGGAAGACTGGGAAGGCCACCCGCTGAGAAAAGATTACGTTCAACAGGAATTTTATCAGGGAATCCCAACCGGTGAATAATGAAAACGGCTTAGCAATGACTGAAGAGATTTCAAAAATAATGGATAAACGGGAAATGACCATCAACATGGGCCCCCAGCACCCTTCAACACACGGAGTGTTGCGGCTGGAGCTGGACCTTGATGGCGAAGTAATAAAAAACACCCGTCCCAATATCGGCTATCTACACCGCTGTTTTGAGAAATATGCCGAAAAAATGGATGATTATTCCAAAGTTGTTCCTTACACCGACCGGATGGATTACGTATCGGCGATGAACCAGGAGCACGGTTATGTTATCGCAGTTGAGCGAATGCTTGAACTTGAAGTGCCTGAGCGGGTTGAATATATTCGCGTGATCCTGGCCGAACTTCAGCGAATTGCAAGCCATCTGCTTGGTATCGGTACCTTCGGGCTCGATCTTGGTGCCTTTACCCCGTTTCTATACTGTTTTACCGAGCGGGAAAAAATTCTCGATATTTTTGAACGCACCAGCGGTGCTCGCCTTCTTTACAACTATTTTGCCATCGGCGGACTCATAAAAGATGTACATCCCGATTTTAAAAAGGATACTGCCGAATTTACAAAAACACTCCGGCCGGTTATCAAAGAGCTGAACGATCTTCTCTCAACCAACCAAATTTTTATCAAACGAACAGCCAACATTGGTGTTCTGCCAGAAAAGGTTGCTCTCAATTACGGTGCATCCGGGCCGGTTTTAAGGGGCTCGGGGGTGGAATGGGATCTGCGAAAAAATGATCCTTATTCCATTTACGACCGGTTTGAGTTCGACATTCCAACCGGCATGGGAGAAGTGGGAACCATTGGTGACTGCTGGGACCGATATATCGTAAGAGTGAGAGAAATGGAACAGAGCCTCAGAATTATTGAACAGGCACTAGACAGCATGCCCGATGAAGGAGACGTGACCGAAGCAGTACCAAAACGAATCAGGCCAAAAGAAGGCGAGCTCTATGCCCGTACCGAAACCCCGAGAGGTGAGCTGGGATATTACATCATCAGTGATAAATCAGCCAGTCCTTACCGGGTTAAAGCACGTGCACCAAGCTTTGTGCACCTTGGTTTGCTTCCCGCCATATCCAAAGGAGCACTCATTGCCGATATGGTAGCCATTGTGGGTAGCATAGACATTGTTCTCGGAGAAGTTGACAGATAACAGGCATGGATACACATAAATTATTTAAGACTAACTTATAGAACCGAATGATCAATTTTGCAGCAAATACAACGTATACCCTGCCGATTCTGGTTCATGCAGCCATACCGCTTACCATAATTTTGGTTTATGCGCTGGTTGCCATTTGGGGAGAACGAAAAATAGCCGGTTTTATCCAGGACCGCCTCGGCCCGATGAATGTGGGAGGCTGGCACGGATGGGCACAATCCATCGCTGACCTGCTGAAGCTTTTACAGAAGGAAGATATTGTACCCAATAACGCAAGCCGGTTTCTGTACAAATTTGCACCATTTATGATGTTTGCTGCTTCTTATGCAGCATTTGCCGTTATTCCGTTCAGCAGCAGTTATATAGGCAGCAATATTAATATTGGAGTATTCTATCTGCTGGCTGTTACCTCATTACTCACACTCAGCATCATAATGGCCGCCTGGGCATCCAACAACAAATGGTCACTGCTGGGTGGTATGCGAAGTGCAGCTCAAATGGTGAGCTACGAAGTTCCCACCATTGCCACCGTATTAACGGTAATTATTGTGGCAGGCTCATTGAACCTGATGACGATAACCGAAATGCAGGCCGGCAACGATACCCTCGGTTTTCTGCCCAACTGGCTGATATTTCAGAACCCATTTCTGATTGTGGCATTCATCATCTTTTTTATTTCCATTCTTGCAGAAGCACACCGGGTGCCGTTTGATCTGCCTGAATCTGAATCGGAGCTTGTTGCCGGGTATCAAACCGAATATTCGGGACTGAGATGGGCCATGTTTATGCTGGCAGAATATGCCGATATGCTGCTTCTCTCCCTGCTGGGATCTGTACTCTTTTTCGGCGGATGGAACAGCCCCTTCGGAGAGTTTATGGCCGGCCCGGTTTGGGGGTTCTTCTGGTTTATGCTGAAAGGACTGCTACTGGTTTTTGTAATGATGTGGATACGATGGACCCTGCCCCGCTACCGTGTGGATCAGCTGATGCACATTTGCTGGGGTATTCTCATCCCGTTGTCATTCATCAACCTTGTTCTCGTGGCACTATGGGAAGTGATATTTTAATGACAGGAGTTTAAAACCATGTTATACGTTTTTAAAGAAGGCTGGAACACATTTAAATCGATATTCACGGGAATGGGCGTAACCATTCGCCATTTTTTCGGGCCGTCGGTTACACTGCAGTATCCCAAAGAAAGAATGGAACTGCCGAAAGGAGCCCGCGCAAAACTATATGTAAATATTGACGATTGCATTGGCTGCAACCTGTGTGCAAGAGCCTGTCCGGTAAACTGCATCGACATTGAAACGGTGAAAGCAACCGATGATGTGGATCTCGGCAAAACCTCCACGGGAAATCCAAAACGGTTCTGGCTTACCCGCTTTAACATCGACATGGCCAAATGCATGTACTGCGATATGTGCGTGCACCCCTGCCCCACAAACTGCATCTACATGGTGCCGGAATACGAATATTCTGATGTTGATCGCTCTAATCTTGTATTTCACTTCAGCAATTTAACACCAGATATGGTAGCAGAAGTGAAAGAAAAAGCAGAAGAGGAAGCCGAGCAGAAAAAACGAGAACGGGAAGAAATGAAGCGAAAAAAAGCCGAGGCCAGGAAGAAAAAAGAAGAGGAAAAAAAGAAACAGGCCAGCACCAAAAAAAATGATAAAAGCGATGATGATAAACCATCAACCCCCGGAAAAAAAGATTCTTAACACATGGAACTGACCACAATCCTTTTTTATCTGTTTTCGATTATCACCATCGGGGCGGCGGCAGTTATGGTATTTTCAAAAAATATTGTGCACTCCGCATTTGCACTGATGTTCTCGTTAATCGGCGTTGCATCGCTCTATGTGCTGCTTTACGCTGATTTTATTGCAGCCACCCAGTTGCTGGTTTATGTGGGCGGCATCCTCATACTCATTCTGTTTGGTGTGATGTTAACCACCCAGGGGCACTCATTCGATTTTAAGACCATAACCGTAAACCTTGTTCCCGCCTCCATCCTCTCGGTGGCTGTAGCCGCAATGCTGATTTTTGTTTTTGTAAAAACCGACTGGCTGATTTCCGAAGTTGCCGAACCCAACGAAACCATTTACGACCTCGGAATGATGTTGATGGGCGATTATATACTCCCCTTTATTGTGGCCGGGGTGCTGCTGCTCATCGCCATCATCGGAGCCATTCTGATGGCCACACGGTTATCTCCGCAAACTTCCAAACCCGATACTGAATAATTATGGAAATTTCTATGATACAATGGCTGGCTGAACCCGGATTGACGCACTTTTTGATTGTCAGTGCCATTCTGTTTTCGCTCGGATTGATGGCTGTATTATCCAAGCGAAATGTCATCATGGTTTTGATGGGGGTAGAACTGATTCTCAATTCGGCAAACATTAATATGATTGCATTCAGCCGCTTTACGGATTTGGGACTGGACGGACAGATGATTGGGCTGTTTATCATCATCATTGCAGCGGCTGAGGCGGCTGTGGCACTGGCCATTGTGCTTAATATTTATAACAGATTTAATTCGATTAACCTTGACGAAATCAGTTTACTGAAGGGATAAAACAATCTTAATAATGATCTGAAATGAGAATAAACGGCAGAATCATACCATCACAATAACGTGATGCTTTTGCCAAACTCATGAAAATATAACCAAGAATTTAGCATGTTCACACAAATACCACTAACCATATTGCTGCTGCCCCTGCTGGGTTTTATTCTGTTGATATTCTTTGGTAAAAAGTTGCCCCGCCAGGGAGACTGGCTTGCTTCCGGCCTGATGCTGACCTCCCTGATTCTGTCTCTGGTTTTATTGGTAACCAAACTTTCTTCGGTTCCGAATGAGTCGATCTCAGCCAACTTTGAATGGGCAATCGTCGGATCACAAACCATCTCATTCGGTATTATGATCGACAATCTGGCAGCCATCATGCTTGTTGTAGTTACACTCATCAGCACTCTGGTGCATTTCTTTTCAATGGGTTACATGAAGGACGATGTCCGCTATTCAAGATATTTTGCCTATCTCGGGTTTTTCTCATTCTCCATGCTGGGAATTGTACTCACCAACAACATTCTTCTGATGTATGTTTTTTGGGAATTGGTGGGTGTAAGTTCCTACCTGCTGATTGGCCACTGGTATGAGAAAAAATCGGCGTCTAATGCTGCAAATAAGGCATTTATCGTGAACCGAATTGGCGATTTTGGAATGTTCATCGGAATCTTGATTCTCTTTTTCAGCTTTTCAACATTTGCATTTGAAGGAATTTTCGATTCGATTGCGGCCGGCCAGTTACCCTTTGGAAGCACCGGGTGGCTCACAGCGGCAGGTGTTTTAATTTTCTGCGGAGCTGTGGGCAAATCGGCCCAGTTCCCGCTTCATGTCTGGTTGCCCGATGCGATGGAAGGCCCCACGCCGGTCAGTGCACTTATTCACGCCGCTACGATGGTGGCCGCCGGCGTCTATCTTGTAGCCCGCGTTTTCCCGATGTTAACCGCTGATGCACTGCTCATCATTGCCTACATCGGTGCAATAACGGCATTGATAGCCGCAACTATTGCAATCACCAAGTTCGACATCAAAAAAGTACTGGCATATTCAACCATCAGCCAGCTTGGATACATGATTATGGCGCTCGGGGTTGGAGCTTATACCGCCGGATTTATGCATCTGGTTACACATGCAGCCTTCAAGGCAGGGCTATTTCTGGGTGCAGGCAGTGTCATTTATGCCATGCATAAAGTGCTCCACGATATGAAGGATCATCAAACCGATGCGCAAGATATCCGTAACATGGGCGGGCTGAAATCAAAAATGCCCGTAACCTACTGGACATTTTTGATTTTTACACTGGCTATTTCAGGCATCCCCTTAACATCCGGCTTTTTGAGTAAAGATGAAATTCTGGCCGGAACGCTGGCTTTCAGCACACTGAACGGCCACTGGCTGCTGCCACTAATCGGATTTGTGGTTGCCGGATTAACGGCATTCTACATGTTCCGCCTGCTCATTCTCACATTTCATGGCAAACCAACGGATGAAAAGAGAATTTCGGCCATCAAGGAGTCGCCTTTTGTAATGACAATCCCACTGGTGGTTTTGGCAGCACTGTCGCTGTTTGTTTTCTACAGTTTTAATCCGTTCGGGGCGTCAAGCGGCTGGTTTTATGCCGCAATGGAGCGCCCGCTCAGTATTGTACCCGAAATGCTTCAACCGGCATCAGGTGCGGTATTCTATGAAGCGGTCAGCAGTGTGCATACCGTGGCAATGATTCTCTCCATTGTAATAGCATTAGGTGGAATTCTGTTTGCACTGGCGGTCTATCACTGGAAAAAGGTCAGTGCAGAAAAACTGGCACAGAAAGCCGGTGTACTCTACAGTGGGTCAACCAGCAATTGGTATTTCGATGAATTCTATAACAAAGTTTTTGTCGGAGGCCTCTTTTCACTCAATAAAGCCATGAGGTGGTTTGATGAAAATATTATTGATGCCATTGTGAACGGTTCCGCTGTGGTTACACAGGGTTTTGCAACCATCAGCGGCTGGATTGACAACAACATTGTGGATGGATTGGTAAATGCAACAGCAACCTCGGCCGACAGAGCCGGAGGCCTGCTCAGTAAAATTCAAACAGGAAAAGTACAAACGTACCTGGTCTATATCTTTTTCAGTGTCCTGGTACTCTTTGTTTTGTTCATATAAAAATTTAGAACACTCCGGAAGAAGTTCTCCCGGTTGGTTAGGTGATTAAAAAACATAAACAGAACACTACATTATGGAATTTTCAATTTTTGGCATCGGCATTCTAACCTGGCTTGTTTTTGCTCCTATTGTGGGCATGATCATCATATTAATGCTGCCTGATAAAAACCGGAACGCCATTCGATGGACAGCTGCCGGAGCAACCGGAATTCAGGTAATTCTCGCTGGCGTTATTTTTGCGATATTCGACCGCAGCAAACTGGGGATCAACGATGCGGAAAGTTTTCAGTTTATTGAAAAATACAGCTGGATAACCGTTGAAGCTGTACCGTGGGTTGGGCGTATCGAAATCAATTACTTTTTGGGGCTGGACGGCCTCAGTGTTTTGATGGTGATCCTCACCTCAATCATTGCACTAATCGGTGTCATCTCATCCTGGAATATCCAGAAAATGGTGAAGGGGTATTTTGCACTCTACTTGCTATTGGTTACCGGTATGATGGGCGTATTTGTTGCCCTCGACTTCTTTCTCTTCTTTATTTTCTGGGAAGTAATGCTGCTGCCAATGTACTTTTTGATTGGTCTCTGGGGCGGCCCGAGACGGGAATATGCAGCCATTAAATTTTTCATCTACACCTTTGTGGGCGGTATTTTGATGCTGCTCACCATGCTGGCGCTCTATTTCAGTGTGGCCTACACCGATCCGGCAAGTGGTCAATCTGTGCACACGTTCAACATTCTGCACATGATGAATCCCGCAAATTATGTAGAAGGCGGGCTGCTGTCGGGCGTGGATACCACCTGGCGATACGTTGCCTGGATGGCACTCTTTATCAACTTTGCCATTAAAATACCATTGTTCCCGTTCCATACCTGGCTGCCCGATGCCCACGTGGAGGCACCTACCCCTATCAGTGTGATTCTTGCCGGTATCCTGCTGAAGCTCGGAACGTACGGACTGCTGCGTATCAACTTCCCGATTTTCCCGGATGCCACTATCTATTTCGTATACTTTATGGCTGCACTGGCCATGATCAGCATCATTTACGGAGCTCTGTGTGCCATGGCGCAAGACGATTTCAAAAAACTGATTGCCTATTCATCTATCAGCCATATGGGAATTGTGGTGCTCGGAATTGCGGCGCTAAATACACAAGGTATGGTAGGTGGTGTTCTGCAGATGTTTAATCACGGAATTATCACAGCTGTGCTCTTCCTCGCCGTTGGCGTACTTTACGATCGTACTAAAAAACGTGGCCTGTACGACTTTGGCGGTATAGCCAACCAGATGCCTAAATACACCGGCCTTGCTATGATCGGGATGTTTGCTGCACTTGGCCTGCCCGGATTGAACGGTTTTGTGAGTGAGCTCTTTTCATTCCTCGGTGCTTTTGAAGCCTATAAATGGATTACCATCATTTCTGTTACAGGTATAATTATCACGGCATCGTACATTCTCTGGACCATTCAGCGGGTATTTCTTGGTAAAACTCCGGAAAAACTCACTGACCTGAAAGACCTCACATTGAGAGAATATCTCGCATTTATTCCGCTGATCATTCTCATCATACTGCTGGGTATATATCCAGCACCGGCCATTGAGCTGATGAATACCTCATTAAGCCACCTCGTTGATTTCATAAACACCGGAGGATAAGCCAATGAAGAGAACAAAAATTGCAGATGATGTCCTGGCAGGTACGGATATAAAATCCGGGGTTACCACACGGCTAAAAATGAACCGATCCAAATTTAGATTTACTTTCTGATTATGGTTGAACAGACATTATATAGTATAAGCCAGTTTTATCCGGAGATTATTATTACTCTGACTCTCTGTGTGATTATTGTGACAGATCTGCTGATAAAGGAAGAAAATCATACAACAGGCTGGATTTTGCTGGGAGGTTTTGTACTGGCCGGATTAACACTGATGCTTCAGTTCGGGCGGAATGAATCCGTCTTTTTTGACATGATTGCCATCGACCCGTTTTCACACTTTTTTAAAGCACTTCTGCTGCTGACGGGTATCTTCATTATTCTTTTTTCGGTACAGAGCCGTGAATTGAACAATTACATGCACCGTATCGGTGAGTATTATATGCTGCTTGCCGGAATGATGCTGGGCATGATGATGATGGTCAGTTCATCAAACCTGTTGATGCTTTTCCTCGCTTTTGAATTGACAAGTATCAGTTCATACGTGCTTGTAGGCTTCACAAAGCAGACAAAACGATCATCCGAATCTTCGATGAAATATATCATTTACGGCGCTGTATCATCCGGTGTGATGCTCTACGGATTCTCACTTTTGATTGGCATTACCGGGGCTGTTGACATTTACGGAATCAACGAAGCCCTTGCTGGGGGGACTGAACATGCACTACTTCTAAACATTTCCATTTTGATGATCCTGGTGGGAATGGGCTTCAAAATTGCAGTAGTGCCGTTTCATTTCTGGGCTCCCGATGTGTACGAAGGCGCGCCGGTCAGCATTGCAGCTATTTTGGCTGTTGCATCAAAAATTGCGGCTTTTGGCCTGCTGATCCGATTTTTCTCCGTCTCCTTTATCGATGCCGGCGGACTAACCGAATCAGGAAGCTGGCAAGTTGTTGAGGGCATCCACTGGAATCAGCTGCTCGGCGTGATGGCAGCGCTGGCTATGATTCTCGGAAATCTGACAGCCCTTCGCCAGGACAACATCAAACGAATGCTGGCTTATTCGAGTATCGCCCACGCGGGCTATATTTTGATGGGAGTAGTAATACTTGCCGGTGAAGGAATATCCTCGGTTATGATTTATCTCTTCATCTATCTTTTTATGAACCTCGGTGCTTTTTATGTAGTCATGCTTTTTTACAACAAAACCGGTACCGAATCAATCGAGAAATACAAAGGCCTCGGCAAACGAGCTCCACTGCAGGGAGTGGCTCTTACCATTTTTCTGGTATCGCTCACGGGCATCCCTCCCACCGGAGGTTTTGTTGCCAAACTCTACATCTTTGGAGCAGCCGTAAGCGCCGGATGGATCTGGCTGGTAGCCATTGCCGGGCTCATGACCATCGTTTCTCTTTTCTATTACATCCGTGTGGTTCGCAACATGTATTTTTATGAACCGGAGGAAACCGCAGTCAAGCCGATCCGGTTCAATGTATGGTCGAACGTAGTGCTGTTTGCCCTGTTGATACCGACTTTACTTCTCGGCATCTATTTTGCGCCGTTATTGGAATTTGCAAGAAATTCAATCCACATGTTTGGAATGTAGAGATACCAATACAGAATTTTTATGATTATGATTTCACGAAAGTATTTCACTCATCATACAAAAGTTTTTTAACACTAAAACCCGGAAGCCATGAGTAAATCGAAAGCTAAACAATTGTTTGAACAGGCCACAGAAGAGCTAAATCATGCTATACAAGAACAAAACCGGCCATCTTCTGATGTAGTGAGCTTTTCTGCCTGTGTTGCAACCCGAAAATCACTCTACCATTTTCTTGAAGGATTGGCGAACATCTATGCAGAAAAACATAATGATACATTAGAAGAGGATGGAAAAATAGAAACGCTGATCGATTTCTGCAGCAAGTATAATGAAAAAATCAAGAATCTTGACTTTTCAGAAATTAACTGTAAATGTGATGATCTGATGAACAATTCTGACGATGAGATTGTCCTTTGCACGAGCGTGGAAAAGGTCAGAAAATGTACCAAACTTGCTGAAAAAGTACAACAGATTGTAACGAGTATATAGAGCTTTATTTTCTTACCTTTGTCTGTTTCCGGAAAACATCAGAAAGCCGAAATTTTGATAGTTTTTTGGTATCTTAAACATGAATTAAGAGTATTGAATCGTTTTATCTTTTTTTCAGATACATTAAACCCCAAACCCATTTTTTCAAATGTTCTCAACTTCCTGCCATTACGGATTACAGGCGATGCTCCATATCGCTTATCATCACGATGGAAAAAAAAATATTGATCTGACTCAAATAGCCAAAGAACAGGATATTCCCAAACATTTTTTAAGCAAGATTTTACAGCTTCTGGTTAAAAAAAAGTTGCTGATTTCTACCAAAGGGCCATCAGGCGGCTTCAGATTAGTGAATAGTCCTGACAGTATCCACCTTATCGAAATTATCGATGCAATTGACGGAATGGGAGTGTTTACACAATGTGGCATTGGTTTCAAGCAGTGTGATGATGAGAATCCCTGTCCTATTCACGACGATTATAAAAAAGTGAGAAATAATGTTCGTGACCTGTTTGAAGACAAATCACTCCAGGAACTGGTAGAAGATACCAAACACGGTAAAAGCATCATCAGCCTGAGGGGAACCGGAAAATAATTTCGGCAAATCCCTTACCCACTCGCTCTATTTCTGAAAAACTTATCGCAGCCAGTGGTTTATAGCAGGATGTTGAAAACATATCCTGAAATAATAATAAAGACCGTAACCAGCCCGAAAAAGATAGCAATCAGCCGCCAGGTCATCACTTTCTTCAGCAGTGTGGC
>SKYV01000007.1 GCA_007127745.1 Balneolaceae bacterium
AGGTTATGTCCGAAATTTTATAGATAATAAGCATGCTTTATTGAAACCTGCCAGGTTTTTGTCCACAAATGAGAGTTGAATTAACACAAATTTAAATACGATACAATGAGTTTAAATAGAAAAGAGACATTAGATTTTGTAAAAGAAAAATCAGGCTATTTTGATGTAATCATCATTGGCGGTGGGGCAACCGGATTAGGCGCTGCCGTGGATGCAGCTTCACGGGGCTACAAAACGCTGCTGCTTGAACAGCACGATTTTTCAAAAGGAACCTCCAGCCGATCCACCAAATTGGTGCACGGCGGTGTAAGATATCTGCAACAGGGAAACGTGGCACTTGTGCTTGAAGCATTGAGAGAGCGGGGACTGATGATTCAAAACGCACCTCATCTTGTGCGGAATCAATCTTTCATCGTTCCTAATTACGACTGGTGGGAAGGCCCTTTTTACGGTGTTGGGATGAAAGTTTACGACATGCTTGCAGGCAAGCTCGGCCTCGGCCCCTCTAAACATCTCTCCCTGAAAAAAACAACTGAGTTGCTGCCAACCATCGAACAAAAAGGGTTGAGGGGTGGCGTCATTTATTATGACGGACAGTTTGATGATTCGAGACTTGCCATTAACCTGGTTCAAACCGCCGCAGACCATGGAGCAAGTTTGATCAATTATACAAAAGTTACCGGCCTGCATAAATCAAACGATATGGTTGACGGGGTTCAGGTTCGGGATGAACTCAGCGGAGAAGAGTTTAAACTGAATGGACGGGTTGTGATTAACGCGACCGGTGTGTACACCGATCAGGTTTTAAAAATGGATAATCCTGATGCCAAACCAATCATCGCACCCAGCCAGGGTGTGCACCTGGTGCTCGATAAAGAATTTTCTCCGGGTGATTCAGCAATTATGGTGCCCCATACTGATGACGGCCGTGTACTGTTTGCAGTGCCCTGGCACGGCAAAATTGTGCTTGGCACCACCGACACTCCGGTTGATGAAACTCTGCTGGAACCCGTAGCTTTTGAACAAGAGATTGAATTTATCCTGAAACATGCCAGCCAGTATTTAACCGGTAATCCAACACGGAAAGATGTCCGCAGTGTGTTTGCCGGGTTGCGCCCGCTTGTAAAAGCCGGTGACGGACAGAACACAGCTTCGCTCTCACGCGACCATACCCTGATGGTTTCCGATTCCGGACTGGTAACCATAACAGGTGGGAAATGGACGACCTACAGAAGAATGGGACAAGATACCATCGACCAGGCAGCCACAGTTGCCGGTTTGAATATCAAAGAGTGCGTGACAGAAAATTTGAGGATTCACGGTTGGCTGAAAAATGTGGACCGCAGCGATCCACTGCATCAGTACGGTTCAGACCGGCTGAAACTGAAAAAGATCATTGATGAAAAACCGGAACTTGGCGAACCACTGCATGAGAGGCTTCCATATCTTAAAGCTGAAGTTATCTGGGCTGTTCGCAGTGAAATGGCAATGACAGTTGAAGATGTACTTTCACGGCGTACAAGAGCCCTGCTGCTGGATGCCAAAGCCAGTGTGGATATGGCTCCCGAAGTGGCACAGTTAATGGCTGAAGAGATGGGTGAAGACAAATCCTGGCAGGATAAACAGGTGGACGAATACACCAAGCTGGCAGAACCCTATATTCTGGCAGATTAAACCATAGGGCCGATCTGGCAAATGCCTGATCAAGAAAATATTGATGTGTAGCATAATCCGGAATATTATGCTTAATCTATGCTGATTCATTCAGTTCAAAATGAGTACATCTGAAAAAGTAATACAAGCCCTTCAGGATCTTGCAAATCCCGAGATTGCTGAGCATAGCTTTCGCTTTTTTAAAGCCGGACCGGGTGAATATGCTGAAGATGACAAATTTCTTGGTGTCCGTGTTCCCGATCAGAGAAAAATTGCCCGTAAAAACAGAACACTCCCTCTCTCTGAAATACAGAAACTTCTTCAATCAGATTATCACGAAGTTCGGCTCACCGGGCTATTCATTCTTGTTTATCAATATGAAAAAGCTGACCACAGCCGGCAGAAAGAAATTTTTCGGTTTTACAATAATAACCTCAACCATGTAAATAACTGGGATTTGGTGGACTCCTCCGCCAAATATATTGCCGGTCACTATTTGTTTGATAAAGACCGATCTATTGTTTACAAACTGGCAAATTCAAACAATCTCTGGGAGCGGCGTGTTTCGGTACTCACCACATTCTACTTCATCGACCGGGGTGATTTTTCCACGACTCTCGATATCTGTGAAAAACTACTGGATGATAACGAAGATCTCATCCATAAAGCCACTGGCTGGATGCTGCGCGAAATCGGGAAAAAAGATAAAGCGGTACTTACAGATTTCCTCAACAACCACTACAAGTCAATGCCGAGAACTATGCTGAGGTATGCCATAGAGAAACTTCCGGAAGTTGAGCGACAGAGGTATTTGAAGAGGTGAAAGTGATGAGGAATCAATATCTTACAATTTTATCAATTGCTTTCAGGATTTTATCTGAATCGGGCAGCACACCGTTCATTAAATTTACATTGTAGGGAACCGGAATATCGGGCATGGTGAGGCGCTGTACCGGAGCATCGAGATATTTGAAGAGTTCGTCTGAGATCCGGGCATTGATTTCCGCACCAAATCCAGCGGTTCCGGTATCTTCGTGAACAATCAGGCAGCGGTTGGTTTTTTTCACCGATTCAAATACCATCTCTTCGTCCCACGGCATGATGGTACGCAGATCAATTATTTCTACCGAAGCTTCACTTTCACCGGCAGCCTGTTCACATCGTTCACACATAGCTCCCCAGGTTACAATGGTCAGATCTTCACCATCCTGCAAGATGTTCGCTTTTCCAAACGGCACAACGAAATCATCACCCGGATAGGGTTTGCGTGCATACTTTGAATCCAGCAGATTTCTGTGCTCAAAAAAGATAGTGGGATCATTGCTGCGCATTGCGGTTCTCAGTAAGCCTACTGCATCTTCGGCATTCGACGGATAGGCCACCTGCCAGCCGATCATTCTGGCAAAAAAAACTTCGTTCGATTCGCTGTGCCAGGGGTCGCCGCATTTGGCAAATCCACCGGGCATACGCACTACCATGGGCGCAGCAAATTTGTTGTCCGTACGCCAACGAATGGTCCCCGTATTTTTTAACTGCTCGGTGGCAGGATCAGCATATTTTCGGAACTGAATTTCGGCTACAGGCATAAATCCGCCGTATGCCAGTCCAACCGCCCTGCCAATAATTCCCTCTTCGGAGAGGCTGGTATCAAACACACGGCATTCACCGAATTTAGACTGCAATCCCATTGTTGCAGCATGCACACCGCCTTTGGCTCCCACATCTTCCCCAAAAACCAGCACACGATCGTTAATCTCAAGTTCATGCTCCAGCGTTCGCCTCACCCCTTCAACAATATTGATCCTCTGCGATTCAGATTCAGGTTTCTCCGATGATTCAGGCGGAGAGTATCCGTCCGCATACAGGCCTCCAACTTGTTGAATATTCTCATAACCGGATGATTGGGTGCTCAGCAATATATCATCAGCCGGTTCATCTCTATTCCATGCTTTCTCAGCCGCATCCTCTGCAACTTTTTTTGCTGATACTTTCAGTTCATCCCACTTATCGGCATTAATTTGATCCGGCACTAAAAAATTTTTCAGTTTCTGTAACGGGTCATTTTTTTTCTCCTTTTTGATCAGATCATCATCCTTATACGCCTGGTTGTCCTGATAGGAATGGCCGTTTAATCTGGGAACTTTCAACCTGAGCAGTGCCGGGCCTTTTCTTTTTCTTACATAGCCGGTGGCTTCTCCAATCAGTTGCAATGTCTCTTCGGGATGAGTGCCGTCTCCATTAAAAATTCTGAGATTTTTAAATGAGTAAAGATTGTTAGCAATATTGCCGCCAGGCGTCTGAAGGCCACTTTTCACGGATATTCCATAGCCGTTGTCCTCAACAAAAAAAAGGACGGGCAGATGCAGTGTAGCCGCCATCGTTAATGCAGACCAAAATCCGTTTGTGGCAACAGAGCCGTCTCCGCCCAAAATCACAGATATAGCTTTAGAGTATTCATAATCCTTCAGATGTTTTTGCCTGTGTTCTATTGCCTGGGCATATCCTGTTGCCGGCGTGTACTGAGACCCTACATCTCCAGCCATCGGTAAAACCATAGGGCTTGCATCTCCCGGCAAATTACAAACCACTCCAATGTCTCTGCCATTACTGTAACCGCCCGATTTTGCCATATCGGAGGCGATGGCATCCTCCGCATCAAAACCGAGTGTGAGCATCAACGGACGGGAACGATAGTAGGCGCTCGCCGCATCATTCGGGTCAGTTAAGTGCATACCAAGTATAATCTGTGCAAGCTCATGGCCGCGTGCCGAGAATTGATATAATACTTTTTTTTCCGGTACCAGTTTGGTTTCCTCAATCTCATCAATTGCCCGCGACAGCAGCATGGTTTTGGTAACATTGAGCCAGTCGAAATTATTGTTGGCCGTCCCCTTCTTTTTACTCATAATATTCTGATGATATTTTTAACTGTTTTTTTAATTCGGCAATATTCAGAAAACTTTCTTCAAAATGCTCCATATCCTGCGGAGTCCCGATGGTTATACGCACACAATTCGGAAGTCCAAATGCATTCACTCTTCGTAATATTACACCCTGCTTTAACATCGCTTGGGTAAAATCAACCGCTTCCTCTTCGTTATCCAAAACCATTAATACCGAATTGGAGATTGATGGCACATACTCAACATCGTGCTTCTGAAAAAAATCATAGAGTCTTACTCTGCCATTTTCGACCATTTGAACGCTCCTGTTAATAAATTCCTGGTCGTCAAGAGCCGCAAATGCTGCTGCTTGTGCTGGTGTAGTTGGTTCAAAAGTCAATTTGGCTTTCATCATTTCCTTAATCAACCGATTGTCGGCAATGGCATATCCGATCCTGAAACCGGCAAGACCGTATGCTTTTGAAAAGGTTCGCAGAATAATCACATTGTCTTTCCTGTAATCAAGTGCGTGTGGATAATCCTTAACCGATTCAGCGAACTCAAAATAGGCTTCATCAGCTATCAGCAGAACATCTTCCGGGAGAGAATCAACCAGCCGTTGATATTCATTTTTATTGATATAGGTACCCGTTGGATTATTGGGATTGGCAATATAAACCATTTTTGTCTCTGGTCTAACAGCTTTCAG
Organism: Balneolaceae bacterium; assembly: GCA_007127745.1. GTDB lineage: Bacteria > Bacteroidota > Rhodothermia > Balneolales > Balneolaceae > Rhodohalobacter. The sequence goes on from SKYV01000007.1 coordinate 5,245, forward strand.
AATGGCATCTATATCGAAGCGGTAATCATTTGTGATGGGAATTTTATGAACGGAAATACCCCTGACACCCGCCTGTACGAGGAATCCTACAAATGTTGCATTTGCGGTAAGGGCATGTTCACCATCATTAAAAAACGTTCTGCATAATATTGAAATAACACTTTCTGATCCGGCCGCCAGCAAAATTTCATTTTCCTCCACTCCGTTCATATCTGCAACTTTTTTACGGAGTTTCTTGGCTACGGGATCCGGATAATCGTGCAAATGGCTCAGAGAATCCAGAACTGCCTTCGATACCAGTGAACTGCATCCCAACCGGTTTTCGTTTGATGCCAGTTTGGACATTCTGGAAGGTTTGAACTCTTTTTGAACCTCAGTAATGGTTTTCCCTGCTACATAAGGTTTTAAAATCTGAATATTAGCAGGTATAATTTTCTTTAAATCCATGATAAACGGGTTATGAATTGGCGCTGAAACATTTAAGAGCTCTCTTTGTTAATACGTGTGAAATTATTTAGTTGAACTACAAAATCGGATAAAGAAAAAGCGCTTTCAAGTCCAATTTTTCCAATTGAATGTTTTCTCTGCTATTTTGTTGATATAGTTCTGTAAAACCTAAAATATCTCAACTTACTATATGCATAAACATATCATCATCACCGGAGCAAGCAGAGGAATCGGGTTCGAAACAGCCAAATATCTTGCTGATAAAAATTGCCTGGTAACAATCATTGCCCGTAGTGCTGACAAATTAAACAATCTGAAAGAATATAATCCTGACAAACTCATACCACTTGAGCTTGATATCACGAATAAAAATGCACCTGAGGTGATTCAAAACCACCTGGATCGCCATCAGTTCCGCATTGACGGACTTATTCACAATGCCGGGCTTTTAATCAACAAACCTTTTGAAGATCTGAGCGATGAAGACTGGGGCCGGCAAATGAATGTAAACCTTCTTGGCCCTGTTCGATTAACACGAGAGTTACTCCCTCATTTTAATGAAAACGCTCATATTCTCAATATTGGAACAATGGGAGGTTTTCAGGGCAGTTCCAAATTTCCGGGTTTAAGTGCATACAGTGTTTCAAAAGGGGCTCTTACTGTACTTACGGAGTGCCTCGCTGTTGAACTGGCAGACCGGAACATTTCTGTCAATTGTTTATGCCTTGGTGCTGTTCAAACAGAGATGCTTGAGCAGGCATTTCCGGGATTACAAGCCCCTGTTAACCCTGTAGAAATGGGCGGGTTTGTCGGGAATTTTCTTTTACATTCACACAAATTTTTCAATGGAAAAATTTTGCCCATATCCCTGCATGATCCGTCCTGAAAACCGTATCTTGACATCTAAAATTATATTTCATCAACATCACATAAAATGAAAAAATATCTTCTGATCACCCTGTTTTCTGTCCTTTTGGTATTTCATTCAAATCAGACCTCAAAAGCACAATCTTTTGAACTGATTGGTGGTAACATACTGAATGGTGCACTGACCGGCTCCATTTTAGGCACTGCAACAATGGGCCTTCAAAACAGCAGTAACTTCACGCCACTTCGCATCGGACTGGGTTCCGGAATACTGGCCGGGTCGGGAATTGCCATTTACGATGTAGCCACACTTCCACAAGGGCATGAATTTTTTATATCAGGGACGCTGAATGACGGAAATAATTCGTCAATAATCATCTTGTTAGATACGGTTTACGGAGCTACAGTTGGTGCTGCAATTGGATCTGCCGTAGTATTAATCGGAAATAAATCTTTTGTAAAGGGCATTCAATATGGCACCAGTGCCGGAGCCTGGGCAGGCTTTGGGTTCGGACTTGTGGATTCGTTTATGCTTGCCGAACGAAACCGGGATTTTATTTCTGATCTATTAATGAACAGGCAATCGCTTGCAGAATTTCAGCTTTTTGATACGGATATCCAATTGGTTCAGCCAGACATATTTTCGTATCTGGATTTTTCCGGACAGGGATTGAGCCATCGATTTGAACCTTCACTCAAACTGGTTTCGTTCAGTAAATCATTCTAAGATTACCTGGCAATCAATCCTGATCCTTCTTCGGTCGGTTATCCACCACTTTGGCAGTAGCCAGCGATCTGAGGAGCTCTTTTACGGTATTTACATGGCCGGAGAGAGAGGGGTTAATTCCGTCACTTAAATAGTACCAGGCTTCAGGCGGGTTGCCCATTCGTTTACCCAAAGGATCTACGATATAACCTTTTTTCCCTGTCAAAATCTCGCGGATGTTGGAGAGATCCCTTTCCTCGATTTCAAATTCAAAGAGCTCCATTTTTTCCAGCAGTCCGGGTATTACCGGAGGTGGGGTAATCCAGACAGGCGGATTTTCCGTTACCGTTGCAATGGCATCTTCAATAGTGGTTAAATTTTCCCAGGTTTCTGAAAGGGGGAGCAGCGTTCTGCCGGGAGCAAACGAGAGGCGCTGCGAATCAAACATGCCCAGGCTCACAATCACCCAATTTGGTTCATAACTCAAAACATCCCGGCTCATTCGGCGAAGTGCATCCGAAGTGGTATTGTTTGATATTCCGGCGTTGATAAAGGTAAAATCAGCTTCCGGTACGGTTATATCAAGAGCATTTTTGAAAATTTCAAACCAGCCCTGAAGGTCATCGGTGGCAGAATCGCCAAAAGCAACGATCGTATCATCCTTTTCCAGCGGAATCTCATCAATCCATTCCAGTACTTCTTCCTCCTTCAGCATTTCAAGAGCAGCTTTTTTTGCATTCTCACGGAATAGCGTCCGGAGATTTTCCAGCTCTTCATGATCGATTCCCATCAAACCGGCCATCGATTCTTTGTTGGTAATGCCCGGCAACAGAGGAAACATCTTCTCAATATTCAAAAATTGCAGCAGATATTTTTCCAGTGCTTCTTTCTCTTTTTCGGTAGCTTTTATCATTTAATTAGTTAACAATTTTTTTGAAAGTTTTGGCAACCCGGTTGCTGCATTTTCCTGAATATGTGTCCATTGATCATCGAGGTATAAGTCCGGTTCAGACGGATCAACGATATATTTTGGAACTCCACTTTCAACATAATTAATAAGACCGGCAGCCGGATAGACCGCCAGTGAAGTCCCCACCACAATAAAAAGATCAGCCCTGTTTACAATTTCAGCGGCTTTTTCAATCATTGGAACAGGCTCACCAAACCAGACAACATTTGGCCGAAGCTGAGAGCCATCTGGAGCTTTGTCACCTATTTTGATTGGTTTTATCCCAATATCAATAACCAGATCAGGATTTTTATCACTTCTTGCCTGCCTCAGCATTCCGTGCAGGTGAATTACATTTTTGGATCCCGCCTTTTCATGAAGGTCGTCAACATTTTGTGTGATGACTGCAACATCAAAACCTTTTTCCAATTCGGCAATGGACTTATGAGCAGCATTGGGTTCAGCATTCCCGGCCTGTTCTCTGCGTTTATTATAAAAATCAAGCACCTTTTCTTTATCCCGAAGCCATCCGTCAATAGCTGCCACTTCTTCAATATTGTAGCCTTCCCACAGGCCACCAGAATCTCTAAATGTGGCTAAGCCACTATCTGCACTGACTCCGGCTCCCGATAATACCACCAACTGTTTAGACATATTCACAATAATGAATTATGTTTTAATCAATTGCAGCCACGATGAATTGTCGTTCAAAGTTTCAATCACATCCGGCTCTTCATTACTGGTGTAGGTAGAAATGAGTGAATGAATTTCCGAGCGTATCACTTTCAGACTGCTCGATATCATTTCGCTGTTGAAGCCGCTTTCTCCCAATTTCAAGGTCATTTCCATCGATACGATCCGGCCTATAGCACGCCCAAGTTGTACCATTTTTCGCTGAGCCATTCTCTTATCTACTTCAAAATTCAGGATATCTTTAAAATATTCGGCCGAATTTTCGGTAAGCGAGTAATTTTTCAGGAAGTTATACAAATTTGTCTCTTTCGATTTTCTCATCATTTTCAGTACAGACTCTGAAATTTGTTGATAGAGAATATCGTTGGAGCCTTCAAAAATCTGAAACGGCCGGCTGTCTACCATCGAACGGCCTGCAATATGATCGATGCGATATCCTTTTGCTCCAACAAGCTGTAGCAAAGATTGGGAAGCTTCGTGCATATAATCGGTTACCACACTTTTAATTGAGTTTGCAGCAACATCCATTCTTGAGGTATCCTGTGCCAGTGAGATATTACTGCTTGTAAAATAGCTCATAGCCGAACTGATCGTGAAATAGGATTGTAAACGAGCCAGTCTCTCTTTTACCTGATCATATTTAAAAAGACTTGCGCCACCCACAATTCGTTCTTTACAATGCTGAAGTGCTTCATCAACCATTCGTTTCAAATACCCTGTGCTCATTCCCGGAAATTGAAGACGGCTTCTGTGCAGGATATCAAGCATCATCGTAACTCCAGTTGTTCTTGGTTCCAGCCTGTGAGAAGCGGGCACATGGATGTCTATTTTATTTCGTCCATACGGCAGCATGTACAAACCAAGATTTTTGTAATATTCAAGTACATCGATCCCGCCATTAGCACTATCATGCACAAAAAAACCGATATCTCTTCCAAGTTCTCCCTTACTGTCATAACCTCTGGCAGTAATCAGCCAGTAATCAGCCCATCCGGTTAATCCGGCCCAATGTTTCAGCCCCTGAATTTTATATGATTGTTCATTTTCTGAATAGGTGAACCCGGTCTGCATTCGAAGCGCATCTGAGCCATAATCTGGTTCGGTTATCATCAAACCGCCCATATTTTTCTTTTCCAAGAACTTTTGGAAAACGCTTTGTTTTGCTTCTTCCTGTCCGTAATTGGCCAGTGGTTGTAAAAATAATGCACCGTTTATACCCATCATCAGAGAGAGAGGGAGGGATTGATATGAGGAGGTTTCAAGCATGGACAACGCCTCACTCGTAATAGCTCCCCTCCCATTATATTCTTTAGGAATAAAAGTGGACAATGGATTGCATTCCAACACTTCTCTTAAAACATAAGGCGGCAGACCTCTGCTGGCTGAAAGAACATTCTCATCATTTCTTTTACTGAATAATTCATTGAGCTTGGATTTGTACTCATCAAGAAATGAGGATATGTTTTTTTTGATATTGACAGATGAAGGAACGTCCAGATTCAATGTTTTGGGGGTTGATTAATTATCGGTTTGATGATTTGCAATGTTAAAATATAACGAAATTGCACTGTTTTTTCATTCCCATAAAAACGCACAAATAAAAAAAGCCTGTTACGGATTGATGTAACAGGCTTTGATAAAAAAGAAGACGAGGCGATGACCTACTCTACCGCGATTGCAGTACCATCGGCGCTGCGGAGCTTAACGGCCGTGTTCGG
>SKYV01000098.1 GCA_007127745.1 Balneolaceae bacterium
AACCAAAAAACAGAAACACAATTATGAGTCAGATTACAGGTAAAACAAAGAAAGCGTCCGACACGAAACGATTGTTATTTGTGGATATTCCGGTGATACTGACCCCCCATTCCGGGCATATTGACCCCCCTAAGGTTTGGATTTCAGGGAACGGGATTCTATGACAACATTACAGTTTTTTTCTCAGACTTTCTCCTGTCAATTCGACTCTGTGAGAGGTATGGATCAGCCGGTCTAAAATAGCGTCGGCAATCGTCTCCTCAGCAAACAAATCATACCAGCTGGCAACGGGCAACTGACTGGCAATGATGGTGGCCCGGCGAGCGTGGCGGTCTTCGGTCAGTTCCATAAGATCCAGACAGTGTTGCTGGCCAAAGGTCGTCAGCCCGAAGTCATCGAGGATCAGAAGGTCAGTTTTTGCTAATTTCTCGAAGAACTTAAGAGTAGTCCCTTCCAAACGGGCCATTTTGATCTTGATCAGCAGCTTTTGAAGGTTAAAGTAGGCTACTTTGTATCCCTGCATACAGGCCCGGTTGCCCAGGGCCGATGCCAGAAAGCTTTTCCCGCAGCCGGTCGCCCCGGTGATCAACAACGATTCTCCACGGCGCAGGTAATCGCCGGTGGCTAGCCGGCTGATGAGAGCTTTGTCCATGCCTTTGGAGGCGTCCATATGCAGCTCCTCGATAGAGGCCTGGTAGCGGAACCGTGCGTTTTTGGCCAGCCGCTGGAATCGCCGGTTGTCCCGGTCTTCGGCTTCGGCCCCTAAGAGCAGCTCCAGGCCATCACTCAGGCTCAGGTCAAGATGTTGCCGGGTTTCGGTCAGCGCTTGCCAGCGGCGATGCATGCCGTGCAGGCGCAGGTCGGTAAATTGGGTGTTTATGTCCATAATGGTTACAGTTTAAGGGTTTGTTGGTAGTAGTCCCGCCCGCGGACATTGCCGTGTTTGGGAAGTTGTTTAGAATCGTCCGGCTCGGGATGGCCGGTCATCTTATTTTTTAACACGTTGTCGATGAACCCCCAGGAGTAGTTTTGATGCTCCAGGGCTAAGCGGCAGGCCCGGGTAAAGGCCTCGGGATCCGCTTTTCGCGACAGGTTCAGCAGCCCGTCGCAGGTGCGATAGAGTTGTTCGGGATATCGGTCCTGGGAAAAGATCTTCTCAACCAGTGCTGCAAGTGTAGGTCCCGCCCTGCGGGCTCGCCGGATGTAATACTCCGGACTGCGCTTCAGGTAGTGCTGGTGCTGCGAACACAAATGCTCAGCCGTTGTCGTGTATCGACCCGGACGAGAGTCTCTGGGGTGAGCCGCCAGCAGCGCTCCCTCACTATAGATACGCACAAGAGAACGGGTGTAGATCACCTGCACGGTTTTACCGATGTGCGCATACGGCACGCTATAATAATGCTTGTCGGCGCCCAGATACACATGGTTGTTTTGCGCCACTTTGTAGCGGCTGTAATATTTGAGTTCAAACCGGGTGGCAGGCAGCGGGGCGAGCAGCGGCTTTTCCTCAGTCAGAAACCGTTCGGTGCGACAATACGCTTTTTGTTGCATCCGGGTTTGATTGTGGGTGCTTACTTTTTTGGCGATAGCTTTATTGAGCGAGTCCAGATCGAAAAACACCTGATTACGCAATTTGGCGTACACGCGGGTGTAGATCATCTTCACCTGGTTTTCGACAAGCGCCTTATCTTTGGGTTTGCCCGCACGGGCCGGCACCACGGTGGTGTTGTAATGATTGGCCAGGTCTTCCAGGGCGCGGTTCACATCGGGTTCGTACCGGCTGGCTTTGACAATCGCAGATTTTAAATTATCCGGGACCAGCGCCCTGGGCACCCCGCCCAGGGACGTCAGGCAGCATACCAGGGCATGGATAAAATCGGCAATCGTCTGGCTGGGTACGGCCATCACAAAACTATAGTCGGAGTAGGGCAGGCAGGCGATAAAGACCTGGCATTGGGTGAGCTCGCCCGTCAACTGGTCCGTAATGGACAGAGTCTTTCCGGCAAAGTCGATAAACAGTTTATCTGCCGGTTGATGGGTAAGGACCATCGACGGGCGGCGGGCATCTGTATGCCTGCTCAGGTGATAGCAAAACTGCGAATATCCATAGCCGTCCGGAGCGGACGCGCGGTATTCTTCCCACAGCAGTTTCCGGGTCACACCCACTCTGGCCAGTTCGCGGGTGAAATAGTCGAGCCGCTCGGAAAAATACGTAAACCGCGGATCTTTATAGGCCGGGTTGCCGGCATGCAGGCGCTGGGAAAGCACCGGATCTTCCAGGGCCAGCAGGTCATCGATCTCCCATCCGGCGGCGGTGATCTTGTCCAGATACGTTTTGACCGTATTACGGCTGATGCCAAGGGTGCGGGCAATATGCTTTTTACCACCACCCTGCTGATGTAATCGTAACAGTTGTTTAATTTGACTCATAGGTTTTGGTTTACCTGCCATGGATTATTCCGTCTGGTGATTGAATTAAAAATCACCAAAGAAACCAAAACCTTATAAAAAGAGGATGCCTAAATTCTGTGGGATGCCGCTGCCCCACACGGGGGGTCAACATGCTCCGGAATCGAGATCGAATTTTCTTTAGAAGGGGGTCAGCATCAGCCGGAATGTCAGTACTCCGACCGTGTTTTTTGAGCCGGATTCAAGGGGGGTCAGTATAGTCCGGAATATCCATGCGTATAGCTTGCTTTAGTTTGAATCCAGTAAGCTTGTTCATGCTATTGATATCATC
>SKYV01000223.1 GCA_007127745.1 Balneolaceae bacterium
AATTAATTGAACTACAAGGCTTTATAAGAAGTACACCCGACAGGATTCGAACCTGTAACCGCCTGATTCGTAGTCAGGTACTCTATCCAGTTGAGCTACGGGTGCTTTTTAAGGTACAGGGCTCAATTTGCCATGTATCTCACGCCCGGAAGTACAATGCATTTCGGTGCATAAATCACGTTTTTGCCTGTAATACCGGGCGTAAATTTTACAGAACAGAAAAATACTGCAATACAAAAGTAAAAGCAAAGATTGTTGGCTGGACTTGTTTTGAACCATCAACCTTTACATCCCAAACAGTGCACGTATATCCATAAAAAGATGATGATTGAGGTTCTGACAAAGCCTCCCTGAACTTAGAGAAACCTGATATTTTCAAGATCCGATAAAAACAGTTCATCTTCATTCCCAACTTCGTGCTGGGGCTGAAAAAGGACCATCCACACGTAGATGTTTTCCTCATATACGAAAGCGATTACATTGCGGGATGGGTGTTCATTCGTGTCAGATTCCACCTGGAAATAAACTACTGAAGTATCCGATAATTGAATTTCCTCTTCAGCCAGAATCGTATTTCCGAGCGAAAAACCCTCTAATATTTTTCGGGGTTGTTTTTCGTGTTCTGGAAGGTTCTCATAGACAATGGATATGTAATATAAGTGAGAATCTTCGGGGGAGTATTCATAGTGTGTCATCATAACATCTCTGTCCATCTCTTGTGTTGTTTCATTAGGAGTACCGGGAAATGGCAACATCACGTCATGGACCTGGAATCCATTTTCATCACTCTTTTGGTCATCAAGGGCCGTCGTATTAATGGTGAAGGAGGAGACAAGCAGAAATAAAAGAAAGACTCGAATGGTGGGTTGACTTTTTTTCTTGATGAAATTGCTGATTCCAACATCATTTATTAAATCAGATAGATATTGAAACAGAAAAAGGTTTTTAATTAATTCAGGATAGCTCATGTTCTGCTTGTTTATAGTTTAAAATAGGATTATATGTTGTAAGGTATAATTAATTAACCACTTGCGAGTGGTTGAATCTGCCATAGTTTAAATCATGTCACAAGCAAGTTCAAATAAGGGTAGGAAATGAAAGATTTATTTGCGAGAAATCATTTCTTAAATCTAAATAGGGCTTCCTCACAAAGTCACACCTGATTTTTTGAGGAAGCCCTAAGTAAAAAAGTTTGCCACATGTTGGTCAGTACCAAAACAAAAAAAGCCGTTAAGTATTTAATTTCAATTACTTAACGGCTCTTAGATCGTACGCCCGGAAGGATTCGAACCCTCAGCCTTCTGGTCCGAAGCCAGACGCTCTATCCGGTTGAGCTACGGGCGCAGCGGTAAATGTCAAAAGGTCAATCAGCCATCTTCAATTCTGTATCAGGATAAATTGATAAGTTTAAATATCAGATGTGTTTTTAAACAGATTCGAAAGTTAACCCTTTTCTGTTTTCAAAACAACTCCACTAAAGCGATTATCATCTTGGCTTTTCCATTGTAATAGGCATCCGTACTGGTTGTTTGAACAATTAATGAAAGCTTTTTCCCGAATTTATATTTCTCTACATTGAGAATAATGCCCTAATAGAACTGCTCAACTTGTATGCCATCAACATATCGCACATTTACGGGATATCAGAACAAAAAGCTGAATGCCAAACAGTGGTTGCCGGATGAAGGTTTGCCGCATGCTGTTGTGTTAATTGTTCACGGACTGGCCGAGCACCTGGAGCGCTATAATCATTTTGCGAAATTTCTGGCATCTCATCAAATTGCAGCCATTGCATACGATCATCGCGGGCATGGACATACAGATCCTGAGAGTCTCGGTTATATTAATGATGAACAGGGATTTAATCTGCTCGTTGAAGATTTACAGTTTGTTTATGAAGAGGCGCAGAATTCATTCCCCGAACGTCCTCTCATTCTTTTCGGCCACAGTATGGGTTCGTTCATTACACAGAGATTTTTGCAGCTATTTGACCATCAGCCGGCCGGAATAATCTATTCTGGCAGCAATGGAAAACCGCCGTTATCACTCTATGCCGGAATTTATGTGGCGGCTCTGATCAAAAAAATTTATGGCCCCAAACATCGCAGCAAATTTATCCATGATCTTGTTTTTGGTGCCTACAATAAGAAATTTAAACCCAATCGCACCGAGAGTGACTGGCTGAGCCGCGACGAAGCAATGGTAGATTTACATTTGGATGATCCAAAGTGCGGGTTTATTAGTACCATTTCTCTATATCATCAACTGTTCAGTGACTTAAAAAAAATGCATGCGCACCTTCCATTTGCCAGTCATGATCCCGCTATTCCCGTGATGTTGATTGCCGGCAGCCGTGATCCCGTATCCAATATGGGTAAAGGTATTCATAATCTTGAACGGTTGTTGTTGTCGTCGGGTGTAAAAATGGTGGCGAAAAAGCTTTACCCCGGCGGGCGGCACGAAATGTTGAATGAAACCAACCGGGATGAGGTAATGAATGATATTCTTGAATGGATTCAGCAATACATTTTTACGTAGAATGGTCTGATATTTAACTATGCTTGTAAAGATCAGGAAATATATAAAAAAAATTTTTCCACTACTGGCGCTGTTGCTTGTAGCTGTCTTTGTGTTGTCCAGAGTGTACAGCCCCGAACCGCCTCAAACCCCCGATATTTTTATTGATGCATCGGAGGCATCAGATTTTGTTGGAGAATTGGCACAAGTTTGCGGATATGTAGCATCGGCGCGGTTTGCCACAGAAATTGATGGTCAGCCAACGTTCCTGAATTTTGATGAACCTTATCCTGATCAGGTTTTTACAGTAGTTATCTGGGGTGAGTACAGACCAGCGTGGCGCACCCCTCCGGAAGAGTTGTATGTAAACCGCGCCATTTGTGCGACAGGACGCATCAGGTTACATCAGGGTACTCCCCAGATAGTGGTTCAGGACCCCGGCCGGATTTCACTACCGTGAGAATTTAATCATCCAGCCAGTAATCAATTCGTTCGATGAGATTTTCATAAGCTTCATCCAGGGTGTCACCCTGGGCCGTCAGTGCAATTCCTTTTTTGTTTTCCGCTTTTACTTCCACGGCATTTTCGAGTTTTCCTCTGCCGCCCGCCAGATGGAACCCTCTGTAACCCTGATCTTTCAAAATATTTACACGTTCCTGAAGTACTGAAGTTCTCTTCATATCTTCCATCATAACCCCTCCATTTTTGGTTACTCTTCCAGCTACTTAAAATTACGAATTTAAGATTATTTTTGTTGTATCAAGCGGATTGAAGTTGAACAGTCCAAATATTGGGTTTAAGCCATTGCAAAAAAAGAATGCGTTGTTTTTCTATTGGTGAATGCTTATCTCTATGATTATGCCATCAATGATTAGCAAGAATGATATCAAACGTTGACTACCTGATACCGACAATTTCGGCTATGAAACTGCAATCATTCAATTGATCTGCTTATATTAGTTGATGACTCAAATATTTTTCTTATTAACCAAAATTTGCCCTAAACCATTAGTTATGAAATTTCTAAAAAACTCTACAACCCTGTTTGTATCGGTATTTTCTGCCGCAATGCTATTGTTTATTTTTTCTGCTTTTATCCATTCCGATGATATTACTGATGATAAAGAAAAAGAAGGATGGGTATCACTATTTAACGGCGAAGATTTAAGCGGTTGGATTATACCTGAAGGAGACGGCGGCCACTGGCAAGTAATAGACGGTGTGATTGATTATGATGCCATGAGCCAGGCTCCCGGCAGTAAAGATCTCTGGACTGAAGATGAGTACGGTGACTTTAAACTTCGCATAGATTGGCGGATTACTGAAACCCAATTCATTAATGAAAATGTGCCGATTATTTTACCTGACGGAACCCACAAACTGGATGAAAACGGAGAAGTGATTAGAATGTCCGTACCAGACTCTGACTCAGGTATCTACCTCCGCGGCCAGCCGAAAGCCCAGGTAAATATCTGGACATGGCCTATTGGATCCGGTGAGGTGTACGGATACCGTATGGATCGCAATATGCCACCGGAAGTGGTAGCCGGTGTTACCCCAAAATTGAATGCTGACAACCATATTGGTGAATGGAATACCTTTGTCATTACCATGCGTGATGAGTATTTAACCGTGGTTCTGAACGGCCACACTGTGCTTGATGGTGCACATCTCCCCGGCGTTGCTGAAAACGGACCGATCGGCCTGCAGCATCACGGTCACAAGGTGGATGGAGAATGGGCAAGTTCGCCGTCGCTGGTTCAGTTCAAAAATATCTATATCAAAGAGTTGTAAAAATTAACCCATTTGTTTTCTGAAGCCGTCTGAAAAAGTATCTCTGTCAAATTAGCAGAAATGATATTTTTTAGGCGGCTTTTTTTGATGTCTATTGAGACAGCAGCAAATCAGCCAGCTCTTCGCCAAGATGTTCTTTCAGTAATTGCCTGTAACGATCTGATTCAACATATCCGCCATTATGACCAAAAAATTCATCTATTACCTCGTGCCAGTCGCTCTCCAGTGGCATAATTATCCCGAACTGTTCTGAGGCTTCATCGGCAGCAGCATGCCTTCGCACCGGCATTCCCCGTTCGGTAGCCCGCCAATAGTTGTAGATATCCACATAGGCAAAATATCTGTTTTCGGCAGCTGTGCGTTCGATAATTTCATCGTTCGAATGGGCAAAATGAATGTCGGCGTCCGGCAATGAAGCCCCGACAATAGCTCTTAACCGCTCTTCGTGCAAGGTCCCCTCAAAAGCAAGGGCATCCAGGTTAGCAAATGCGGATTCAATTTCATTCATGTTTTCCAGTTCGTCCACATCACGGTGTGTGATGAGTGTTGCAATGTTTGTTAGATAGGGCGGACTGAATGCCAGCTCTTCTTTTCGTTCTTCGGTGATAGTAACATTGGCAACCCCAAAAACCCCTCCTTCAGAAGTTTTTACCGTTTCATAGAATTCAGAAAAGTTCTCAATGGGATGATAATGGATGCTGATGTTGACGTCATAATTATCATTCACGAATTCAACAAAGTCACGAAATAGTTCGATGGTTACTCCGGTCATGTTGCCGTCATCGTCGTAATAGGAGAAACCTTCGCTGGGCACATAGGCAAGCGTAATGGTGCCACTGCCTGTTTGCTGAACATCACTCCACCGGGAATTTACGATTTCTCGATCTGTTGCCGGCTGACACGAAACAAGAACAGCGGATAAAGTCATTAATAACATAGTTCTGAATTTCATCGGGTAATAAATTCTGTTGTTATTTGGCCTGTACTTTAAATAGTGCAGATTTTATTTATTTGCAACTTCAACATTCTGAAAATCACCTTGCTGCCGCAAACTGTTTGGAAGTGGAATGATTTGTTTGTAATTTTTGTTCAATATTAAACTATTTAACATCAACAATAAATTTTATCACTATGAGTACACAAACAGTAACAAAGTGGGCGATTGATCCCACACATTCAGAAATTGCATTTAAAGTGAAACACCTCGTGATCTCCACGGTAACCGGTAAGTTCAAGGATTTTTCGGGATACCTGGAGACAGAAAATGGTGGTTTTGAAGGTTCATCTGTCTATTTCGAGGCCGATATAAACAGCATAGACACCAACAATGATGATCGCGATGCCCATCTGAAGTCGGATGATTTCTTTAATGCAGAAGAGCATCCCAAGATGACGTTTGAATCGCGGTCGTTTAAAAAGTTTGGTGAAAACGACTACAAACTGATCGGAGATTTAACAATCCGCGGCAATACGAACACCGTAGAGCTTGATGTAACCCACGGCGGAACAGTGGAAGATCCCTACGGACAAACAAAAGCCGGATTTGAAGTGAGCGGTGAGATCAACCGAAAAGAGTTTGGGTTAAGCTGGAGTGCTGTAACCGAAGCCGGAAATCTTGTAGTATCCGAAAATGTAAAACTGAATATCAGTGTTCAGTTCACCAAAGAATCCTGACCCGGACACCATCTAATAAAAAAGCCCGTCTTGTTTTTCACAGGACAGGCTTTTTTTATCACATATTTAGCCATTAGTACCGATAGTGGTCGGGCTTGTATGGTCCTTCTTTCGGTACACCGATATATTCAGACTGGTCCTCCGTAAGCTCTTCCAGCTCTACACCAATTTTCTTCAGATGCAGCCGGGCAACTTTTTCATCCAGATGCTTGGGCAGAACATGCACGTCAATTTCGAAATCTTCATTCCACAGTGCTATTTGAGCCAGAGTCTGGTTAGTAAAACTGTTGCTCATCACAAAACTGGGATGGCCAGTGGCGTTTCCGAGATTCATCAAACGCCCTTGTGAGAGAAGAATCAGTTCGCGGCCATCATCAAACCGGAAAAGATCAACCTGTGGTTTGATGTTTTCTTCTTCGGCATTGGTTTTTAGCCATTTCACATCTATCTCATTGTCGAAGTGGCCGATGTTGCCCACAATTGCCTTGTCTTTCATCAGTTGGAAGTGTTCACCGGTCAGAATGTCTTTGTTTCCGGTAGCAGTCACAAAAATATCACCTGCTTTGGCGGCATCTTTCATCTGCTTCACCTCATAGCCGTCCATTGCAGCCTGAAGAGCACAAATCGGATCAATTTCGGTAACAATAACACGGGCCCCGGCGCCGCGCAATGAGGCAGCTGACCCTTTTCCAACATCACCGTAACCGGCTACAACAGCCACTTTTCCGGCCATCATTACATCGGTGGCTCGGCGAATGGCATCTGTACAAGATTCCTTGCAGCCATATTTATTGTCAAACTTTGATTTTGTTACCGAATCATTCACATTTATGGCTGGAACCGGCAGTGTTCCTTTTTTCATGCGTTCATAAAGCCGGAGTACACCGGTCGTGGTTTCCTCAGAAATTCCATGAATATTTTTTGCCAGTTCCGGGTACTGGTCGAGCACCATATTGGTGAGGTCGCCCCCGTCGTCGAGAATCATATTCAGCGGTTTACCATCGGGGAAAAACAGCGTTTGTTCGATGCACCAGTCGTATTCCTCTTCAGTCATATCTTTCCAGGCATAAACGGGTACTCCCGATTCGGCAATAGCTGCTGCGGCATGATCCTGCGTTGAGTAGATATTACAAGATGACCATTGGACTTCAGCGCCAAGCTCTAACAGCGTTTCGATGAGCACTGCGGTTTGAACCGTCATGTGAAGGCAGCCTGCAATTCTGGCTCCTTTCAGCGGTTTGGTTTTTCCGAATTCTTCACGGGTTGCCATTAATCCAGGCATTTCAGCTTCGGCAAGTGCGATTTCCTGTCTGCCGAACCGGGCCAGCCCGATATCTTTAACTTTATAGGGTAGTTTTTCTACTTGTTGTTCCATTCTTCTGTTTTAACTTTATCAATTATCTTTTTTAAAAAACAAATCTGTAATCCCGAGGGTTCATCTGTTGAGTCAATTCAGGTTGTTCAGTTGAAGGTTATTCACCAAAATATTCTGTGATCAGCTCTTTGGCACGGTTATAATCTCCCTCTCGCCCATAGGACCCCATTTCAATTTTGATAAAATTGCCATCGGGATCAACATAGGCTTTAAAGGGAATTCCCTGTCCGCCCAATCGCTGGAAAACTTCATGCTCATCATACAGGAAGTGAAAATCATAACCATGCTCTTCGGCAAATTTCCGGGCATCTTCAGGGCCTTCATTCAAGCCAACGGTAACTGCCAATACCTGAAACTCATCAGGATATTCCTGTCTGAGATCTTCCATGGCTGGAAAAACCTGGAGGCACGGGCCACACCAGGACTCCCAAAAATCAATCAAAACCAGGCTTCCTTTGAAATCCTGAATATTTACTTCATTTCCATCAAGATCAGCAAAAACGGCATTTTCCACGATGCCTTCAGGAGTGTGGGCATCACCCTGATTTTCTGTGGAATCATCTCCAGCACATCCTGAAAACAAGAAGGCAATGGAAATGAATAGAATTAAAGCTATATAATATCTTCTCATATGCATATATTTAGTTAATTGAGCATGAAAATAAGGGTTATTCCCCAAAAATGTTTAACGATTCTTTAACGTCAAAACATCAGCAAGAGTCTGTATAAATTCTATTTAAAAAGAGCCCGGTTTCTATTTGATTTGTTATAGGCATCATTACAACGATTGTAATAAAATGGTTCCGGACATTGCCCTGAAATTTTACATCTGTAATAAAATATTTGTCTAATGATTTATGATTTTGTGATTGCCGGAGCCGGCATTGTAGGATTATCCACTGCCTATAAACTTTCTCTGGCCTACCCCGACAGTAAACTGCTGATCCTTGATAAAGAAAACAGGGTTGCCGTTCATCAAACAGGCCACAACTCAGGCGTCATTCACTCCGGAATTTATTACCAACCGGGCAGCTACAAAGCAAGAAATTGCATTGAAGGGCGCATGCAAACTGTAGAATTTTGCAGGGAGAATAATGTTCCACATAACATTTGCGGAAAGGTGATTGTGGCAGAAAAAGAGGAGGACGTGCCAAAGCTGGTATCCATCTATAAACGCGGGCTGCAAAACGGGCTGGATGAACTCCGGTTAATTGACCAAAAAGAGTTGATGGAGATTGAACCATTTTCCAACGGGGTACGCGCCATTCATGTACCGTATGCAGGAATTGTAGATTTTGGGGAGGTTTGCCGTAAGCTTTTTGAAAAAATTACAGATGCCGGTCATTCTATAGTATTTAACTCGCCGGTTAAAAGAGTGTATCAAACCAATGGTAGCATTTCTATTAAAACCAATAAGGAGAGTTTAAAAACCAGACATTTTATTAACTGTACGGGCCTGCACAGCGATAGAGTGGCGCGATCGTCCGGGATGAAACCCACCATCAAAATTGTTCCGTTTCGCGGCGAATATTATGAACTGACCGAAGAGGCCCAACACAAAATAAAAGGATTGATCTATCCGCTTCCCAACCCCGAGTTCCCGTTTTTGGGTGTGCATTTTACCCGCATCATTAACGGCGGGGTTGAGTGCGGACCGAATGCCGTGTTTGCATTCAAACGGGAAGGCTACAGTAAAACCTCTTTTGATTTTCAAGATACGATTGAGACACTTAATTTTCCCGGATTTTGGAAACTTTCAAAACAGCACTGGCGCATGGGGCTGGACGAAATGTACCGCTCATTTTCAAAATCAGGTTTTTTGAAAAACCTCCAAAAACTGGTTCCCTCCATTGAATCCCATCACCTGAAAAAGTCACCGTCGGGAGTTCGGGCAATGGCCCTTCAACCCAACGGGGAAATTTTGGATGATTTCTATTTCGAAACCACCGATCGCGAAATTCATGTGCTAAATGCTCCCAGCCCGGCCGCCACCGCCGGGCTCGCCATTGGCGATGAAATTGTGAAAAAGGCCAAAAGTGCATTTTCGCTGTAAAATTGATTTTTTGCCAGCTACCCGTATCAGGTAATTCTGTTTGAAATGATGTAGATTTCGGGTTACACTCTGTAAAACCATATCGGGTGGACACACCGACGCTTTGGAACGCCAGTTTCAAGTTTACACACTGCAAAATCTGAAATCAAAACTGATTATATGTCGTCTGCCATCAAAACAGATATACTAACCCGCCGGCTTTATGCCACCGATGCCTCAATTTACGAGGAAATGCCAAAGGGAGTCAGTTTCCCTGAAAATACCAGCGACATTCAACAGCTCGTAAAGCTGTCCTCAAAAAAGGGTTTTTCGATCACAGCCCGCAGTGCAGGTACCAGCCTGGCCGGGCAAACCACAGGCGGCGGGATCATCATGGATGTTTCGCGGCACATGACATCGATTCTGAGCATTGATCAAGAAAACCGGACAGCAGTGGTTCAGCCCGGAGTGATCCGCGATTCCCTGAACCGAGAGGCTTCAAAGTATGGCCTGCAATTCGGCCCTGATACCGCCACCACCAACCGCTGTATGCTGGGCGGCATGATCGGAAATAATTCGTGCGGATCATTTTCCATCAAACATAAAACCACACGAGAACATGTACTGGAATTAGAGGCGGTACTGAGTGATGGTTCCACAGCGACATTCAAACCACTGACGCTAAAAGAGCTTGATGAAAAGTGCAGGCTTGATAACCTTGAGGGAACCATCTACCGGGAGATGCTGGATCTGTTGAAGAAGCATAAAGAGAAAATTATTGAGCATTACCCCCACCCGGAAATTATACGGCGAAATACCGGATATGCGCTGGACCGCCTTTGCGAGATGGATCCGATAACACCGGGCGGACGGCCGTTCAACCTGGCAGAACTACTCTGCGGAAGCGAAGGCACCCTGGCGATGACCACATCGGCAACTCTGAACCTGGTGCCGCTTCCAAAAACAAAGTCCCTGATTATTCCACAATTTGAATCTCTGCATGAAGCCATGCTGGCAACGGTTGAGGCGGTGAAGTGGGAGCCTGCTGCGGTTGAGCTTGTGGACAGCATCATTCTGAATGCCACCAAGGGAAATATTGAACAGCGCAAAAACCGGTTTTTCCTGGATGGCGAGCCAGCCTGTA
>SKYV01000154.1 GCA_007127745.1 Balneolaceae bacterium
CCGATGACGCCATACCGGGCAATGCCTGAAAGTGACCACTTTTGGAACGGCTGAATGTATAGAAACCGTATCGTGTAAAATTGATTTCATCGGTAAAGACTCCGGTTATTGGCGGATCACCGATTTTGTAGCGGCTTTCCCTGATCTCGGTAACATCAAGCTGAACCCAAACGGTTACTTCATCATCGTGTGAGGCCTTATCTGAACAGGAGTTGAACCACAAAAACGAAAAAATCAGTACTAAAAGAATTGCCTGTTTTTTGCTTCTCATAATCCCTCCCAACCATATGTTTATGATTGAGTGCACTATAAGTTCAACTGGGATTATAATGCACTGTAAAAACAACCTGTGCTTGAATATTACGCAAATATTCGATAATCGGAACTATGTTTTTTCACTTTGGGATAGAATTTCAGGCTTTTACAGCGGCAAGGGATTCATCAGCAGCCACGATGGTTCTATCGAGCATCTCATACGTGTGTGATGTGGCCAAAAACCAGGTTTCAAATGGCGATGGTGGCAGATAAATTTCACGCTTCAGCATTTCATGGAAAAATTGTTTAAAGAACTCCTGATCGGTGCTACTGGCTGTTTTAAAGCTTGTCACTTTCTCTTTCGTGAAGAAGATGCTGATCATGGATCCCACTTGATTCATGTGATAATCTATATTGTGATTGTTGAGTGCTACCCGAAGCCGTTTGGCCAGGTATTCGGTCTTTTCTTCAAGCTCCACATAGAGCTCGGGATGTTTTTCAAGCGTACTGAGCTGCGCAATACCGGCACTCATGGCCAGCGGATTTCCGGAAAGCGTTCCCGCCTGATAAACCGGCCCGACCGGAGAAACTACATCCATAATTTCTTTTTTACCTCCAAATGCTCCGACAGGGAGACCGCCGCCTATAATTTTCCCAAAGGTGACAAGATCTGCATCCACGCCAAACCGTTCCTGTGCGCCGCCGCGAGCCAGCCGGAATCCGGTCATTACTTCATCAAAAATCAACACGGTTTCGTGCTTGTCGCAAAGTTTTCTAAGGCCTTCAAGAAAGCCGGGGGCGGGAGGCACGCAGCCCATGTTTCCGGCAACCGGTTCAAGAATGATTGCAGCGACATTGTCTTTATTTTTTTTCAGTAGCTTTTCTACGCTCTCCAGATCGTTAAAATCGGCATTAAGGGTATCCCTGGCATTTCCTTTCGTAACACCGGGGCTGCTCGGTTTGCCCAAAGTAAGCGCACCACTGCCGGCCTTAATCAGAAACGAATCACCATGACCATGATAATTCCCCTCAAATTTTATGATCTTTTCTTTTCCGGTATATCCACGTGCTACACGAATGGCACTCATGCAGGCTTCCGTGCCGGAGTTTACCATCCGCACCCGGTCAACATTAGGCACCATTTGTTTTACCAGTTCGGCCATATCAATTTCCAGACGGGTGGGCGCACCAAACGAGGTGGACTTGAAGGAGGCGTCCTGCACGGCCTTAATGACGGCCGGGTAGGCATGGCCCAGAATCATCGGGCCCCACGATCCCACATAGTCGATATATTCGTTCCCATCTTCATCAGTGATGAGTGAGCCTTTCGCTTTTTTAAAAAATACGGGCACCCCGCCAACCGATTTAAAAGCTCTTGCCGGAGAGTTGACCCCGCCGGGAATGGATTCTTGTGCACGGTTAAAGAGATATTCGCTTTTTAAAAGCATAGGTTAATTAGTTTTTATTGGATCTTGAAATCATAAGTATGGCAGGCACAAGCGGACGCTTGCGCCAGTGTAAGTATTGTAATACAGTCTGTTTGATACCACTTGGTCGTGAGTCTTGAGTTCGAAATCCTCATGACTCAAGACTCACGACTATATTCTAAATTAATCACTTAAATTTTGCAATGCGGCAATTCTGTCATCCAGCGGAGGGTGTGTCATAAAAAACGCTTTAATGCCTCCCCGTTTACCGCCGGTGATGCCAAATGCCTGCATCGATTCGGGGAGCTGATTTGGAACGCCCATTTCCGCTTTCAGCCTTCTCAGGGCGTTGATCATACCCTGTCGGCTTCCAAGCCTTGCGCCGGCTTCATCAGCCACAAATTCCCGTCTTCTCGAAAACCAGAATACAATAGTTGATGCCAGGATTGCAAGAACAATTTCTGCAGCAATGGTTGTCAGAAAATACCCGATTCCGAGGCCCTGCTCGTTTCGGAGAACCACACGGTCTACCACAAAACCAATAACACGCGCCAGGAACATCACGAAGGTGTTTACCACACCCTGGATCAGGGCAAGTGTAATCATGTCGCCGTTGGCTACGTGGCCAACTTCGTGGCCGAGCACAGCTTCAATTTCATCTCGGTTGAACCGCTGCATCATACCGCTGCTGACAGCAACCAACGCTTTATTGCGGTTGGCTCCGGTTGCAAATGCGTTGGCCTGTTGTGCCTGAAAGATTCCAACTTCCGGCATGCCGATGCCCGCTTCTTTGGCCTGTTTCTCAATGGTTCGGAAAAGCCACTCTTCGGTGGAGTTGCGCGGTTTGTCGATGATCTGGACTTTCATCGTCCACTTGGCAATTTTTTTGGAAAGCAGGAGGGAGATGAACGATCCCGCCATTCCGAAAATGAAACAGAAAATCAGCAGTGCCTGCAGATCGAGGTTGGTTCCGGTTTCATCCAGAAAAGAACCAACCCCCAAAATAGACATTGTAATACTCGCCACCACAATAATGGCCAGGTTGGTTCCAA
>SKYV01000265.1 GCA_007127745.1 Balneolaceae bacterium
CTCAAACTCTGAATAATCTCCATAACTGGGCACGAACCGGGAATCAACAATTAGGTATTGCAGGAGCTGATGCGAACCGTATTGAACCCGGAACACAGGCATTTGAAGATGCAAAATCCAGTGCTATGAATGATGTTATCCCAAATGGTGCACTGTTTAACGACAAATCCCGATTTTTGCATACTGAAGGTGTCTATAATTTCAAGAATGAAATTTCCTTTATCGATCTTCAGTTGGGCCTGAGCTTCAGGCAATATCAGCTTCGTTCAAACGGTACCATTTTTGATGATGGTGACGGCGGTGTGAATATCAATGAATATGGTGGATTTTTACAGGCTTCAAAATCCCTTTTTGAAGACCGACTTCGCCTTACAGGTTCACTCCGTTACGATAAAAATGAAAACTTTGATGGTCAGTTTAATCCGCGCCTTTCATCTGTCATTCGCGTTACGGAAAACCAAAACATCAGGGCATCCTATCAAACCGGGTTTAGAAATCCAACCACTCAGGGGCAATATATCGACCTGAATGTACTTACTGCCCGTTTGCTTGGCGGGTTACCCTACCTGGCCGAAAAGTACAACATCACCGAAAGTTCATTTACACTGGAATCGGTAGATCGGTTTACGAATGTGCTTCTGCAAACAGGTGATGGTATGGCTGCTGCTTCGGAGTTGGAGCCTTTCACCCAATTCAACCCGGTAAAACCAGAGCAAATCCAGTCGTTTGAAGTTGGCTACAAAGGGTTGCTGGGCAACCGTTTGCTGGTGGATGCAGCCTACTACTATAATATCTACGACGATTTTATTGCCCAGTTCCGGGTGAGGCAGTTACAAGACGAAAGCGGAAATGTTTTACCGATTTCCCCAGAGACATTGCCAACCCTTTTGAGCGGGGATGCATCCAACACATTCCAGGTTTACACAAATATGGATGAGACGGTTAAATCTCATGGTGCTGTATTTGGTTTTGATTACAGTCTGCCCAATAACTTTCTCTTATCGGCAAACTACAACTGGAATAAGTTGATTACTGATGAGACGGATGAATTTATGTTCGACTTTAATACGCCCGAGCACAAATTCAATGTTTCATTTGGCAACCGAAGGCTGACAGACAGGCTCGGATTTAACTTGTCGCTCAGGTGGCAGGATGAATTTGAATGGACATCTACCTTTGCCAATGGTACTGTTCCCTCCATTTCAACGCTGGATGCGCAAATCAGCTACACCGTGCCAAGCCTGAAATCGGTAGTGAAAGTTGGTGGTTCGAACATTATGAACGATCGGCACTTTATGAGTTATGGCGGACCCAATCTTGGCGCCATATATTACGTATCGCTGACGTTTGATCAGTTTCTGAATTAATCTTCACGCAATACTGAACTGAGTTAATATTAGCCTCCGGAGAGAAATTAATTTCCGGAGGCTTTTTTATGAACTGGATACTTCAGGTTCTGGAGAAAGATTGGCAATAGTTGCTCCCCAGCTTCCTCCGGAACCGTCTGCAAGCTGATATCCAGTTACATGCGGGTTACGGTCCAGCAGCGCATGCACACTTCGGCGGATGTTTCCGATTCCTTTTCCATGAATAAACCGCACCTGATAAATCTGCCTCTCCAGGCATGCATCAATGTACTCGTCGATCAGTGTGGATAAATCTTTCGGTTTGAACGGATGCAGGTCCAAAACACCGGTAATTTCCAATTTATGCGGGTCTTGCCGTTCCATTTTTCAACAATTGAGGGTATTATTCTCACAGTCTGACTCTGGATAATTGGAATAAAAAGTGCAGAGATTAAAGATCAACCAGATAATCCACAAACCTTCTCTTTTCAGTTACAGATTCGATGAATCGAATGGCCTTTTTATGATGCGGATTTCGGGTATACATTTGGAAGTCAAGTTTATTTTCGAAATCACAGATCAAAACCACATCATAAGCTTCGTCATTATCCGGATTGATCTGGAGACCCACCTCAACGGCTTTAATTTCGTCGATATTTGTGCGAAGGCCTTCAAGTATCAGTTTCAGCTTTTCTGCATTTTTCTCTTTGGTTGCTCCGGAAGCCTCTTCTTTTAATTTCCACATAACAATATGACGTATCATAAAACTCCTTGTTCATTTTATATTCGAGATGAATTATCTGTTTCTTGCAAAAGCCAGATCATCGGGATCGGCTTCAGATGGGGGCTGAGCCAGCAATTCCGGCGAAAAAACTCCGACTGCCCAAAGAAAATAGCGTGCTTCTTCCGGGTTATTTTCACGGTTCCATTCATACAGCGAGAAATATCCCAGGGCTACCTGTTCTCGTTCAAATTCGTTCAGGTTTTCCGGGTCGGAAATAGATGGAACATCCAGCTCCGAAGCTGCCGGCAGTTGGTTGGGGTTGGTTAGCAAGTCTCTGTTTAGATTGTAGAGTACCGGCCATAAATAAGGATTGCCGAGCTGATTTTCAGCAATTGTCCAGAGAGACTGGCCGGGCTCAACCGTAAAACTTTGGGTTTCAAATTCGGTTTGTATGCCGGGATCAGGATCATCAGCCGGGGTTGTCTCTTCAGCAATCGGAGGAGTAACCTGTTCCATTTGTACGGTAGTTGGTGTTTCTGCCGTATCAGAATCACGTTGCATCATAAAAAACAATAGTATGAATGCGATGAGAGCAATCATTACTGCGGCGGCATATGCCCATTTGTAATTTCCAGATTTTTGAACTTCTTCAGCCAGTTTGGACTCATCGGGCAGTTTCGCAGCAACCGGTTTATTTCCGTTGGTTTCTGCTGTCTGTTTTTTGGGTGGAACGAAGTGTGGATTATCCCGTTCGATAATCAGATCGTCGATCGTTTCATTTTTACCATTATTTTCTGCGGTACCGGACGCCGGCGGTATGGCTTCATCAACTTCTTCCCTTATAATACGTGATTTTAAGCCGGCAAAGGGGACATTCACTTCTTCACGAAGAGCCTTATAAGGTTTAAAAACCACCTTGTTCTGTCCGGGAATCGTAATTTCATCGCCGGTTTGCGGATGAGTTCCCGTTCGTTCATTCATCCACCGAAGTTCAAATTTCCCAAAACCGGATATACTGACTGAGCCGCTGGATTTCAGTCCGCTTTCGATAATTTGCACAAGCTCGTGAATAAAACTGTTTGCAGAACTCTGACTCTGTTGAGACTGCTTGGCGATGAGTTCTACCAGCTCTTTAAACGTGATTTTTTCACTCATCGGTTTGTTCCAGATACTTTACTTCTTCTTTAAGCTTGGATGATGGGTTAAATTCGACGGTTCGTTTGGGAGGAACCATCAAAAAGGCCTCGTAATGGGGGTTATAAACTTTTTTTTCAGTGTTTACTTTTGTACCGAATGTGCCCAGATCGGGTACAGACACTCCTTTCCCCTGAGATAGATGCTCCGAAATAACTTGTACAGTATCTTCGAGCATCTCCCTGGTTTTTACCTTTGGGTGTCCGGTTTTTTCAGAGAGACGGTCTATTAACTCTTTGTATTTCATAGTAAAGTCTGTTTCTATTAATAAACGAAAAATTTGCCGAAAAAACCTAATTACAGCGGCATTATGCACAGTTCAATGAATATTAATTTAATTGACAATGGAAGTACCCAAAATTCAATAAAAATTGCTGTATTTGATGTTAATTACTAAAAAATTCAAATATTTGATATTTAAGATTCCGATTTAATTACTTTCAGATAGAATTCTTAACGATTCGTTTCATCTTCTTTATTATCATTAACCATATGATGTGTGATACCCCGGTAAAAACTGCCCGGTTCAGTGAACCAACGCTCTGTTTCGAGCCATACCGTTTTGGTAGTCAGATTCAAACCTGCCAAAAAGAATGAGTGATCGAAGCTCAAAAATCAGAATAAGTAATCAAACACTGTTTAACAGCCGTAGAGTACTGATTATGATATTGAACAGAGAACCCGTATTTTTATGATCTTTGAAATTTCACAAATTAGTGCAAAAAATATCAAATGAGCAAAGAAAAAAACCTGATCGATACCCTGGATGTTCAGCATTCTGAGGCTGAGGAACTTGGAGATGATCATACTCCCACATCATTGGATACACCACTGCGTGAGGATGCTTTTGATCTGAGTGAAGAACAAAAAATAGAGACCATCGAAAAGCACTTTGGCAAAATTATGCACACCCTGGGGCTCGATTTAACTGACGAAAGCCTGAGCGGAACCCCGTACCGTGTAGCAAAAATGTATGTAAAAGAAATTTTTAAAGGCCTGAATCCCGATAATAAACCGGCGGCCAGAAAGTTTGGCAACAAGTACGATTATCACGACATGGTACTTGAAAAAAATATCAATGTGACCTCTTTTTGCGAACACCATTTTCTGCCGTTTGTCGGGAAGGCACATGTAGCATATATCAGCTCGGGGAAGGTAATCGGGCTGTCCAAAATTAATCGGATTGTGGATTATTATTCACGACGCCCGCAGGTTCAGGAGAGACTTACTCTGCAGATTGCCAATGAACTGGAATCAGCTCTTCAGTCAAAAGATATTGCTGTGTTTATCGAATGTCAGCATTTGTGCGTTTCAACCCGTGGTATTAAGGACAGAGTGAGCAGCACAGTTACCACCGATTACCGTGGTAAATTCAGAACACAAAAAACACAGCAGCGATTTATCGACTATATCCTTGCAAATACAGATATGAAATAAAGGGATAAACAACGAATTTACTATGCCAGATCACGAGAATTTTCCTTTCTATATTTACAATAGTCTGTCAAGAAAGAAGGAGGTGTTTGAGCCTCTGAAACCGCCGTTTGTGGGGCTTTATGTTTGCGGGCCCACGGTATATGGAGATCCTCATCTTGGCCATGCCAGGGCGGCCATTACGTTTGATGTTCTCTATCGCCATTTGAAATACAGTGGCTATAAAGTGCGATATGTGAGAAACATCACCGATGTTGGCCATTTGGAGCATGAAGAAACCGAGCAGGGAGAAGATAAAATTTTGAAAAAAGCCCGCATCGAGCAGGTTGAGCCGATGGAAATAGTGCATAAATATACCATCAGCTATCACCGAGGTATGGATGCCCTGAACTGTCTGCGGCCGGATATAGAGCCCACTGCATCCGGACATATTATTGAGCAGATAAAGCTGATCGAAAAGATTTTGGAAAACGGTTATGCCTACGAAGTGAACAGGAATATTTACTTCGATCTTGAAAAATACCGGAAAGAAGAACCTTATGGGATACTGTCGGGAAAGGTACTGGAAGATCTTCAGGCGGGAAGCCGCGATACCGAGGGTATGGACGAGAAGAAAAGTCCTCACGACTTTGCTCTCTGGAAAAAAGCAACACCCGAGCACATTATGCGATGGGATTCGCCCTGGGGTGAGGGTTATCCAGGATGGCACCTCGAGTGTACCGTAATGAGCCTGAAATATCTCGGCAATCAGTTTGATATACACGGAGGAGGCCTCGATTTACAGTTTCCCCACCACGAAGCAGAAATTGCCCAGTGCAAAAGCGCTTATGGACATGATCCGGTAAAATACTGGGTTCACAACAATATGATTACCTTAGACGGTGCCAAAATGAGCAAATCGGCCGGAAATTTTATTAACCTCGAGGAACTTTTCGAAGGAAATCATGAAAAACTCGAAAAAGGTTACAACCCGATGGTGGTACGCTTTTTAATGCTCCAATCTCACTATCGAAGCAAAATCGATTTTTCGAACGAGGCGTTGAGTGCTGCCGAGAAAGGGTATAACCGGCTGATGACGGCGGTGGATCTTCTTCAGAAGATGGACCCGCCAAAGGATTCATCAAACGGAGAAAAACCAGCCGATGCCGACATTCTGGATGCCTGCAATCGATGCCAAAAAGCGATTAATGACGACCTGAACACGGCTCAGGTTTTAGCTGCACTGTTTGATTTGTCTTCGAAAATTAATGCAATACACAACCGGCAAATCAGTGTGAGTGATGTTTCGGTTGAAGCGTTTGAAGCCATGAAAACAACGGTGCATGATTTTGTATTTGATGTTCTGGGATTGAAAACAGACAGCAAACAGGATGATTCCAAAACCGAAGAGCTGATCGAACTGCTGATCGATATCCGTAAAGAAGCCAGAGCACGAAAAGATTTTGAGACTTCCGATAAAATCAGAGATGATCTGCAAAAAATCGGTGTTCAGTTAAAAGACGACAAAAGCGGAACCACCTTTGAAATTGATAGCTGACTGGATACGGAAATCTGTTAAATGGCTACTCATTTCCCTTATTAAATTCTATCAGGCTGCCATTTCGCCCTATCTTGGGTCAAATTGCCGCCATATCCCCACATGTTCTAATTACACGATGGAGGCCATCCGCGAGTGGGGCCCGTTAAAGGGAAGCTGGCTCGGCATCAAGCGGATTTCAAAATGCCATCCCTGGGGAACTTCCGGCTACGATCCGGTTCCCAATAAAGGACAAACCAATAAAGATGAACGAGATGAGACTCTATAAACGTTGATTGTATATCATCGTGACCGGATACTCGTTGAAAATAAATCCATAAAAAATATTAAACTGCATTCATGGCTAAACCAGGAAATAATAACCGCAGGAAAAAACGCAGAAATCCACAGCGAAGAAAAAAGAATCAATCCCGGAACTCTCTTGCCAGCCCAGACAGAGTGGCTCAAAAAGAGTATCTGAGGGATTCCGTTAGGCTGAATAAATTTATTGCCCATGCCGGATTCTGTTCAAGGCGAGAGGCTGACGAATACATTGATTCCGGTAAAGTTACAGTGAACGGAAAGGTGGTTGATGAGCTCGGTGCGAAAGTGAAAAAATCGGACCAGGTTGAAGTTGACGGGCAAAAACTTTCGCTGGAACCATTTGTATATATTTTGCTGAACAAAGGGCGGGATACCATCAGCACAACCGATGATGAAAAAGATCGCAATACGGTAATGGATGCAATAGAAGGAGCAACCGGCCAAAGGGTGTATCCCGTGGGGCGGCTCGACAGAAACACCATGGGACTGCTTGTATTAACCAACGACGGTGATTTGGCTCACCGACTGATGCATCCCAGTTTCAAAGTTAAAAAAACCTATGAGGTAACCACCACCCGGTTAATTTCTGATGAGGAGATTGAAAAACTTCGATCGGGAATTACCCTCGAAGACGGGCCTGTGCAGCCGGCTAAGGTATCGCGCTCACCCACCGAATACAAAGGGTTGATAATAACTGTGTTTGAAGGCCGGAACCATCTTATCCGGCGGATGATCGGTCATCTGGGAGCCGATGTGGATAAACTGAAACGGATCCGATATGCCGGGCTGAACGACCGGGATTTGCGAACCGGCCGCTGGCGATATCTGAAACAGAAAGAAATTAACGATCTCCGCCGGCTCGTAAAACTTGACACACTGGACTTCAAAAAAGGAGATTCATGAGTTACAGCAGCATCTCAAAAAACAGAGGACAAATTTTATCAACCGAAAACCTTCCTATCCATTACGATTTGCTGGTACCGGTTATGCCCACTCCGGCTGCTTTACCGGTAATACTTTTTATACATGGATTTAAGGGATTTAAAGATTGGGGGGCTTTCCCCGATGCCTGCGAGGAACTTGCCCGGGCTGGTTTTGTCGTAGTGGCATTTAATCTGTCGCTGAACGGCGTAGGAGAGAGTATGACGGATTTTGATGAACCGGAATTATTCAGGCGGCAAACCCTCAGCCAGGATCTGGAAGATGTGGGATCCGTGATTCGGGCTATTAAGAAAAAAGAAATTTCGAATCAGAAGGTAATGTTAAACTCCGATAAAATCGGAATCATTGGGCATTCGAGAGGCGGCCACACTGCCATTACTGCAGCAGCAGAATATCCTGAAATACAATGCCTGGTTACCTGGGCGGCCGTAGCTGATTACAATACCCGCTGGAGCAGTAAAATGATTGAGGACTGGAACAAAAAAGGGGTTACCGAGATAAAAAATTCAAGAACGGGCCAGATTTTGCCCATGGATAAGGATGTATACGATGATGCAATCCAAAATGCCGACCGGTTGATGGCCATAAAACGGGTTCAGGAAATTTACATTCCGTCGATGTTTATTGCGGGAAAAAATGATGAGGCCGTGCCTTATAAAGATTCAGAAAAATTGTACCGAAAATCGCCGGCTGAGGAGAAAGAAATACGGCTTATTGAGAATGCAGGGCATACCTTTGAAACGTCTCATCCGTTTGAAGATGAAGATTTTCCTCCGGTATTTACGCAGGTGCTGAATTTAACGGAGGGTTGGTTTCTCGATCATTTAAGGAAGTAATATGTCACCAAGAAAATCATTTGGTTCAAATATCCGGCTGCATATATCCAGCTGCATCAAAATTTTACTCCTGCTTGTCACTATGATATATGCAGCGCCCTCAGTACAGGGCCAAACCAAAATTTTGATAGATGACATCATCTTCAGCATCGATGCAAAAGCTGCGATCGATTCGCTCTACAATCGAAATGTTGAAGAAGCACGAGACATTATGAGACCGTGGCGGGAAGATCATCCGGAGCACCCTCTCTGGGCACTTTGGGACGGAATGGAAATCTGGTGGGAAATTTTAGAGGATTTGGAGAATACCTCGATGGATGAACAATTCATCAACAAAATGAGAGAGGCTGATTACGAAGCATCGCGTCTGTTACGGCGGCAATCCGATCACACCGATGCCTTAATTGTGCGCGCCGTGGCGAATAGCTATGTGGCCAGAATGCACGCCAACCGGGAAGAGTGGGTTACAAGCATGCAGGTTGGACGCAGGGGGTATCAGGCACACCAGCGCTTGATGGAAGTAGACCCCGATTTACCCGATAATTTGTTTGCCGAAGGAATGAAGCTCTACTATTCAGCCTATATACCGGAGGCTTATCCGGTTGTAAGGGCCGTATCGTGGTTTTTACCCGATGGCGACCGGCAGGGCGGACTGGACACGTTGGAAGTGGCTTCAGAAACAGCTGTTTTTGCACGGCCTGAAGCCGCCTATTTTTTGGCTACCATACTGCTGAATTATGAAGAGGATTATGAAAAAGCGGAAAAATTCTTCAGAAAGTTGATCGACCAATATCCAAACAACGGATACTACCGCAGGCAGTTTATGCGAACGATGGCCCAGCTGGATGAATATGCAACGATGAAGGCGTTTTACCGGGAAACGATTGAGCACTGGGAGAAAAATGGTTTGCCGGAGCACCGGGTGATGGAACATGAGCTGAATTATTGGGCCGGAAGAGCCTTTTACCATTCCCGGGATTTTCAAACCGCATTTGATCTGTTTTCGAAATCTGTTGAGTTGGGTAGTGATTTGATAAATGCAGAGGACCGAGAAATTTTAACTCTTGCAGCCTATTTTGCCGGTCAGAGCTCCGAGTTGTTAATGCAGGGAGAACAGGCCAAAAAATATTATGAGATTGCTGCCAACCAAAAAGCGGCACCCAATGCCCGGCGACAGGCCAGGAATCGATTATCTGACATGTAGATTTCCAACACTCACCTCTAAAAGCTGCTTACTATATACTTGCAAGAAAGTTTTTCCCGGTTTGTAACGGTTTTGGTTCCCGGTTTATAAGTGTTTTCAATCAATTCAGCGTTTTGATTACTATCAACCCGTACAATAGAAGTAGAACGGGTTCCGTAATTTTCAGTCTGAATAAAAGCTGATGAAACAGCTTGTTCCATATCTTCAGATAAACCGGTTTCGGGTAGCATTTCGATGGGATAAGTAGTGGAGTTTTTTAAAATCTCAAAAAGATTTTGTTCGCGAAAATGATTGGCTGTGATAACATTCTCAAACTCTTCTTTCGCTTTTACAGTTTTCGGCCAGAGTGTATTCAAATATGCATTGCTGATGGCGTGAATACCCGGCATAATCTCTTCAATTTCGTCTCTGTAGTTCGACAGATAATAGAGCTTGTCAAACGTACCGGCAATGAGGTTGAAGCCGTTATAAAGCTTTGAACGCTTTTTCAGCTCTTTCAGGCTGGTTTCAACACTGTTGTTGTTCAGCAAAAAGCTGGTTGCAATATCGCCGCGAGAAGGTGCATCCTCTTTTAAATTATTCATATCCCTGAAGTTGGTTAAAGCAGCAAAGCGGCCCGTTTCGGTAAACCCGAGCCACGTTCCGCCCGCTTTTTTATCTTTACCTGCAAAAATTGCTGGTTTTGTTTTCCACTTGTGGGCAGGCAGAGTCGGGCGTTCAAAAAATTCATCCCTGTTACCGGCTAAAATGAACGGATAATCAGATGAGGTTTTATAAGCAAAAACAATTAAACACATAAAACAGGTTTGTTGACTAATTTCTATATACTTGTTTAATGATAGAATTTTTTTAGATAACGGTACATCGTCTGATTGAATAAATTCAGGGTAAATTTTTTTTGTAACAAATTCATTTCATTTTCGCTGTAAATTTAGATATTTAGGTGTTTATCCATTAATGTAAAA
>SKYV01000182.1 GCA_007127745.1 Balneolaceae bacterium
GAGGATCTGGAAAAGTGCACCTTTGTGATTGGCCATAACCTGGAGTTCGATCTCAACATCATGGGATCGGAGTATCTTCGGATGGGCAGGATAAACCCGTTGTCGGAAAAAATTCACATCGACACCAAAGATAAATCCACCGAGTTTTGTGCTATACCCGGCGGACGGGGCCGGTACAAATGGCCAACTCTTGCTGAGCTTCACGAAAAACTGTTTCAGGTTGGGTTTGAAGAAGCCCATAATGCCGCCGCCGATGTGGACGCTACCGCACGGGCTTTTTTGGAACTGGTTCGCATTGGAGTCATTACACCGCAACTCCCTGCCAGGCCGGGAGAGATTTCCCAAAATGCATCTGCACAGATTGATCCCGACCACTACATGCCGAAAGTGGCAGAGCTCCGCAAACGGGGTGTCACCGGAGATGATGATGAGAGCGGGGCGGTAATCGATTTGCCCAAAGAGAGCAGAGGGGAAAAAGTTGATTCTGCCTTTGTGCACCTGCACAATCACTCAAAATTTTCGGTGCTTCAGGCGGCATCGGGAACCAGCGATCTTGTTGAAAAAGCCAAAGAAGACGGAATGCCGGCCGTGGCTTTAACCGACATGGGAAATATGTTCGGAACGTTTCATTTTGTGAAAGCAGCCAATAAGGCGGGTGTCAAGCCCATCATCGGGCTGGAAGCCTATTTTGTGGAAGACCGCCATCAAAAACGGTTCACACGCGATCATAAAGACAAGCGGTATCAGCAGGTGTTTCTTGCCAAAGATATGACGGGTTATCAAAATCTGGCCGAGATGTGTTCGCTCGGATTTGTTGAAGGCTATTATTACAAATTTCCCAGAATTGACCGCGAAATTGTTGAAAAATACCGGGAAGGCTTGATTGCCACCACGGGCGGAATTTTGGGAGAAGTGCCCGACCTGATTTTGAACCGGGGAGAAGCTGCTGCCGAAGAAGCCCTGCAATGGTGGCACGAACTTTTTGGGGATGATCTCTACATCGAACTGATGCGGCACGGCCTGGAGGAAGAGGAGCGTGTGAACAGCGTTCTGCTGACATTTGCTGAAAAATACAACATCAGTGTGATTGCCAGCAACAACACCTTTTATATGGAGAAGGACGATGCCAAAGCGCACGATGGACTTCTCTGCATAGACAACAATGAGCTGATTTCTACGCCGGTGGGCAAAGGGCGCGACCGTCGTTTTGGATTTCCGAACGATGAATTTTATTTCAAAACGCAGGAGGAGATGAAAGCCCTCTTTGCCGATATCCCCGAAGCGATTACGAATACGCAAAAACTGGCTGATAAAATTGAGCCTATAGATCTGGCCAAAGATGTGATTCTGCCCCACTTTTCACTCCCTGAAGGGTTTGAGTCGGAGGATGAGTATCTGCGCCATGTAACCTTCGAAGGGGCGAAGGAGCGATATGAATCGGTGGATGATGAGGTGACGGAACGGATTGACCATGAACTGGGCATCATCAAAAAAATGGGATTTGCCGGTTACTTTCTGATTGTGCAGGATTTTATCGATGCCGCCAAAGAGATGGGTGTGTATGTTGGGCCGGGCCGGGGTTCGGCTGCCGGATCAGTGGTGGCCTACTGCACGGGTATCACCAATATCGATCCGCTTAAATACGATCTGCTTTTTGAGCGGTTCCTGAATCCCGAGCGGGTATCCATGCCCGATATCGATATCGATTTTGATGACGACGGCCGCCAGCGCGTGATCGATTATGTGGTGGATAAATACGGGAAAGACCAGGTGGCGCACATTATCACATTTGGTACCATGGCAGCCCGTTCATCAGTTCGGGATGTTGCCCGGGTGCTCGATCTGCCTCTGCCCGATGCCGACCGGATCGCTAAAATGGTGCCTGAAACGATCGGGATTTCGCTTGAAGAAGCTTTCAATGAGGTAAAAGAGCTAAAAGAAATCAAGGAGTCCGACTCCCTGGAAGGCCGAACCCTGCAAATGGCCGAAACCCTCGAGGGATCTGTGCGCAATACCGGAATTCATGCCGCCGGTGTAATTATTGCCCCGGACAAGCTCACAAAATATATTCCCATCTGCACGGCCAAAGATACGGAGTTATACGTAACACAGTTTGACGGCAAAGTGATTGAAGATGCCGGCATGCTGAAGATGGACTTTCTCGGGCTCAAAACCCTCTCTATTCTGAAAACGGCCATACAGTTTGTAGAAGAAAATCACGGTAGAAAATACAATCTGGATGATATCCCGCTCGATGATGAAAAAACGTTCGAGATGTATCAGGCGGGAGCAACCGTGGGCATTTTTCAGTTCGAATCGGACGGGATGCGCAAATATCTGAAGCAGCTCAAGCCCAGCAGTATTAACGACCTGATTGCCATGAATGCACTTTACCGGCCCGGACCGATGCAGTTTATACCGGACTACATCCGGCGAAAGCACGGCGAAGAAAAAGTAGCGTACGATCACGAAGATCTGCGCGATATCCTGGAGCCAACCTACGGCATTATGATCTACCAGGAGCAGATTATGATGGTTGCACAGAGAATGGGCGGCTATACTCTTGGAGAAGCCGATGTGCTGCGCCGGATCATGGGAAAAAAACAGCCGGAACTGCTGCCGCCGGAAGAGGAAAAATTTGTGAAACAGGCCGTAGAAAAAGGGTATGATGAAAAAACGGCCA
>SKYV01000008.1 GCA_007127745.1 Balneolaceae bacterium
GAATCATGACCATATCTACATAGGCACCTTCGGGATAATTCCCCCGGCCGTCGCCAAACATTTGTGAGAGTGAGCGCTTCAGGTCGGCCACAGCACCTTCTCCATGATCAGCATTGGTGCTGTTTCGCACATTGTCCATCTCCGGATAACCGCCTTTCGCCCACCGAATCATCGACTTTGTGGTGAGGAAAATATTTGAGCGAAGGTTTTCATTATAGTTGCTCCGGCCCGGTATCAGGTTCAACTTTTCGAATGCTTTTCCAAAATTTTCCTGGCTGGGGCCGTACACATTGGATGTGTCGAAATAATTGACCTTCATGTCGAAAGCTTTGAGGATAATATCTAAGGGATTTACATCTTCAGGTGTCCATTGGATGGAGGATTGTCCGCCCAGGCCAAAAGTAGTTACATCAAAATTAGTCCGGCCAAATCGCCGTTTCAAAGGCTCTGGAAAACTGTTTCTTTCGTACGAACAGCCCGGTAAAACAGCGATTCCTGCAGCTGCTGCGGCTGACAACTTCATAAATTCGCGGCGTGTGAGAGGTCTTGGCGTTGTCATAATCAACTCAGGTTTTGAGAAATTTAAATTAGATATACACGTCTAATTAATATAATAAAAAATCGGGGAGTGCACATAAAAACAAAAAGTGGACCTCTATCCTGGCGCAAGCGTCCCCGCTTGTGCCTATGGTGCTTGTGCATTAGGTGCTCGTGCCATCCTTCAGTCTGATCGGGACAGGGTGGTTCGTCATGCCTGCGCAGAAGCAGGCATCTCCATATCTATATACAAGCAGGAGATTTTTTTATAACACAGGGTACAAGTGGAAAAGCTTTGCACCAGTCTGGTTTTTAATGGCACAGGGCACAAGCGAGACGCTTGCGCCAGATTGGGGGATTTTTTTATAGCAAGAGGCACAAGTGGACACTTGCTCCAGATTGTAAGCGGGGCACAAGCGGACGCTTGAGCCAGATCTGAAATTGAATTCAGGCCCGTATTAATCTCTCATCAGTTTTTTGTATTGAATTCTGGTGGGTTGATCTTCACTGATTCCCAGCCGTTTACGGCGATTTTTTTCATACTCCTGATAATTTCCCTCAAACCATTTTACCTGGCTGTTGCCTTCAAATGCCAGAATGTGAGTTGCCACCCGATCAAGGAACCACCGATCGTGTGTGATGATGACAGCACAACCGGCAAATTCGAGCAGAGCTTCTTCGAGGGCTCTCAGTGTATTCACATCAAGGTCATTGGTCGGCTCATCAAGCAGCAGTACGTTTGCCCCCTCTTTCAGCATTTTGGCGAGGTGAACCCGGTTGCGCTCACCGCCGGAAATTTCGTTCACTTTTTTCTGTTGATCGCTGCCACTGAAATTAAACCGCGCCACATATGCACGCGAATTGATCTCACGATTTCCAAGCTGTATGGAATCCTCACCGCCCGATATCTCCTGCCAGATCGATTTTTCGGGGTCAAGCGGCCGTTTTTGATCCACATATCCGAGCTCAACCGTATCACCGAGAACTATATCGCCACTGTCTGGATCCTCTTCGCCGGTAATCATTCTGAATAGGGTCGTTTTACCCGCACCGTTCGGGCCGATGACGCCAACAATTCCTCCAGGCGGCAGGCTGAAATTCATATCCTCCACAAGCAGCCGGTCATCATATCCCTTCGATACATTTTTAGCTTCGATCACCTTATCGCCTAAGCGCGGTCCGGCAGGGATGAAAATTTCCATATCATCACGCCGCTTTTGATAATCTTCCGAGAGCATTTTTTCATAGGCGTTGATCCGTGCCTTGCTTTTTGCCCTTCGCCCTTTCGGATTTTGCCTGATCCATTCCAGCTCCTGCTGCAGTGTTTTCTGTCGTTTCGACTCCTGCTTTTCTTCCGTTTCCAGCCGTTTTTTCTTCTGCTCGAGCCATGATGAATAATTCCCCCTAAACGGAATCCCCTCTCCCCTGTCCAGCTCCAGAATCCATCCGGCAACATTGTCAAGAAAATAGCGATCATGGGTTACGGCAATCACGGTTCCCTCATACCTGGCAAGGTGCTGTTCCAGCCAGCCTACTGATTCTGCATCAAGGTGGTTGGTCGGTTCATCCAGCAGCAGCACATCAGGTTTTTGCAGCAGCAGCCGGCAAAGGGCAACACGCCTTCTCTCACCTCCCGATAACACTTGAACGGATGCGTCAGATGGCGGACACCGAAGGGCATCCATCGCCTGATCCAGTTTTGAGTCGATATCCCACGCCCCGATGCGGTCAATTTCATCCTGAAGTTTGGCCTGTTTGGCGATTAGCGCATCAAAATCGGCGTCCGGATCGCTGAAACCTTCATTCACGGCTTCGTATTCCTTAATCAGGTCCATCGTTTCCTGCACCCCTTCCCGCACAACTTCAATCACGGTTTTATCTTCATCAAGCAGCGGTTCCTGAGGGAGATATCCGAATGTGATGCCCTTTTGCCGGGATATTTTGCCGAGATAATCCTCTTCCTCTCCGGCAATAATTTTAAGCAGTGTACTTTTCCCGGCACCGTTCAGGCCGAGAACTCCGATTTTGGCTCCGTAGAAAAATGAAAGATAAATATCCTTTAAAACGGTTTTGTTGGGTTTATAAACTTTCCCAACACCTTCCATGGAAAAAATGATTTTTTGATCGCTCAAGACTTATC
>SKYV01000092.1 GCA_007127745.1 Balneolaceae bacterium
CAGAACCGTGAGATATTGACGGACGAACGTACCGAGGCAATTTTTAATCACACCATGATGGGAAGGTTCGGGAAACCGCAGGAACTTGCCGGCGCGTTGTTGTGGCTGGCTTCAAACGAAGCATCCTCTTTTGTAACCGGCGCTATTGTTCCGGTGGATGGAGGGTTTACTGCGATGACAATCTGATGAATCTCACAATAAATGAATTGAAAAATGAAACGTGAGGATACGCTCAAATTTATAGAAAAAGAAAAAGCTGTTGCGGTTCTCAGAATCCCTGATGCCAGTCTGTTTGAACCTGTAGCTGAAGCGCTTTACAATGGTGGTGTGCGGATTCTGGAAATTACCATGACCGTGCCGGATGCCCTCGGGCTAATCAATAAAGCTGCATCGTCCCTTCCCGAAGATATGCTCCTTGGCGTTGGTTCGGTTCTGGATGCGGCAACGGCTCAGCAGGCAATTGAGGCAGGAGCCCGGTTTGTGGTCAGCCCTGTGGTAAAAGAAGAAATCATTCAAAAAGCAGGAGAACTTGGCAAACCGGTGATGGCCGGGGCATTCACGCCAACAGAAATTCAGTACGCCTGGGAACTTGGCTCCGACATCGTAAAAGTATTTCCGGCCAACATTGTGGGGATGGATTTTTTCAAAGCCGTAAAAGCCCCGATGCCTCACCTCAAACTGATGCCGACCGGAGGAGTGACGTTAACCAACGGAAAAGAGTGGCTGGCAGCCGGCGCATGTGCTGTTGGTGTTGGCAGTGCATTGGTTAGTTCGGATGATTTGAAAAAAAGAGATTTCAAAAATATCGAAAAGAATGCGAGAGTTTTAATTGAAAATTTAGAGGAGGATATCACGAAATGAAGAAAGTTGTCACCTTTGGAGAAATCATGCTGCGGCTCTCCACACCAGGTTTCAAGCGGTTTGTTCAGTCCGATCAATTTGATGTTTCGTATGGTGGCGGTGAAGCGAACGTTGCTGTTGCCCTGGCAGGTTATGGCCTGGAAAGTTATTTCGTAACCCGCCTTCCAAAGCACGAAATCGGAGAGGCGGCGCTGCAGGCTGTTCGCCGGTATGGTGTCCGGGCCGATCATATTCTCAGAGGAGGGGAGAGGCTCGGAATCTATTTTCTGGAAACCGGGGCAAGCCAGCGGGCGTCGAAAGTGATTTATGACCGGGCGAATTCTGCCGTCAGTAAAATGGAGTCCTCAATGGCAGACTGGGATGCTATTTTTGAAGGCAAAGATTGGTTTCACTGGACCGGGATTACCCCCGCACTTGGTAAAAATCTTGCAGATGCAGTAAAAGATGCATGTATTGCTGCAAAAAAAGCGGGAGCAACCGTAAGCTGTGATTTGAATTTCAGGTCAAAGTTATGGACAGAAAAAGAAGCCCAGGCCGTGATGAATCCCCTCATGGACTATGTGGATGTATGCATTGCCAACGAAGAAGATGCCCAGCGAAGCCTGGGGTTTGAAGCCGGGTCCACAGATATTGAAGCGGCTGAGCTGGATGAAGAGGGATACGTTACCCTCGCCAGGGCATTAAAAAAGGAATACGGTTTTGATACCGTTGCCATCACACTGCGGGAAAGTTTCTCGGCAAGCATGAACGGATGGAGCGCTCTGCTTCATGATGACAAAGAGTGTAAGATTCCTCAGCGTTCAACCCGGTATGAAATCGATATAGTTGACCGTGTGGGCGGCGGCGATTCGTTCGCTTCCGGTTTGATATATGGGCTACTAACAAAAACCAACACAAAAGATGCCCTGGAATTTGCCGTGGCTGCATCATGCCTGAAACAGACTATCCCCGGTGATTTTAACCTGGTTCGTGCTGACGAGGTGGAAAAACTGGTGCAAAGCGGCGGCTCCGGCAGGGTGGAGAGGTAGGCGTGAGAAGGCAAAAGGCAGAAGTGAAAAGTGAAAAGGTAAAGGTGAGATGGCAAAAGTATGGCGCAAACGTCCCGTTTGTGCCAAACTCCGATGGGCTCAGTATAAGGGTTTGCACCAAACTTCTGCCCTCTGCCATTTCACTTCTGCTCTCTAACTACCCATTTCTTGATACTCATGACTTAATAATTCATAAAACATGAAAACACCATTCATTCACGAAAATTTTCTGCTTGAAAACGAAACTGCACGCAGGCTTTATTACGGTGTGGCTGTAGATCTGCCGGTGATCGACTATCACAACCACCTTCCTCCGGATGAAATTGTGCAGGATATAAACTACAAAAACCTCACTCACATCTGGCTGGCCGGAGATCATTACAAATGGCGGGGGATGCGTGCCTGTGGAGTGGATGAGAAATTTATTACAGGAAATGCTTCCGACAAAGAGAAATTTCTGGCATGGGCCGAAACGGTTCCCAAAACATTGAAAAACCCACTCTACCACTGGACGCATATGGAGCTGGCTTTTCCGTTCGGGATAAACGGCCGCCTGCTGAATGGTGAAACTGCAGAGGAGATCTGGGACGAGTGTAATGAAATGCTTCAATCTCCGGAATTTTCAACCCGAAGCCTGCTTCGGCAATTCCGGGTTGAAGTGGTGGCCACCACCGACGATCCTACGGATTCACTTGAGCATCATCAGGCATTTCAGGATGAAGAAAATAGAGATTTTTTGATGGTACCCACCTTCCGCCCGGATGCCGGTATGAAAGTTGAACATCCGGATCAGTTTAAATCATGGGTTCAAAAACTGGAGTCCTCTTCAGGAAAAAGCATTTCAACGTTTTCTGATTTTCTGGATGCCATTAAATTCCGACATGACTTTTTCCACAAACTGGGATGCCGGGCATCCGACCACGGAATTACCGAGCCGTTTTCCGATGAGTTCACAGACAACCAATGTGAAGCTGTATTTCAGAAAGCACTTTCGGGAAAATCGGTTTCGGAGCAGGAGGAGAGGATATTTAAATCGGCGTTTCTCTATTATTGCGGGTTGATGGATCATGAGAAAGAGTGGGTGTTTCAGCTTCATATCGGTGCACTGCGAAATAACAACAGCAGAATGATGGAAAAACTTGGCCCCGATACCGGCTTTGATTCTATGGGCGACTTTGAAACGGCCCGGCCGCTGTCACGCCTGCTCGACCGGATGGACAGGGACAACAAACTTCCACGAACAGTTCTTTATAACAACAATCCCTGCGATAATGAAGTCTTTGCCACGATGACGGGAAATTTCCAGGACGGAACCATCCCCGGAAAAATGCAGCATGGTCCGCCATGGTGGCATCTGGATCAGAAAAACGGCATTGAAAATCAGCTTGAAGTGATTTCGAACATGGCGGTGCTCAGCGAATTTATCGGGATGACCACGGACTCAAGAAGTTTTCTTTCGTTTTCACGTCACGACTATTTCCGGCGGATTCTTTGCAACGTCATCGGAAACGACGCCGAAAAAGGACTGATTCCGGATGATATTGAACTTTTATCCCATTTGATTGAAAAAATCTGTTACTTAAATACGAAAAACTATTTCAGGTATGATGAAAGTGAATAATCACCTGAAAACCGGTACTGTGGTATTCAAAAATTCAACCCATAAAAATTGACAGGCCATGCATATTATTCTACGAAGTTTTTTAACTGTTTTGATTACGGGATTTTTCAGTGTCGCCGGGCTGTTTGCTCAATCCCATCAAATAACTGTAGCTGCCGGAGAGATTGACCGCACGAACTCCGTAGTGTCGTTCTATTTTCCTGACCAGGTTGAAGAAGGTGTGTACACGTTAACCGGACAATATGGTGATGAAAAACAGATTCAGGTTGACCGGAACAACCGCGGATGGTTCATTCTGGATAATCTGTCCGCCGGAAAGTCCAAAACGTTTTTGTTTGATGGAAGAGTAAGTTCAGCCGGAAACGAAGTTCAATATCAAACAGATGATAACACCATTGTGATTCGAAATGGCGGGCGTGAAGTTCTAAGCTATTTTCACGACTACAACACCATTCCGGATGAACTGGATTTGGATTATAAGCGCGGTGGTTATATTCATCCCGTTTTATCTCCGGCCGGAACGGTGCTCACCAATCATTTGAATATTGATTTACATCCCCATCACTCCGGAATCTGGTCGGCATGGACGAACACCGAATTTCAGGGACGAACTCCCGATTTCTGGAATATTCACAACAATACAGGAAAGGTTGATCATGCCGAAGGCCTCGAAGAAACCTGGCAGGGGCCCGTTTTTGCAGGCTTTCGTTCCAAACACTTTTTTGAAGATTTTTCGGGTGATGAGCCGGTTATTGCACTGAATGAAGAGTGGGAAGTCCGGGTGTTCAAATCACCTGAGGGATATCATAAATTTGATCTGATTGTGTCCCAAACCGCAAATACGTCCAGTCCGCTCATTTTACCGGAATACCGTTACGGCGGAGTGGGTTTTCGCGGCCATAAAGACTGGGATGATCCAGATAATTGCACTTTCTTAACGTCTGACGGCCTTGGCAGAGACGGCCACGCAACGCGGGTTAACTGGACCCACATTGGTGGCCATAGTGACGGAGAGCTTGCCGGAATTGCCATTATGAGCCATCCTTCCAACTTCAGGCATCCGCAGCCGGTTCGCATCCATCCCGAAGAACCGTTTTTTAATTTTGCTCCACAGCAGCTTGGTGTTATGTCTATAGAACCGGGATCGCCATATGTGGTCAGGTATCGTTATATTACCTACGATGGTGAGCCCAATCCTGAAAAATTGGATGCCTTGTGGTACGATTTTGCATATCCGCCGGGTGTAACAGTTTCAAAAACAAATGATTAAACAGATAACCAAAACGTTAAAACGATGAGAAAACTTTCAGTAATCCTATTACTCTTTTTATTTGCGGCCAATTGCAACGGCCCGGATTATGATACATTTGAATATACAGCCGATGCAGAACTCGACCAGGCACTGGTTTCGGTGAATGTACCGCTGGCTGATGCCACAGGAGGAATTTGTCTGCAGGCCAATGATGAGCTGATACCCGCACAGGTTGAACGAATAACTGATTCCAGGGCTTATGTCTGGTGGTTTGCTAACCAGCAGGCCGGCGAAACCGTGGAGTACACTATCCGTCAGGATGCAGAATGTGCGGATACCGGATATGCCTGGGAGCAGGTGGGTGACCATTCCAACAGATTGGTTCATAATGGCCAGCCGCTGCTTCAGTACGAGCATCCGGATTATGATCCGGAAAATGCCGAAGAAACCAAAAAAGCTTTCCATCACGTATTCAGCCCTGTAAGCGATAAAATTATCACCAAAGGCCCGGGCGGATTGTTTTCGCACCACAGGGGTATTTTCTTTGGCTATAATCAAGTGAGTATTGGTGACCGGGTAATGGATTTCTGGCATGCCAATGATGGCGAATATCTGGCACACACACGATATTTGGATGAATTTGAGGGGCCGGTATTCGGCGGCCATATTGCACAGATTAACTGGACGGCACCTGATGATGAAGTATGGCTGGAAGAGCGTCGCGACATTCGCTCGTGGCTGCACTCCGATGACAGCTACATTGTGGATCTGAGCATTGAAATGTATGCCATTGCAGGATTGATCCGCCTCGATGGCGACTTGCAACATGCCGGTGTTCAGTTCCGTGCAGCACAATATGTAGCTGATAATCGTGAAAACACAAGATTTATCCGTCCCGCCGATTGGGCCGACTACCCGCAGGATTATGAACTCGCTGAAGGTGAGCGGGAAAACATGCCCTGGAATGCTATGCAGTTCGAGATTGAAGATAATACCTATACGGTGGTTTACATGAGCCATCCGGACAATCCCGGCCGAACTAAGGAGATGTCGGAGAGATTATACGGACGTTTTGGTGAATTTTTCTCCTATCAGCAGTCGGAAGGAGCCCCTGTATTTATCAACTACAGGTTTTGGATAATCGATGGTGAAGCCCCATCAGTTGATGAAATTGAGGCCATGTACCAGAAATACGCCGGATGAGTGAACAGAGCCGTATAAAATTCGGCATTGCAGGCCTTGGAAATATTGCTGCCACGCATGCACGGGCAATCAACGGGTTGAGCCGGGCTGAAGTGGCAGCCGCCTGCAGCAGAAGTGAGCAGAACCGAAATACGTTTGCTCATCAATTTGATGTGCCGGTTTATTCCGGTTACCATGAATTTTTGAACCATTCAAACCTTGATGCCGTAACTATTTGCACGC
Organism: Balneolaceae bacterium; assembly: GCA_007127745.1. Classification (GTDB taxonomy): domain Bacteria; phylum Bacteroidota; class Rhodothermia; order Balneolales; family Balneolaceae; genus Rhodohalobacter. The sequence goes on from SKYV01000092.1 coordinate 6,188, forward strand.
CCAGCGGCACCCATCTCGATTATGGAAAATTGGCAGCCGAAGCCGGCAAGCATGTTGTGGTGGAAAAGCCGATCGAAGTTACCGTTAAACGCGGAAAAGAGCTCATCGAATGCTGCCGGCAAAATGGTGTAAAACTGGCCGTGATCTATCAAAACCGCTTTATAGACGGGGCGGTTCAGATGAAAAAAGCTCTGGATAATGGAATTTTGGGAGATCCTGTGATGGTTCGGGCAGCCGTAAAATGGTATCGCGACCAGGAGTATTACACGTCATCGGAATGGAGAGGAACTCTGAAACTGGACGGCGGAGGAGCGGTGATCAATCAGGCCATTCATACACTTGACCTACTGGTGTGGATGATGGGTGAAGTGGAGTCGGTTTCCGCTTTGAAGGATACATTAACTCATCCCGGTATCGAAGCCGAAGACAACGCAGTTGCGGTGTTAAAATTTAAAAACGGGGCAATGGGTGTTTTCGAGGCATCTACATCAGTTACGCCTGCCCAGCCGAGAATCGTTGAAATTAACGGAACGCGTGCTACGGCACTGTTGACAGATGATCGTGTGGAAATCAAACCGACGGAGACAAATGAAAAAAGTGTTCGATCGAACAAAAGTTCGGGTGCAGAAAGTCCGCTATCCGGGTTGGCGACAGGTCCGCATCAAAAACAGTATGAACAAATTACAGATGCTTTTTTAACAGACGGTGAGCCGGTGGTTTCCGGAGAAGAGAGCCTGCGGTCCCTGGCACTGGCTGAGGCAATTTATCGATCATCGGAACATCAAAAATTTGTCTCACCCGTTACTTTAGTGTCGGGGTATTGGTAAACTTTCTGTCAAAACCTGTCCGGTTTTGTTGGATAGAATCTCAATTCATACTTTGCATCTGATTTGCAGGATTGATGCAAAAATCTAAAGAAGATTTTACAGATTTTATTTCGAATCGTTTAATCCGTACTGAAAAAGAGGATCTAAAGTATTATTATCAATATATGAAAAACATTTACCACAACCGGTTTTTTGCTATGGGCACACGCTTTCACACCCTGCTGCCCGGGATGGATGATGATACGGCAGAACGGGTTTTCTATTTGATGAAGGATGAAGTGCTTCGAATCGAAAAAAAACTGAGCCGGTTCATACCCGAAAGTGATATTTCCCGTCTCAATAAAAGTGCCAAAGAAAAACCGGTGATTGTAGATGATGAGCTTTTCGATATTTTAAATGCCTGCCGGTTTTGCTGGGATCTTACTGATGGTGCTTTCGATTTAACACTGCGGCCTTTGATGGATTTCTGGAAAAACCAACCGCAATCAAATGCTGAAAACGATGAGTTTGCTCAGTTGAAAAAAAATCTTGGCTTGCAGCATGTCAATGTTGATGACGATAAAAAATCAGTCCAATTCAGTAATAATCAAATTGAGATTGATCTCGGCGGTTTCGGTAAAGGATATGCTCTCGAAAAAATCAGTAATTTGTTGAAAGATGCTTCGGTGGAAAGCGCCTTTATCAGTTTTGGGGAAAGTTCGGTGCTGGCAGCGGGGAATCATCCCGCCGGAAACTCATGGAAAATCGGGATGAACGACTATCTGAACCCCGGAAAAAGTATCCACGAATTCAGGGTAAGCGGTGGATCGGTGTCCACATCAAGCAACTTTTTTGTAACTGATAACGGCACACTGAAAAATCATCGCCATGTAATTGATCCGGAGAGCGGCAAACCGATTGAGCAGCTACGATCCGTCAGCGTCTGCTCCGAATCACCGGTGCTGGCCGAAATGCTATCGACCGCTTTTCTGATTTTGCCCGACAAAAAAATTGAAAAAGTAAAAGAACAGTATGACAATCTGGAAGTAATCTCCGTTGATTATGAATCCGGAGAAGCCACTGTAAAAACCTTTGATGAACATCAAACCGCATAATTGAACCATGTATATTGACCGAAAAAAATTCCTTGAAATGACTGCAGCGCTTGCCGGCAGTTCGCTTTTAACAACCACCATGCCTTGGTTTTCCGTGTTTAATAATCCGGCTCCGGTCGGCAGGAGTGCCTCCGACCGTGTTCGCATTGGCGTAATCGGCGTGGGGTCGAGAGGCCGCGCACTTCTGCTGAACCTGAAAGAGCTTGAGAAATCGCTGAACCTGGAGATAGCCGCTGTTTGTGATACCTACGAACCGCACTACGAGCGTGCCATAGAACTGACTGATGGCGAGGCAGAAGCATTCTTCGACTATCGCGAGATGATTGAAAACGTGGATCTGGATGGAGTGGTGATTGCAACCCCACTGCACGAACACGCACAGCCGACGATAGATTGTCTTCATGCCGGCATTGATGTATTCTGCGAAAAAGCGATGGCACGGACTCTGGATGGTGTGAAAGGAATGTATGATGCATACAAAGAAAGCGGGAAAATTCTTCTGATCGGCCATCAGCGCCTCTTTAACCCGATCTACCTGGAGGCGATGGAACGGCTGGAACGGGGAGATATCGGGCCGATTACCATGCTGCGGGCGTGGTGGCACAGAAATACCGACTGGGTTTTTTACCGGGGAACAGGCGGACGCGGCACCGAACTCGACCGGCAAAGAAACTGGCGCTTTTATGATGAATATTCGGCCGGGATGATTTCCGAGCTGGGCTCTCACCATTTCCAGGTGGCAAACTGGGTTTTAGGCACACAACCGCTCTCGGTGATGGGAAGCGGAAGCATCAACCATTTTGATGACGGCAGAGAAGTGTACGATAACTTTGCGCTGGTTTTTAAATATCCCGAAAAAATTCACTTTACGTACGACTGCATCACAAGCAATAAGCACAACGGGATGCAAGTACAGGTGCTCGGGAATGACGGAACGCTGGAACTGGAATCGAACATGCAGTTTGAAGAGTTTCCGGCCGACCCCCCGGCCATCCAGGACTTGATCGAAGATATTCAGGATGGGGAAAACGATGCTATCCCCATCGGCGGGGCTACCTGGATACCAGATGCACCCATCCGGCTGGGAGGAGATTACATATCGCCCGATTATGCCATGAATGATACGCTGCTCTACATGGAAGGATTTATCAACTTCATCCGAAAAGGCAGCGCTCCGGAGAAGTTAACCACGGAAGGATACCATGCATCTATCTGGACGCTGTTGGCTGAAGAGGCAACAAAAACCGGGAAAGAAGTAACCTTGCCGGATAAGTACAGGATTTGATCACATATTTGGCTGCTTGACAATTTGAACGTTAGTGCGTCCCTGTTTCTCGTCTCGGTGCTCTGCTCCGGGACGGAACATGGGCTGCAAAGCTGCCTGTTTTCAGCAATATGCAGCAGAGCGGCACGAGGATAACGTCACACAGCGAAGTAACTATTTAGCAAAAAAGATCCTTCAAGCATGTGTAAGCTCCTTGAAGAGTTCTTTTTGGTGACTTCGCCGTGACGCTTGAAGGACTTCAGCTGTGCTTCAAGCGCTTCAAGGTCATTTTACATGCGCTAAAAACGTACACTGCGAAGCCGTGAAACGTGAGTTAGAATAATCAAAAAAACAGGGACTAATATGAATGGTAAAAATTATACGCGGAAAGATTTTATCAAAACAACAGGGGCACTTGCGGGTGGTGCAGTCTTGTCAACTCCCTATCTCAGTAAGGCGTCAAACTTCATGCGTGAAAAAAGGCGGATGGCTTTGGTTGGAACCGGTGTTCGCGGAATCAGCATGTTCGGGAGAAGGCTTCGGGACCAGTATTCGGATTACACGGAGCTGGTCAGTCTTTGCGACATCAACCCGGGACGGCTGCGGTATGCACAGGAATATGTTGGGGGGAACCTTCCTACCTACACCGATCTGGATGAAATGCTCAGTTCTGAACAGCCGGAAGTTTTGATTGTAACCTCGCGTGATGATGTGCATCACGAGCATATCATCACGGGGATGAAGCACGGGTGTGATATCATCACGGAAAAACCGCTGACTATCGATGAGAAAAAGGCGCAGGAAATTCTCGATGCCGAACACAAGTATGGAAAAAATGTGATTGTAACATTTAACTACCGCTATCCTCCATATCGAACAAAAGTAAAAGAATTGATCGCAGAGGGCTGGATCGGCGATGTGAAAAATGTGGAATTTCACTGGCA